>NZ_JBANLY010000001.1:0-474510 GCF_037046045.1 Rossellomorea sp. LJF3 | reverse complement strand
ACTGGACATGGCGAGGGCCATGTCCAGCCTAGAAACAGGAGAAAAATCTTTTAAAATATCAGAAAACCCCACCTTCGGTTAAAGTGAAGGTGGGGTTTGTCTACAGTCTGAGCAGTCTCTCTTTGGAGAGTCTGCTTTTTTTATTTTCCCTTAATTATTTGAATGCATACGCGGTTTTCTTTATACCATGTGGTACGAATTGTCTAAGAGCTTAGATTTGCATTTCCTGATAATCATTCTTACTATTGAAATATAACGAGTACGTGGAGTGAGCTTGATGATAGAAGATAAAGTTGTCCTGATAACGGGCGGATCAAAGGGAATCGGAAGAAAGACCGTGGAGGAATTCTCTAAAGAAGGAAACACGGTCATCCTGAATTATAGAAGTGATGATTCTTTTGTAGAAGGGTTGGTTGATGAATTAACCCAAACATACTCCAATTCCATCATCCCAATCAAGGGGGACATTTCCCTGCCGGAAGAATGTGAACGGATGGCATCAGAAATCTGGAGTAAGGTGGAGAGCGTCGACATCTTAATTCACAACGCGGGACCCTATGTTAAAGAAAGAAAGTCATTTGCCGATTATTCCCCCGAAGAATGGAATTATATTGTGAATGGGAATTTGAATAGTGTATTTTACTTATCCAGGTTATTGATTCCGAAGATGCGTGAAAAACAATGGGGAAGAATCATCACATTTGGATATGACAGGGTCGAATCAGCACCGGGCTGGATTTACCGTTCTGCATTCGCTGCAGCGAAAGCGGGTCTCGCTTCCTTCACAAAAACGATTTCAATCGAAGAAGCAAAGAACGGCATAACGGCAAATATGGTCTGCCCGGGTGACATAGTAGGTGATTGGAAAGAAAGCGAAATCAGCAGGGCCAAAGAACAACATGATCCACATACACCGATTGGACGACCCGGAACAGGGGAAGATTTGGCGAGGATCATTTTGTTCCTGTGTCAGGAAGAATCCGATTTCCTTACCGGTTCCATCATTCCCGTTACAGGTGGTAAGGATGTACTTGGAAAGGTATTTCATCAATAAAGAGCAACGGCAGTGATGCATTCCGTTGCTCTTTCGGTCACTAATCTATTGACTATATTGTTTTCTGTATTTCTTTTGTATAAATAGGAGTCGGCCTGACAATGTGATCGCGCCTGCGGTTAAGCCCGATGTAAGCCCAAGCCAGTAGCCGTATGGACCGAAAGTTGTGTAGTTAGCAAGGATATAGCCCAATGGAAGGCCGATCACCCAATAAGATACAAGAGCCATGATAAAGGTGATATTGACATCCTTATATCCTCTGAGGGCACCTTGGACTGGGGCTTGTATCGCGTCTGAAAGCTGGAAGAATACGGCATACAATAAGAAGTGAGCCGTTAATTCTAATACATACGCATCATCCGAATAAAGATAGGCGATTTCAGAACGGAAGACGAGTAATATGATTCCGTATATGACAGCTAACAACAATGCAAAGCTGACGCCCATCCAGCTGTAAACCTTTGCATCACGAAGCCTCTTAGCCCCGACTTCAAAGCCTACAACGATGGTCAAGGCCATGGAAATGCTCAGTGGGATCATATAGAGGAAGGATGCAAAATTGATCGCTGCCTGGTGAGCCGCAATGACCACTGTATCGTAATTGCTCATCAACAAAGTAACAGCTGAAAAAATGCTTACTTCGAAGAAAATGGATAAACCAATCGGTACACCGATCACAAAAATTTCTTTCCACTTAGCAAGGTCAGGCTTACGGATGGTCCGGAAGATATTATATTGATTAAAAGGCCCTTTCGTATGGACGACCCAGAAGGCGATGAGTGTAATGAGCCAATAGGTGATGGCAGACGCAACACCTGCACCCACCCCTCCAAGTGCAGGGAGTCCCAATTTACCAAAAATAAGAAGGTAATTGAACACGACATTAATCGGCAGGGACATCAGGGTAATGAACATGGTCACCCTCGTCATCCCCAGGGCGTCGATGAATGACCTTAATACATTATAGATAAATAAGGGAATCATTCCGAACGAGAGGGCAATGAGATACTCCTTCGCCACACTCCGGACTTCCGGTTCTATATTCATCCCGTTTAATATCGGATTGAGGGCGAGTCCCCCAGTCACCATGACGATAAGCGATAATGCGATGGCTGCATATACACCTTGTAGTACGGTATGGGGTACTTCTTTCTTGTTGCCGCTTCCATTCAATTGGGCGACGATTGGCGTCACGGCCAAAAGGATCCCGCTTAATCCTGTAAAGACGGGCACCCAAAGGGAAGAGCCGATGGCGACACCTGCAAGATCAATGGGAGAATACTTCCCTGACATGATCGTGTCGAAGAAATTCATGGCAAACATCCCAAGCTGCGTTACAAGGATGGGGATGAGTATGATGGATAGTTGTTTGATCTTATCTTTCATTGTATGAGTTTCTCTCATTGGACGTACTCCTCCTGAATGCCTTCAGATACAGCATGGTAATTTCACTTTCATACTGTACCATATTTTCATGGGGATAGAGAGTGAAATATGCTTAACAAACGAAGTCTCATTGGGAATTAGGAAAATGACCATAAGGGAGGGAAAGAATGACTAAACATTGGCAGGACTGGTTGTGGATAGTGTTTATAATATGGTATGGGGTGGGGATCATCCTGGTTTCTCTCGACTGGCTGCCTCCGTCCCTGCAATGGGCAAATGCCGTCTTCTTATATTTAGCAGGGTTATTGGCCATTCTTTATGCAATGAAGAGGCTCGGAATTCGACCCGGACTGATCATTTCAATAGGCATCTTGCTGCTTACAATCATCGCCGAGAGTTTAGGTGTCCATTACGGTCTGATATTCGGGTCCTATCATTATGAGAAGGATTTTGGATTTCAATTATTCGGTGTGCCAGTGACAATCGGCTTCGCTTGGGTCATGGTGGTATTTACCAGCATGTCACATTATGAGTTCCTCTTTAACAGGGCGAAGACAGTTAGGGGAGCGTTAGTCTATAGTACAGTGACCTCTCTATTAGCGGTGACAATGGATTTGATCATCGACCCGGTTGCCTTTAAAGGCAGGGAATACTGGATATGGGATCAAGGGGGGGCGTACTATGATATCCCCACACAAAACTTCTTAGGGTGGTTTTGTGTTTCTTTTTTCATCCAATGCTTCCTGTATATATGGATTAAGCGTGAACTTTTCACTACCAAATGGAGCGGCCGGATGAGGAGGTTATACTTTCTTGTGATCTTGATGTTTATGGTGACGGCTATGGTGGAAGGGCTATGGATGGCGGTTCTTGTCACTTCGTCATTTTACGCGGCATCTCTTATTCTAAGAACCCGATTGGAGAAGGTAACATGATTGAACCGAAAAAAAGTAAGGGATTTCAACAACTGCTGTCGGGCTATCTTACTTACCAGCTCAAGAAGCATTTTTATCGTGTGTGGATTGAAGACCAACGAGATTCGTTTCAACTGGGTTCAGGTCACCTCGTACTCGCCAATCATTCAAGCTGGTGGGATGGTTTGATGGTCTTTTACTTAAATCATCATGTCATGAAAGAAGACAGCTTCGCCATGATGAGCCAGAAAGGAATGGAGGATTTCTCCTTCTTTCGGAAAATCGGCGCATTCTCTGTCAATCCCCGATCTCCCAAAGACCTGATCACTTCTTTGAAATTTGCTGAGAAGTGTTTACAAGAGAAGAAAACGGTTTGGATCTTTCCTCAAGGGAAGGAAGAGCATCTTGAAAAAAGACCCTTATCCTTTATGAGTGGACCGGGGTATTTATACAAACGGAATCCGGAAATCACTGTCACGCTGGTCACATTTTATTATACCTTTCGTCATGATCAAAGACCCGAGTTGTTCATCCGGATTAGCCGGGAAGACATGGATACAAGTCAGCTTTCAACAAGGGCAGAGCTGACAGGGCACTTAAGGGTGGGGTTGGAAACCAGGCTTGATGATTTGAAAAAGGATATCATCCATGAAAACATATCCACATTTGAATTGTTGCTAAAAGGGTTTCCGACCAATAGTGAGTGGTTGAGCTTTTGGAAGGGAAGAAAGTAGGGGTGGAGAGAAAATGAATTATTATATACTGATCACCTTCCTATTTGTACTGGCCACGTTGATCAATCTGCTTTTTTTACCAAAGCTATCCCGTAAATCGACTGTAAATGACTTGGTGTCCGTCCTGGTTCCAATGAGGAACGAGGAAAGGAATGTAGAAGGGCTGATCGAAAGCATCAAAAGAATCACCCATTCCCCCGTGGAATTTATTATCTTGGATGATGGGTCGACGGATCATACAAGAGAACTCCTGACACGTCTTACGAAAGGAGATCCCCGCTTCAGGATCATCCATGGAAAGCCCCTCCCACAAGGATGGGTGGGAAAGGTCCATGCCTGCAGCGAGCTTAGTCGGCATGCCTCTGGTTCGTATTATCTTTATCTGGACGCCGATGTGAGGGTTTCTCCCTCCATCATTGAGAAAGTATTATTTCAAATGGAGCGATATGATTCGGGGCTTGTAACGGGATTTCCCCAGTTTCCCATACCGACCTTCCTTAGTAAAATGCTGGTCCCGTTCCAGCACTTTCTCGTCTATTTTCATCTTCCCCTCGCTGTGGCAAATCATACGACCAGAAGCGCATTCACGGCAGCCCATGGAGCTTTTATGTTTTTCAAAAAGGAAGCATACGATGATTGCGGTGGACATGAGGCTGTTAAGTCGTCTCTTCTGGAAGATGTCCATCTCTCCAGGAAGGTAAAGGAAAATGGGTGGAAGGTGACACTTGTCAATAATAGCTTTGACGTGACCTGTCATATGTATGAAACGAATAAGGAAGTATGGGAAGGGTTTTTGAAGAATATCTATGCAGGCACAGGAAGAAGTCCGATATCGGTTATCCTCCTTTCCCTGTTTTATTCCATATTCTTCATACTTCCCCTGCCTTTAGCCCTTTATGGTTTGATTTCCGGTGAGTTTGTGTACGGCCTTCCCCTGATGGGAATCTGGGTGCAAACGTTCATGATCGATATCGCTTCCAATCAATCAAAGTGGCATTCTCTATTGATTCCTATCGCTTCCATCTTCTTTATCATCATCATGTGGGCGTCTATGCTGAGGGGAATGAAAAATCAGGGATACACGTGGAAAGGAAGGACCTATTCATGAAGAATATCATCATCATTGGTGGGGGCTTAGGGGGATTGTCTGCTGCGATATCCCTTCAAAGTAAAGGATATACCGTTACGGTCATAGAACAGAACCTTCACCCAGGCGGGAAAATGATGCGGGTTGAAATTGACGGCTACTCCTTTGATTTCGGCCCGAACACGATTACGATGCCTCACGTCTTTCAATCTGTGATCAATGATGCAGGAGGGGACTCCTCCCGTTATTTTGAGTTTGAAAGACTCGCAAAACATACGAAAAACGTTTTTCCGGATGGAAGGGTCCTCTATCAATCAGCCGACCCCGAAGAAATGATGAACGGACTTAAAGGGATCGACCCCTATGGGGCAGAACAATATACAGAGTATTTAAAAGAAGTTGAAAAACTTTATACATTGGCTGAGAGTGGATTTTTTTACAGGGTATTTGGTTCATGGAGGGATTATCTTTCCCCCAGTCTTTCCTATAGCTTTATGAAGGTCCGTCCCTTTGAGAAAATGGATCATTTTCATAGAAGGTTCTTTCAGGATGAAGAAGTGTTGAAGGTGTTCAATCGGTATGCGACATATATTGGTTCATCACCTTATGAGTGCCCTGCCACCTTTTCATTGATCGGTCATCTTGAGATGAATGATGGGGTGTATTATACGAAAGGTGGAAACCCGGGGATTGCGGAAGGGTTTAGTTCTTTCTTCCAGGAACTCGGGGGAAGAATACGTCTCGGAGTCCGAATAAAAGAGATCGTGGTGAAGGGGAAAAGGGCAGTCGGTGTGAAAACAGAAGATGGAGAATTTCTTCCTGCTGACGACGTGATCGTGAATGGGGATTTTATCACGGCTACGAAAGAATTGATAGAGGAAGGGGATCGACCGAGTCATCCTGACGGGAAGCTTGACTCCTATGACCCGTCGATTTCAGCTTTCGTGATTTTAGCAGGTCTCAGAACCTTCCAGGAATCCATTCATCATCATCAGGTTTATTTCACAGGGGATTATCAAAAGGAATTCACGGAAATATTCTCTGAAAAAAAACTCCCGAGTGACCCAACGATCTATATCAGCCATTCGGCAGCGACAGATCCAAGCGTCACAAAGGGAAGTAATTTATTTATCCTTGTCAATGCACCTGCCATCGAATTGACCGATGAACAAGCTCAGTCGTATAAAGAGAAGATTTATCATACATTAGAAGAAAAGGGACTGTCCATAAAGGAATCCCTGGAAGTGGAGAAAATCTACACACCGGACACCATAAAACATAAATTCTCAGCCTATAAAGGCTCCCTTTACGGCCTTGCCTCCCACCGTATGACCGAAGCATTCCTTCGTCCTTCCAATGTCAGCAAGGATATTAAACACCTTTTCTACACGGGTGGAACGACGCATCCCGGGGGAGGATCCCCGATGGTGACGATAAGTGGCAGGAATGTAGCCAATTATATTCTGAAAAGAGATGGGGCCTGGTAATTCTTATGTATACAAAGAGTTCCTGAAGGTTGAAAAGGGTCTCTTTTCTTTTTGTCAAATTTTCGTAGTTCTATCCCGCTTCTATTTTTGGTAAAGTGTATAATGGTTAGAGAGAAGGAAATTAGAATATGAGTTAGGAGTTTATACATATGAAGAAACGTATATTATTTACGGGCGGAGGATCTGCAGGCCACGTCACGGTTAATACAGCACTGATTCCACACTTTGAAAAAGAAGGTTGGGACATAACGTATATAGGATCGGAAGATGGGATCGAAAAGGAAATCATCACTGAACAATTTCCCCATATCCCGTACAAAAGCATCTCAAGCGGCAAGTTGAGAAGATATTTTTCCTGGAAAAACTTTTCAGATCCGTTTCGAGTGATGAAAGGAGTGTTTGACGCACTATCCGTCATCAGGAACACGAAGCCGGACATCATCTTTTCCAAAGGGGGATTCGTTTCCGTCCCGGTCGTGATGGCCGCTAAGATGGCCAAAGTTCCTGTAGCGATCCACGAGTCCGATGTGACTCCGGGACTTGCCAATAAATTAGCCGTCCCATTCGCAACGAAAATTTTCACCACCTTCCCGGAAACGGTTCAATCCCTCCCGAGTGAAAAATCTTTATGCGCAGGAGCCATCATCCGCGAGGAATTATTTACGGGTGATGCCCGTGAAGGGAAGAGATTAACCGGATATTATGAGGGTAAACCCGTTTTGATGATCATGGGAGGAAGTCTTGGAGCGAGAAAAATTAACGAAGCGGTAAGAGGGAATCTGGAGGAGCTACTGGCCGCCTTTCAAATCATTCATATTTGCGGGAAAGGTAACGTGGATGATAGCCTTGAACAAAAAGGGTATCGTCAATACGAATTCATCAAGGGTGAACTGCCTCATTACCTGGCGATGACGGATTTCGTGATCTCCCGTGCCGGTTCGAATTCAATCTTTGAATTCCTGGCTTTAAAGAAACCGATGTTATTGATCCCCCTCTCAAGGGAAGCGAGCCGTGGGGATCAAATCCTTAATGCCAACAGTTTCGTGAAACACGGTTATGCGATAAAGCTGGAAGAAGAAGAATTGGACGAAAAGAGCTTCTTGGCGGGTATCAATGAGCTTAAGGCAAATCGTGACATCATGATCCGCAATATGGAAAAAGGTGAAAAAGCCTACACCATCCAGGATATGTATGAGGTGCTTTCGTCCATGTCCAGATAAAGAGTCATTGTAATCCCCTTCAAGCATATAGTATACAAATGGTTGAAGGGGAGAAGTGGAATGGCGTATCAATATTCAAAAGGATGGTACCTTCAAGAGCTTAAAAAGATGGGGATCAATCATCACCCATTAGAAAAAAGGAAATTGGAGAATTATAAAACATTCGTAGTAAGAAACCTGTACTTCGAGAAAATAGCTAAACAAAAATAAAAACCGGAGCTGACAGTATCGGTGCTGATCTTGGAATGTAAGATAAGGCATCAATACAGTCAGCTTCGATTTATTTAGCGGATTTGGAGGGTAATTAAATCATTTCATGGGATTTTCATTTAATTTTCATGTTTGAGGGTTATAGTAAACGTATAATTCTTAATGATAATAGGAGAAAGTAAATGGAGTCCAAATCGAAAATCAGCCATCCATCATTTTTATCGAAATTCATCCCGAATTCTAAGGAACGAAAAAATGTCATTTTCTATTTGGCATTAAGCATCTGTTTAACGGTTGCAGGTATTCTCCTCATTTCTGCTTACAGGGAAGTCCTCATGGGAATGGATGAAGAATCCTACAAGGAATTTCTCAAACAATTCGGGTCCGCAGCAAGAATAATTTATTTTGTCGTCCTCAGTATCTTTCCGATATTCCTGTTAATGAAATGGAGAGGCTTGAAAGGGGTAAAGTGGAAGGATATTGAAATAAAACGCCTTGTCCAATTCATAGGAAAGCTGTTAAGGAAATGGCACGTGCCCTTAGCACTATTGGCAACAGCAGGTGTGGTGCTACACGGATTTCTGGCCCTCATCAGAGATTTCCATTGGGGCTTCACCAATATAACGGGGATCCTTTCGAGTATCGTGCTCTTCTTCCTTATAAGCATGGGATTTAAGAGATTCAAAAGGAAGGACCGAGCGTGGCATTTAAAACTCGCCATCACCTTTACCGTATTTTTTATGATCCATGCCTCCTTTTAATCCATCGTAACAAAAAGGTTATCACAAAGGGTAAATACCTTTATGATAACCTTTTTCTGTTTTTAAGCTTCGAGCGCCTGCTCTTCTTCAGGCGACTGCTGAAGCTGATATAAATAGAGGGTGTACAAATCTTTAGGGATCTCATATAGATCATAAACCTCATCTTGAGCATTTAATTGATCATAGAGAGATTTCCTTGACTCATTTGCCTTCACGACATAAGGCAGCTTTTCTGCGGCCTTTTGTGAACGGGTATTCACCTTTCTGATTCTCATAAAGATGGTTTCCATGCCCAATTCAAAAAACAACTCGGAAAAAAATGCATCCTTCGCCGGCTGGTTATACCCTTTGCCATGAAACGGCTTCCCTAGCCATGTTCCCAGGAATCCTGCCTTTTCCTGGATGTCAAATAGATTGATGGTACCGATAGGGTTGCCCCACTCGTCCAAAATCGTCCGGGAAATAAGTTCTCCCCGTTCTTCTGCTTCAATGGTTTGTTTCGTCAAGAAAAGAAGTTCCTCATAGGATTGTGCCTTTTGACGCACAAAAGGGAAGACATCCGGGTGCACCATCAGGTCATAGAGTTCATGACACTCATGTAATTCACGTTTCTTGATCATAGTAGACCCTCCTTGAGGGCAGTCTACTTGCGTACGATCCCACCCTCGAAATTTTTAAATGGTAACTAAAAAATTTCGGGGTGGGAATCGAACCCACTAAGACCAGTCAAGAAACTGGTGGCGCACCTTTTGCCTTCCCTTCATTACAGTCGCTCAATATATGAATAAATCGCGTCATTGTAACCGGAAATATATTATCCATCTGTATCATATACGAAATATCTCAAAAAGGAAATAGGTAAAATGCTGATTTTTAAAGAAAATTTTTAACAAATTTCTACACATTTTGATAAGCGATTTCCCCATTGACGAAAGTCAACATAGGCTTTGCCATAAAGTGGAATGGATGGTGGCTCCAAAGGACCAGATCGGCATCCTTATTTACTTCGATACTGCCGATCCGGTCAGATACACCAAGGTTTCTGGCAGGAGCAATGGTGATTCCCTCCAGTGCCTTTTGTTCCTCCAATCCTTCACGCACGGCAATCGCCGCACACATGTTCAGATACTGGATGGGTGTGTAAGGGTGATCGGTCGTAACCGACACTTCGACACCGGCTTCCGTCAACTTCTGATAGGTGATCCAGCTCTTGTTTTTAAGCTCTACCTTCGAGCGTCTTGTAAACGTCGGACCGACTGAAACTTTTAAGTTTCTTCCTTTCAGTTCATCTGAAATAAGGTGACCCTCCGTGCAATGTTCTATCCGGAGGTCGAGGTTGAATTCCTCAGCGAAACGCACTGCGGATAAAATATCGTCTGCTCTGTGAGCGTGGATCCGAACAGGGATTTCACGTTTTAAAGCGGAAACTAATGGGGAGACTCTCAGTTCCTCTGGCTGGTCACAATATTTAGCTGAGAAAAAAGCTTCCCTGAGCATCCCCATGATCCCCATCCTTGTAATGGAATCATTGTTTCCATTGCTATGGATTCGTTTCGGATTTTCCCCTAAAGCGATTTTCAATCCGGAGGTTTCTTTGATAAGCATGGACCTGATGTTAGAGCCATGTGTCTTGATCACCGCTGTGGTACCCCCGATCACATTTGCGCTTCCGGGCATGACATTCACGGTGGTGACGCCATATTTAAGGGCGTCTTTAAAGCCCGGGTCCAATGGGTAGACACCGTCGAAGGCCCTGATATGAGGGGTCATCGGTTCGATGGTTTCATTGGCGTCGTTACCCGCCCACCCTGTACCCTCGTCATAGAGTCCTAAATGAGTGTGGCAATCAATGAATCCGGGAAAAAGGAATTTCCCCTGACAATCGTATACGGAAGCGTGGTGGAATCCCTCCACGTCATGGGGGAATATTTGTTTGATTTTTCCGTCTTTTATGAGTAAAGCTCCATTATGAATAGGCTTGGATGTAATGGGATAAATGGTTACATTTCTTAAAAGTATGGAATTCATCGTTTTTCCTTTCGTGAGGCTTGTTTCCTTATTATTTTAAACAATTTTTCGTGAAAAAAGAAGTTAATCCATCCTTTTATTTCTTCTTTTTGAATAAATCAGATAAAACAGGGTTGAAATGACAGCTATTAAACTGAGGGGTTTAATATAGCGCGTCCCGATGACTTCAATATGCTCCCAGTGTGTACCGAGTTCCATCCCGATGATCATAAACAACAATGTCCAGGGGAGCATGGCTGCAAAAGTGTATAGGGTGAATGTAGAGAAGGGCATGCGGCTTATGCCGGCGGGTATACTGATGGCATGCCGGACGATTGGTATGAAGCGTGCCGTGAATATGACGATCGTCCCGTGCTTCTCAAACCATTTCTCTGCAGCAAGAATATGCTTGGAATGAATAAACAGATATTTTCCGTATTTTTCAAAAAACGGTCTCCCGCCATAATACCCAAGCCAATAAAGAAATAACTGAGCTACGGTCCCACCGATGACTCCGCTGATGAAGACCCCGATAAACGTGAGTTTGCCGGCGTTCACCATGAAGCCTGCATAGCTCAGGACAAGCTCGCTGGGGATGACTTCAATCATGAGTGCGAGAGAGATTCCTATATATCCTAAATCGGTTAGAAATGTAAGGATGTGTAAAATCCAATCATGGTTCATATTTATCCTCCTACATGAATCCTGAGTATTGAAGAATGAGAATCAAGAGCCCCAAAGCCCAAACGTAATAGGAGAATATTTTCAGAGAGTGCTTCTTTAAGAAATTCACCATGGTCATAATGGCGAAATAGCCGAATACTGCAGCACTGACTGTTCCGATGGCTAAACTTGAGAAGGGGATCGCCTCAGCCCCGCCACCGATCATTTCTTTTCCCTGTAGCACGATACCTCCCAGAATGGCAGGGGTAGAAAGGAGAAAGGAGAAATAGGCTGCTGTCTCTCTGTCCAATTTCCTGAATAATCCTGCTGCTATCGTTAAACCGGACCTTGAAAGGGCGGGGAATATGGCAGCCGCCTGGAAGCTGCCAATCACCAAAGCATCTGTGTAAGAAAGATCATCCAGCTTCTTGTAGCCGTTCTTCACGCCGTCAGCGACATACATAATGCACCCTGTCACAAGAAACTCCCAACCGATGGTAGCCCCTGTCTTTGATATAGCGTCAAAATAGTCTTCGAACATAAATCCTATAATCACTGCAGGGATGGTCCCGATGATGAGAATCCAGGATAATTTACTGAATGGGTGCCTCAACATGTATAAAAGTTCCTTCTGATAAACGACAAAGACGGCAATCAAAGTACCGATATGAAGCATCGTATCCAGGAAGAGCCCGGCTTCTTCCAGTCCGAAAGCAAGTCTGCCGAGATAAAGATGTCCAGTGCTTGAGATCGGAAGAAACTCTGTTAACCCTTGTATAACGCCGAGGATAAAGGCCTCGATTTTGTTCACATTCACCACTGCCTTTCTTCAAGAACTCTAAGGACAAACTCCTCTTCTAAACGTATATTCCGATTCGTCACATTTCATGAGGGTTGTCATGAAGAAACAAAAAAGAACACATAAAGAAAATCTTAAGAATAGGTGAAACTTTATGAAGGAAAGAACGTAAATATAGAGGAGGGTACTCTGCTAAAAGTGTTTATACAAGGAGGAATTGGCATGCCGGCAAAAGATGAAAGAATGATGGCAGCTCTTATCTATATATCAAGCTTCTTCACCGTATTCATCGGTCCATTGATCATTTGGCTCATTAAAAAGGACGAATCAGAGTTCGTGGACTTTCATGGGAAGGAATACTTGAACTTTCTCATTTCATACGCCGTTTACGGATTTGTAAGCAGCATTCTCACGGTGGTATTAATCGGATTTGTGTTAGCTCCCATTGTAGGGGTGCTGGCTTTGGTCTTCACCATCCTCGGTGCAGTAAAGGCATACGAAGGTGACTATTACAAAATCCCGACAGTCTTTCGATTATTGAAATAAACAAAGAAAGAACTCATGGAACTCATGGGTTCTTTTTCTTTCCTAGAAACAGAACGAGGAAGAAGAGTTGACAAAACTTTCATTAACTTTATAATTTTATAAAACTATCATCTCTAAAAAGGAGAATGCATCCCTATGACGAGGATTGATAATAAAGTAAGACTGCTGAAGCTAATGAATATTTTAAAAGAAGAAACGGACGAGGATCACGAGCTGAACCTGGATGACATCATTCTTCGCTTTAAACAGGCATACGGACCGGAATTGAAACTTAACAAGAATTCCTTAAAGGATGATCTGGATCATCTCATCCAGCATGGGTTCGATGTGACCGTCAATCAGGAAAAGGATGGACTTCCTAAATATTATAGCCACCAATATCGTTTGTTCGAGTTATACGAACTCCGGATGCTCATGGATGCAGTTGTCTCTGCCAAATTCATTTCGAAGAAGGAAACGAGGCAGCTGACAGGGAAGATAAAGCAGCTGACAAGCCATCAACAAGGGAGGAAGTTACATAATGAAATCCAAATCGATTCCTCCATCAAAAGTGAGAGTCCTTTTAATCGCCGTACCATCCATGATATCCATGAAGCGATTGCAGAACGGAGGTTGATCACCTTTCAATACGGGCGGTATGATGTCAACAAACAGTTTAACCTCAGTCATGAGGGCCGGCTGTATAAGGCGCGACCGTATGCTCTTGCGTGGGCGAATGATTTTTATTATCTAATTGCTTACTATTTTGAAGCGGACGAAATACGCCACTATCGGGTCGATCGATTGCGTAATGTTGAAGTGCTTTCGGAAACCTATCCATATGAAGGCTTTGATGTATCCAAATACGTTCAGTCAACCTTTCAAATGTTTGCCGGAGATGAAGAGTGGATCAAGATTAAGTTTCATAACAACCTCATCAATGTGATGATTGATAAGTTCGGGAAAAATGTCAATATCCAAAGGCACGGCGAGGACCATTTTATTTTGTCGACCAAAGCCCGGGTAAGCACCGGTCTCGTAAACTGGATCTTCACATTTGGAAGTCAGGCTGAAGTAATCTCTCCTCCTTCGCTCGTGGAAACCGTCAAACGGGAAGTGAATAAACTGTATACTTTATATCAAAAGAAATAACGAGCAGCGAGCCCATTAAATGAGAAGGGGCTTGCTGCTTTTTTACTTGCGAAAAAAATTCTCATGGAAAAGTGAACGATTTTTTCTTTCTGCCGTCTTATAGTTGGAAAAGGAAAGGGAGGAAGAAAAAATGAACGAATTACAACAATCGTTACAAGCAATCAATTGGGGACTTATCGCTCCTGTTATCATTATTCAGCTCATTCTTATGGTGGTGGCAATGATCGATGTAATCCGAATAAAATCCACAAATGGCCCAAAATGGCTTTGGGTATTAATCATCATTTTCATTAATATTCTAGGACCGGTCATCTACTTCATCTTCGGAAGGAGACAGAATGGATGAATGTCTTGGAAGTATCGTCTTTAGAAAAGAGATATAGAGATAAGCTTGCAGTGAAAGATATTTCCTTTCAGTTGAAATGCGGGGCTTGTACTGCTTTGCTCGGGCCGAATGGTGCCGGCAAAACGACGACTTTAAATATGCTGGCAGGATTAATTAAACCTACGGCGGGGACGATCATGGCTCCTGATTCCCCTGATGATATCCGTGAAATGATCGGATATCTGCCTCAATATCCCGCCTTTTTTGAGTGGATGACCGGAAAGGAGTTCCTGATCTTCTCCGGTGAAATTTCAGGAATAAAGAAGGGGGACGCAAAGAGGCGGACAGAAGAACTGATCACTTTAGTCGGTTTGGAAGAAGGGAAGAATCGGAAGGTGGGTCAGTACTCCGGCGGAATGAAACAACGGCTTGGAATCGCTCAGGCCCTCATTCATAAGCCTAAGCTCATCATCCTTGATGAGCCGGTATCAGCCCTTGATCCATTTGGCAGAAGGGAAGTTCTTGACTTATTAAAGACATTGAAGAAGGAAACGACCATTCTGTTCTCGACCCACATCTTAAATGATGCAGAACAAATATGTGATGATGTCCTTTTTCTTCATGAGGGTGTGCTGATTGAACAAGGGACGATCCAGGAAGTGAAGGCAAGGCACCATAAATTAAGATTGACCCTGCATTTTAATGAGGATAGCCATAAGTATACCCCGATCTTAAAGGATAAAGAGTGGATTTATAACATGATGTCAGACGGGAAACAGCTTTCCTTTGAGGTGCTTGATCTGGAGCGGGACAGAGCCAGGATTTTTTCACTGATCACCGAGTATGGGTGGGGCGTGACCAAATTTGAGAGCAGTGAACAAAGCCTGGAAGAGGTCTTCATGGTGGTGATGAAAAAATGAAAATCGGTTGGGTATTATTCAGAAAAGAAATGCTCGAGCTCATCCGTAATTATAAAATGATCTGGATGCCATTCGTTTTCATTCTATTTGGTTTGACGGAACCCTTAACGGCCTATTATATGCCGGAAATATTACAATCAGTCGGAGACTTGCCAGACGGCACGGTCATATCCATACCGACCCCTTCAGCGGGTGAAGTACTGCTGTCCATCATGAATCAATTCAGCACCCTGGGTGTCCTGGTCATTGTATTGGGGTTCATGGGGACGGTGGCAGGGGAAAGGAAAAGCGGTAACGCAATATTGGTACTTGTGAAACCTGTTCCATACAGTTCGTATATTTACTCCAAATGGTCGGCTGCATTCGTGCTGGTTTGGGTGTCATACAGCCTTGGGATGCTATCGGGATTGTATTATATCAACCTGTTATTCGATGGAATCGACTTACGCATATTCATACAGGGTTTCCTGGTTTACGGCCTGTGGTTGACCTTTATCATGACATCGGTGATTTTCTTCAGTAGCCTCGTACAAACGCCGGGTCTAGCTGCCTTTTATACAATCGCATCGACCATGCTGGTCACCTTCTTCTCAGGATATATGACAAAAACATTAAAATGGTCGCCGGGCCAGTTGTCTAACTATGTAAACGATCTGATCCTTCAGGGCCGATGGACAGAAAATCTCTCAGGAACAATCTACCTGACCTTGGCCATATGCCTGTCTATCCTCATCATCACCCCGACCCTCTCCAGAAAAAAAGAACTGAGCTGACGTCTTATCGTCAGCTCTTTCCTCATTAGGGACGGACCTCTTGAATGATGAGAAAAGGATTTCATTGATTTATGTCGAATGGTGGTAGAAGAAGGAGGATGATAGAAAGTGATCCAGCGTGCAGGCATCATCCTCATTTAAAATGGTAAACTGGCAGTTATAAAAAGAATAAGGAATGGCTGTGTATATTATGTGATTCCAGGAGAAGGCATGGATGAAGGAGAAACCGAAATGGAAACGGCGGTTCGGGAAGCGAAGGAAGACTTTAAATCAACGTCTCGGAACTGAAAACCGTGTTGACCTTCAAGCAGAATAATACACATTCTTACTATTTTGTGGGAAAATATAATGGCTTATTTGGCTCAGGAAAACGTGAAGAATCCGATTTTACCAGGGATAGAGGAGAATATATTCCCTGCTGCATCCTGATGGAGGAACTGTCGGGGGAAAAATTGTACCTCTGGAAGTAAAAGAATTTCTATTACAGCAAAAGGCAGGTGGTCAAGAAGATGATGATAAATGAAACCGGACTCGTCCTCGAAGGTGGCGGCATGAGAGGAATATACACGGCGGGGGCCCTGGAATTTTTCTTGGAGAACGGAATTGAATTCCCTTATGTCATCGGGGTATCGGCAGGTGCATGCAATGCCGCGTCTTATTTGTCCAAACAAAACGGCCGCAACAAAAAGGTGAATGTGGATTTCATCCGCGACCCTAAATATTTATCATGGCGGAACTACTGGAAAACGGGCGAATTATTCGGGATGGACTATGTCTTTGATGAAATTCCGAATAAATTGGTACCCTTCGATTATAAAGCCTTTCACTCCAACCGAACGGAATTTGTAGTCGGGACAACCGACTGTCATACAGGAAAGGCAGCCTATTTCTCAAGGAAGGATTATGGAGAGGACCTACTCACGATCATCCGCGCATCAAGCTCTCTTCCATTTGTGGCTCCGATTGTTGAATTCGCTTCCCGCCACCTCCTTGACGGGGGCATAAGCGATCCGGTTCCAATTGAAAAAGCCGAGCAGGACGGATTCAAAAAAAATGTGGTCATCCTGACCCGGAATAGGGGATATTATAAAAAGCCTTCAAAATTTTCTTTCCTGGTGAGAAGAAAGTATCCTCAATATCCAGAGTTGCACAAAACGCTGATGAACCGCTATATTCGCTATAACCAAACGATTCAGGAGATAGAAAGAAAAGAAAAAAATGGAGACGTTTTGATCATCCAGCCCCAGCATCCACTTAAAGTAAGCCGAATTGAAAAAAATCCTCAAAAACTGGACGAATTGTACTGGCAGGGCTATCATGACGCAGAATCAAAATGGAAGCAGTTAGTCGATTGGAACCAATCAGGGAGGCTCGTACACTCATAAACGTCAGGGATGAATAGAACCACTCATTAGTGAAAGAGTGTTCTGTTCATTTTCCCCCGTTTTCCTGACAGAAGGTCTTTTTACAGATTTTTCACATACATATGATAGAGATTCCTTGAAAGGACGAGCACTCTATGAACCTCTATCAAATATACAAAAATGAACAATATACACTGCTTTTCAGAAGTGTCATGTATTTTCTCATTGGTGTAGGGATGCTTGTAGTGACACAGCAATTGTATTATTTTCCCCTGCTGATCTTCATCCCGGCGTTTTCAAATTTATATCTCAGCTATAGCCTGAAAAAGGAACTTAAGAAGGCAAACCGCCTGTATTATGAAAATATGCCTGTCTCCGAGCATTCACTTGTAGGGGTCCATACAAAGGAAGGCTCCTATTATTTAAAAACGAACGGTTGGTCACGCTATTTTATTCAACGTACTTCCATGATCAATAACCCGAAACAATATTTGTTTCATAGAAAGCATAAACTTCCGCTGTCATTTTCGAAATGGAGCAGAACCATAAAGATCGATCATCCAGGGAGAAGAATGATGTTTCAACTGAAATATCAAAGTGCCACCGCCATCGAATGGCAGAATGAAGGTGGGGACACGATCCTCATCTATAAAGGAAACAAGAGATGGATCTTGAACTATCAAGAAAAAAATTATCTATCCTTACAAAAAGGGTACCTCCCCCAAAGTGTTCAACGGCTGTTCGATTCCCACCACAGTTACGTTTCATTTTACGAAACATACAATGATGATTTGGACTGGCTTCTGATCTTTCTTTGGTATGTAGACAGTGATTATTTTCTCACATCATAGCCCATTCATTTGGGTACAATAATGAAGGAAGAATGTAACACGTGTGAAAGAAACTTGACTCTAATAATATAGAGGCATATATTATCCCTTGATTTTATCACCCCGTATTCTAAAAATTAGGACAAAAATCTTATTTTAGTGCGTCTAACATGATTTTATTTATGAAACTATGATAGAATAATGATAATCGAATAGGTTTCCTTCGGGGCAGGGTGAAATTCCCTACCGGCGGTGATGAGCACATGCTCTTAGTCCGTGACCCGGCTAATACATATTAGACGGTGGATTTGGTGAAATTCCAAAGCCGACAGTGAAAGTCTGGATGGGAGAAGGAACGGAAGCATTTAGTGATGTACAGGATAGGAGTCCGATCAGTGTTTATGGATGATTTTTCCTTTCCGAAATATCAGATTGAATGCTCTATTTAGTCATGCCAACTTCCCCCAAGTAAAACGTTACTTGGGGTTTCTTTATTTCTGAATAGTTTTTTCGATAGAAGGGGGGTACATCAATTGAATCATACCCATTATATGAAGCTTGCCATTTCTATGGCAGAGGCAACCCTTGGCCAGACCTCGCCTAACCCTGTAGTAGGGTCTGTAGTGGTCAAAAATGGAGAAATCGTCGGGATGGGTGCTCATTTGAAAGCGGGAGAAGGACATGCAGAAGTGAATGCCATTAAAATGGCAGGAGATAAAGCGAAAGGAAGCGACATTTACGTTACCCTCGAGCCTTGTTCCCACTATGGGAAAACACCTCCCTGCTCTCAGTTGTTGATTTCAAGCGGGATAAAGAGAGTCCATATCGCCACCCTGGATCCCAATCCACTAGTGGCCGGGCGTGGAATTCAACAATTAAGGGATGCAGGCATTGAAGTAGTGGTTGGAGAGCTTGAAGAAGAAGCCCGGGAACTGAATAAGCATTTTTTCCACTTCATTCAAAATGGTACCCCATATGTCACGCTAAAAACAGCGGTTACCCTAGATGGAAAAACCGCATCAGCTTCGGGAGACAGTAAGTGGATTACATCCGAAGCCTCGAGAACCGATGTCCACTATGATCGTCACAGGCATGACGCGATATTAGTAGGAGTCAATACGGTCATTCAAGACAACCCACACCTTACCACCCGTTTGCCCCAAGGTGGAAAAAACCCCATTCGAATTATATTAGATACTTATTTGCGTACACCGATCCACTCTCATGTCGTAGAGGATTTAGAAAGTAGAACCATCATATTTACAGGCAGTTCGGTCAAAGAAGATCAGAAGAAGCCCTATATCGATCGGGGATGTGAAATCATTTCACTTATCGATGAAAAGATAGGCATTCGCACCGTCCTGAAAGAACTAGGTTCCCGGAAGATTGCTTCCCTTTATGTAGAAGGTGGTTCCACTATACATTCAGCCTTCTTAGAGGAAAGAGCTTTTCAGGAAATGGTTATGTATATGGCTCCAAAGCTTGTTGGGGGAAGTGCTGCCTTCACGAGTTTTGGTGGAAAAGGATTTCCAACCATTGCAGAAGGATTGGAAATGGAGATTGCCAAGCTGGATCGTGTAGGACAGGATATCAAAATTGTCACACGGCCAAAATGGGAACCGTTGTGAAAGGGGGAGAAGGATGTTTACTGGAATCATTGAAGAAATTGGATCGATCGAACACATGAAGAAGTCTTCCTCTTCCATGGAAATGACAATTGCAGCGGGACGCATCCTCGAAGATATCCATATCGGGGACAGCATCAGTGTGAACGGGGTTTGCTTAACCGTCACTTCATTCAGTTCCAGCAAATTTCAGGTTGATGTCATGCCTGAGACGTTTGAAGGGACCACCTTACGGACCCTTACCCGTGGTTCGAAAGTGAACCTGGAAAGGGCCATGGCAGCAAATGGACGTTTCGGCGGTCATTTCGTCAACGGCCATGTAGACGGGGTGGGTACCATCGTGAGAGTAGAGAAAGTGGAAAATGCATGGTATATGGACATTACCATCCCTGAACATCAGGGCCATTTATTCATCATGAAGGGTTCGGTCGCAATAGACGGCACCTCCCTTACTGTGTTTGGTGTAAAAAATAATCGTATTACGATTTCCCTCATCCCTCAGACGAGAGGGGACACGGTCCTTGGTAGAAAGAAAGTAGGGGACCTTGTCAATATTGAATGTGATATAATGGCGAAATATTTTCATCGTTTCTATGAAGCAAAGGAACAGTCTAAGAGGACTTCAAGCAGCATCAGCTATGATTTTTTATCTCAAAACGGGTTTGCTGACTAAGAGGAGGGGTTGCCCCATGTTTAATAAAATCGAAGAAGCTCTGGAAGATTTACAGGCAGGCAAAGTCGTCATCGTTGTGGATGACGAAAATCGTGAAAATGAGGGGGATTTTATTGCCCTGGCAGATAAAGCGACACCTGAAGTCATTAATTTTATGGCTAAAGAAGGAAGAGGCTTGATTTGTGCCCCCATTACAGAGGAAATAGCACACAAGTTGAAGCTTGCGCCGATGACGATGTCAAATACAGACCCCCATGGCACGGCCTTCACCATCTCAGTTGATCATAAATCGGCAACGACCGGAATTAGTGCATTTGAAAGATCAACCACCATACAGGAATTATTGAACGAGAATTCAGTGCCGGAGGACTTTAAACGTCCCGGACATGTATTTCCCCTTGTCGCCAAAAATGGCGGGGTTCTAAAGCGGGCAGGGCATACAGAAGCAGCCATCGATCTGGCTGTTCTTGCAGATGCACACCCATCCGGGGTCATCTGTGAAATCATGAATGAAGACGGAACGATGGCAAGAGTGCCTGAATTAATGAAGCTCGCTGAACAATGGAATTTGAAAATCATTTCCATAGAAGATTTGATCAGGTATAGAAGAAAAAAGGAAATGCTTGTGACAAGGGAAGTGGAAATTGAGCTTCCAACTGAATTTGGAAACTTCAAAGCGGTTGCTTACACAGAAAATCTTACAGGAAAAGAGCATATCGCCCTTGTAAAAGGACAATGGTCAGAGGGGGAGGATGTACTCGTGCGTGTACACTCCGAATGCCTGACAGGGGATGTTTTCGGTTCCAATCGGTGTGATTGTGGTCCTCAGCTCGCTACAGCCCTTACCCAGATTGAAGAAGAAGGAAAAGGTGTCCTGCTCTATATGAGGCAAGAGGGCCGTGGGATCGGATTAATAAACAAACTGAAGGCTTATAAGCTCCAGGAAGAAGGCTATGACACCGTGGAAGCCAATCAAAAACTGGGGTTTGGGGACGATTTAAGGGAATACGGAATCGGAGCGCAGATTTTGAGAGATTTAGGTATTACTAAGATGCGTCTGTTGACCAATAATCCGAGAAAGATCGCCGGGATCAACGGATATGGTTTAGAAATCGCAGATCGGGTGCCAATCCAGATGCCTGCAAAATTCGAAAATGAAAAGTATTTAAAAACGAAGCACACTAAGCTCGGACACTTACTTAAATTTTAGGAGGAATATAAAATGAAAACCATTTATGAAGGAAATTTAGTAGGATCAGGATTAAGAGTGGCCATCGTCGTTTCACGTTTTAATGAATTCATCACATCCAAGCTGCTGGGCGGAGCGGAAGATGCCTTGAAGCGACACGGTGTTGAAGAAGGGAATGTCTCCGTCACTTGGGTCCCGGGAGCATTTGAAATTCCCATGATCGCCAAAAAACTCGCGCGTTCTGGTAAATATGATGCTGTTGTAACTTTGGGAACGGTCATCCGCGGAGCAACCGCTCATTTTGAATACGTAAGCGGAGAGGTTGCTAAAGGAGTGGCCAATCTTAGCCTGCAGGAAGACGTACCCGTCATATTCGGGGTCTTGACGACTGATACAATCGAACAGGCAATCGAAAGAGCCGGCACAAAAGCCGGGAACAAAGGATGGGAAGCAGCGGTATCGGCCATCGAAATGGCCAATTTGATCCGTGAAATAGATAAATAAGAATTTTAACGGGTCTCCAGTGTAGGAGACTCGTTTTTTGCGGAGAAGTGAGGTTGGGACATATCTAAATCCATTTCCTCTAAAGAAGAGCAATCAAAAAATTAATTAGGATCACTTGTTACACCGCTATTGATTTCCGTGCAAGACTGCGCTTTCCTCGGGCGGAAGGCAAGCCTCCTCACAGCCGAGGAGGCTCACCGCCAGCCCCGCGGAAAGCGAGCAACTGGAACGGAAATCAACCACTACTCACTACTTCCAAAACCCACAGTATTTACGTAAATAGCTTTATGATAAAGCAGAACGATTTCGATTTTCCAAAAAAGAATTTCGATGATCGTTCGGATATTTCTTTTAACTAAACCCTTTTGTCTCAGCCTCTTTTTTTGCGGAGAAGTACCCCACCAAAATACATATTGGCAAACGTCAGACCTTTTGCTAGAATAGTATTTTGTGGCTCCCCTTTATTAAGGGACGAGCGGGTAGGGAGAGGGCAGTTTTATAGGAAGATTATATGAAAGCACGTGGAGGTATTTTTAAGTTAAAGGATCACGGTACCACGATGAAACAGGAGATGATGGCAGGTGCGATCGGTTACTTTACGATTGTCTACATTATCGCTGTAAATGCTTTAATTCTTTCTGAAGCTGGAATTCCATTTGAAGGGGCAGTCATGGCGACGATACTTGCTTCCTTCGTTGGGTGTTTGGTGATGGCCTTTTGGGCAAATGCGCCGATCCTTCTGGTTCCAGGCATGGGAATTAATGCAATGTTTACATTCACCCTGGTGAAATCGTCAGGCCTTTCGTGGCAGGAAGCATTAGCTGTCATAGTGATTTCAGGAATACTCTTTATGATCATTGCATTTACAAAGCTTTCTAAAGTATTATCGGAAGCCATTCCCAAAACATTAAAAGAAGCCATTACTGTAGGGTTAGGGATGTTTTTAATGTTTATCGGTCTTGAAAAAGGCGGCCTCATTCAAAGAGGTGACAGTGCCATCATCATGATCGGTGATTTTGGGGAGCTAAAGGTGTTAGCCACGGTACTGACGTTCCTGGTGACGATTTTTCTTTTCATTCGCAATGTAAAAGGTCAATTTTTATGGAGTATCGCATTTGGTACAGTGCTGGGATTCATCTTTGGGATTGAGCCTTCCATACAGTCAAGCTCGTTCCATCTGAGTGAATACAGTCAGGTATTTGGTCAAATATCGTTTAGTGCCATTATGCAAATCCCATTTTGGATTGCGGTTTTTTCTGTCACGATGGTGCTGGTATTTGAAAACATCGGTCTCGTTCACGGTCATATGGATATGATCGATCAACCGCATAAATATTCTAAAGCCTTTCAAGCTAATGCCTTTTCCGCATTCACATCAGGGTTTTTCGGAACGAGTCCGACAGTCTCGACGGTGGAAAGTGCAGCAGCCATGACGGCAGGCGGCCGGACTGGATTGACAAGCTTGACTACGGGTGTATTATTCTTGGGATCTGTGTTGTTCATTCCGTATTTAAAGTGGATTCCGGATCATGCCATTGCCCCGATTCTCATTATCATCGGTGGTTTGATGATTCAAAATATACGACATATGGATCTTCGTGATTTGACAGAGGCGTTTCCCGCCATTTTCATCATCGCGATGATTCCGTTTACGTACAGTATCGCAGACGGAATCGCCATTGGCTTTATTCTGTATCCAGTATTAAAATTGGCTACAGGGAAAGCACGGGAAGTTTCCATTCCACTATATATCATTGCAGCGCTGTTTCTGATGAATTTCTTTGTTCATTCGATTCATTAAGGCGAATGTAAGCAGAGAGGCCCCTCACATTGTGAGGGGCCTCTCTGCTTTATTACTTTGATTCGCACTCCGAGGTATCCTTTTCTTATTTTACAACTAATGTCAAATTACGTGGACTTTCCACATATTTCTTGTTACTATTAAAGAAAAAATATGAATCTTTTTAACTATTTTTCCAAATGTTGAACAGGAACGCAGGAGTGATTTTGATGGAAGTATTTGTTGCCCGGCAGCCAATTTTTAATCGTTATCAAGAAATGGTGGCGTATGAACTTCTATACCGAAATAATGATATCAATATGTTTCCATCCATTGACGGGGATCAGGCAACCGCAGATGTGATCATTAACAGCTATTTAAATATCGGGCTGGAGAGCCTTTCAGCAGGCAAGCCTTGTTTTATTAATTTCACTGAGAATCTTCTAAGACTTAGAGTCCCGACTTATTTTAATCCCAGGGAGATCGTTGTGGAGATTCTCGAGAGTGTGATTCCGGGCCCCGATGTGCTGGTCGTTTGTCAGGAATTAAAAGACTTGGGGTATAAGATTGCGTTGGACGATTTTATATTCAATGAATACAATCCATATTTCAGGGAATTGATGAAACTGGCGGATTATGTAAAGGTGGATTTCATGAATACAACTCAAACGGAGCGGGGAAGCATTGAGGTCCTTTCCCCTTTACTTGGTTACAAGCTTCTTGCTGAGAAAGTGGAAACAGTGGACCACTACGAAGAAGCGTTGGCAAAAGGTTATCATTTCTTTCAGGGCTACTTCTTCAGTAAGCCGAAGATCATCGCCACTCAGGATGTCCCGACATATTTTCATTCGTATTATACCATTATACAAAGCCTGGAAATGACGGAGCCGAACATTGAAAGGATCAGTCAATTGATCGAACAGGATCTTTCCCTATCCTATAAATTATTGAAATTGATCAACTCTCCTACATATCGACCGAGACATAAGATTCATTCCATCCGTCAGGCGATTGTTCTGTTAGGTCTTGTGGAGATCAAGAGATGGATCTACATTTTGGCGGTCAGGGAACGGGTGGGGAAGAAGAGACAATTGGACAATCAAGTGATTACATTATGTTTGACGAGGGCGAAGATGTGTGAGCTGTTGGCAGAAAAACACAACCGGTCATCCAATAAATCAAGCTACTTCCTGACGGGTATGTTTTCCTTGATGGATACGATCCTTTCTATGCCGATCGAGCGCATCTTGATGGATTTACCTTTGAATGACGACATTTGCAACGCTTTGACGGGTTCCGGGAATGACCTTAAGAAGATATTGGAACTCGTCGTCTCCATTGAACAGGCGAACTGGACAGAGATCGAAGTGAAAATGACAGAATTGAAGTTAACCAAGAGGGATGTGATGGAGAGTTATCATCATTCCTGCAAGTGGACGGAAGAGCTTCTGAATCATGAAGTAACCGAGATGGCATAAGTCTACCATACAGGTTTATAATCCCCAGGGGTAAGATATTTTCTCTGGGGTTTGATATACCGTTTCAATTCCATGAGCAAGAGCCGCTGCAATTGCTTGGAATAAATCTGACGGCCCACGTCTGCAGGGAAGGGGTAGATTCCGATCGTATTGAAACGCACCCGAAAGAGACCTTCATGGACGAGGTCTTTTTTTTCGTTGAAGATCCGGGCGAACACAGTCACATCTCTTGACTCATATTCATCCTCCGCTTCTTCCACTTTATGGACTTGAAAACGAAAACGGTATTCTTCCTTCATCATCATCATCACCACTACCATTGTCTCGAAATGACCAACATTATTCAACTATGAACATGTCTTATTTTTGAAAATGAGGGGAAGAGGATTGCGTAATGAGCTTGTTTGTGGCAAGCTAAGACTATTATGAATAGTTTACTAGTAAATTAGCGTGGAGGGATTCACGATGGACTTGAATCTAATAAAATGTCATGGCTCCGGAAATGACTTTTTACTTATTGATGAAATGACAAATGGATATGATTTTACCGAAGAAGCCAGACAAAATCTTGCCCTTTCCTTATGTGATCGTAAGTCGGCCTTCGGGGCAGATGGGATCTTATTTGTATTATCAAGCGAAAATTGCGATGCGAGAATGCGGGTCTTCAACGCAGATGGTTCAGAGGCCTCAATGTGTGGAAACGGACTGCGATGTGTCGGCCGCTATGTATGTGAGCTGCTGGATAAAGAGACCATCTTCGTCCAAACGATGAAGGCGGATCTTCGTGTGTCGTCACAGGCATCCATTTTTGAAAATATCCCGACATATAATGTTGAAATTTCCCCTGTCCTTTTTCAACTGGATCAACTGCCAATGAACATCGATCGTGAAACGTTGGTGAATGAAAGCATCCCTGAAATTTCCGATCATTTAACCTTTTCTGCACTGGCAGTGCCGAACCCCCACTTGATCAGTGTCGTCGGCACAGAGCATATCCTCTCGAACGAGCAGAAATCCATTGCTGAAACAGTGAATGGACCCAATAACCTGTTTCCTGATGGAGTCAATGTAAGTTTTGTTCATCCTCTGGAAAAGGGATCCATCTATGTTCGTACGTATGAGAGAGGTGTCGGATTCACGAATGCTTGTGGGACAGCCATGTCTGCTTCCAGTCTTGTAACATGTTTACTTCAGCAGAATGAATTCGGTCAGGAGATCGATGTATACAATAACGGTGGGAAAGTCCGTGTCGTCGTGAACGAATTGGGTGAAGGACGATACAACATGGAATTAATTGGAAATGCAACGTATCTTTATCAATCTCAATTGGAATTGTCCCTTTCCAATCCTGAGCAGTATCATGAAGTGTCAAGACAGGAATTCACGGAAGAGGGAATGTATGAGCATTTACAAAACCATGCCAAGTCAATCGTCGACAGCAAAGTGTTCATGAGCGCATAGATAACCAATGGATAGTCAAAGAGGGTGCCCCTAGGATTTCGGGGTACCCTTTTTATTTGATTTGGCCTGCTTTTTCAAAAAATCAATCACTTTGTCAAATGGCTGAGATGCTTTCGCCTGGTCAAAACCAGTAAAGGGACAGCCTTTCTCCTGAAATCTTCTTAAGACTGCGTCAATAGTAAACATTTGAGGATTGAGATCTTCATTCACTTCCTCCCACCATAGTGGAGTGGCGACTAATGCCTCTTCATTCCCCCTCAATGAATAGGGGGCGATGATGGTTTTGCCTTCACCGTGTTGAATATAATCCACGTACAGTCTGCCTTTGCGGTTCTTCTTTAACCGCTCGGTTGTGAAATCCCCGGGATCATTGCTTACAAGGTAGTGAGCAATGAATTCTGTAAATAAGCCTGTGTCTTTCCACGTATATCCGGGAGGGAGGGGGATATACACTTGCAGCCCCTTATTTCCCGATGTTTTGACAAAGCTCTGGAGATTCAACCCGTCAAATAATCCTTTCATGATTATCGCCGCTTTAACGGCCAGTGAAAAATGATCGCGGCTTGGTGGATCTAAGTCGAAAATTACTTCATTGACGAATTCTTCCCCTGCTTTTTGGAAGGGGACATGAAATTCAAGTGCCAATTGATTTCCAAGCCATATCAACGTTTCCAGGTTATTGCACAGAGTGTAATGAATATGATCCTCTTTGTATGTTTCAACAAAAGCAGGTGAATAATCAGGAGTGTTTTTTTGGTAAAAGGATTCACCGAATATCCCATGAGGAAATCGAATGCAGGTTAAGGGCCTGTTCTTTAAGAAGGGTAAAATAATCACTGACATCTTTCGGAGGAATCGGATATAATCCAGTTTCGTCATGGAAACCTCCCGAAATAATGTCTTTTCCGGGTGGGTGATATCAACCTTTCTAGGAAGAGAGGCTTCGTCCATCATAAATTGATCAAGTGTGCATGCTTCCGGTTGAGTGGAAAAAAGGAATTGTTTAAAATGGGGTTCCCGAAGCTTTCCTTCCTGCCAATTCAGATAGATTATTTCTACGGTGATGGCCGGATCTATGGAATAAAGTGAATCGTTCATTCCTGTACTGTTTTGCTTAATTGTCGTCTTCAACGTTCTTTTTTCCTCAGCAGAAAGACCGAAATGGAATAAGCCGATCGGGATGATTTGTCCGTTATGGTATACGCCGATGTGAAAATAATCATTCGCATCATCCAGGGCGGTGATAAAGCATTGGCAATGTTTCCAGTTCTTACATTTGATCCAGTCAGCACTCCGTTTCCCCGCGTCCCATTTACTATGGCCCCTCTTCGCGACAACCCCTTCCCCTTCATCATTTAGAACGTGCTCCCACACTTTCTCAAGGTCTTGGTAATAAGGGACCATTTGCAAAGTAGAAGGGTGAGAAGGAGCAGGTTCCAACGGTAAATGAAGGCGGGTGAAGACATCTTTCAGTTTTTCTTTTCTCGTAAGATAGGGTTCCTGGATATATGATTTCTTCTCAGACTGAAGTAGATCAAATGCGAGGAATGTAACAGGCCTACTGGCAGCTGCTTTTATGATTTTTTTATCATTCCTCATCCTTCCCCTAACCTGAAGTTCCTGGAACTCGGTGCTGAAGGAGGAGCGTAATAACGCAACCTCTCCATCTAAAACAAGAGGGAGGGGAAGTGTATGCTCTTCAAGTATTTGGTGGAGATAATTCTTTATCTCAGGGAAGTGACTCAGAAGTTCCTTCCCATTCCGGCTTTGAAGGCTGATATGATCAGAGGATTGAACAGATAAAATGCCTCGGAAGCCATCATATTTCACCTCATAAAGCCAGTCATTACCTGAAGGAAGTTCATGGCGTAATGTAGGGAGCATCGGTTTCATTTGTTTCACCTTTTTTTAAGTAGTAGTGTGTCCGCCTAGGACCCGGATTATTTCCAGATGTTTAAAGGGATGAAGAAAGTAGGGGAACTAAATGCTATGTTTAAGGGATTAGTTTATGTAAAGGAGGGTATTGAAAGATATGCATACTATTTGGAAGGGTTCCATCAGCTTTGGACTGGTGAACATCCCCATTAAACTTCATTCTGCTACAGAAGACCGGGATATCAAGCTTCGCTCACTTCATAAAGAATGTCATACACCCATTAAATACGAAAAAGTATGTCCTGCTTGTGAAAAGGAACTAGATCAAGCCGATATCGTGAAAGGGTACGAAGTGACGAAAGGCAAATTTGTCGTCCTTGAAGAGGAGGAATTGAAAGAGCTGAAGGAAGCAAGTGGTGATAGGGCTGTAGAGATTGTGGATTTTATTAAGATGGAGGAAATCGATCCGATTTTCTTTGATCGAAGTTATTTCATTTCACCGAACGACGGCGGGAAAAAAGCCTATTCCCTTTTGAGAAAAGCGCTTCAGGAATCAGGGAAAGTTGGGATTGCCAAAATCACGATGCGGTCGAAGGAACAGCTTTCCATCGTCCGGGTATACGAGGAGACGCTCGTCATGGAAACCATTCATTATCCCGATGAGGTAAGAGGAACCGGCGATGTCCCGAATGTGCCTGAAGGAGATGAAATTACCGAAAAGGAACTAGAGACCGCTACCATGCTCATTGATCAACTGACGACAGAGTTTCAGCCTGAGAACTATAAGGATCACTATCGTGAACGCTTAAGTCAATTGATAGAATCGAAACAAACAGGGGAAAAAATGGTCACATCCAAAGAAAGAGAACCGAAAGAAAATGTAACGGATCTTATGGCGGCCCTCCAGGCATCCATCGATTCGTCCAAGCCTAAAAAGGCAAAGAAACCAACTAAAAAGAAAACGACTTCTAAGAAAAAAGCTCAGTAGAAGGCGTGAGTCAGGAGAGAGGGAGAAGTCTTGAAGGAGAAACATATTGAACAAGGCGTCTTTGTCGCTGTATCCCTGTTGTGTTTGATTGTATTCACCTGGGGATTTGTATCGATCGTGGAAGAATGGAAAGAAAATGAGATCGCCCAATTTGATAATGGTGTATTCGAAATCGTCAGAGGGACGATTTCACCTAAATTAACGGAAATTATGACTTTCATCACTTTCTTAGGGGGCATAAAAGGTATCACCATCTTCACCGTGTGTGCAGTAATCATCCTTCTGTTTATGAAGAAATATCCACTTGCTCTGTTTGTATCGATCACGATCCTGACAGGTGCGGGGTTCAATGGACTTCTAAAATGGATATTTAAACGGGACCGACCCGATATTGAAGCATTGATCCAGCAGGGTGGCTACAGTTTTCCAAGTGGTCATTCTATGAGCTCATTCATTTTTTATGGTTCACTGGCATTCATCCTGTTCCGTGCCCTGGATCGTAAACGGTATAAATGGACCAGTGTGATACTGGTCGCCATGCTTGTCCTGCTGATTGGAATGAGCAGAATATACCTTGGAGTTCATTATCCAAGTGACATCCTTGGGGGATTCACAGCAGGCGGTGCCTGGCTGACCCTATGCATCACGATCTATATGTATTTCTATAAACGCAAGCATTGGAGAGAAGATGAAGATATACCTGTAAAAAACGCTCAGGAGACCTGAGCGTTTTTGTATTAAAACAAATTAAAGATATACGGACCGATGGAAGTGACGTATAGAAGAATATAAATTCCCATGAAATAAAATACCCCTCCGAATGTACCCCAGTCCGGATCTCTGCCAACTTTCCAAAGCAGTGCAGTAAGGATGCTGATTATCACTAATAATACATACTCACTTCCCGTAAATGTGAGATAGGCGGGAGCTGAAAAGTAGAAATAATCTCCCATCGCCTTACTGATGAATGTCAGTGGCATAAGGATGAATAGTATGATCGAGGCATATTCCACCCAGTTGATTTCTTCTTTTTCAAACATATTGGGTTTGAACATATATAGAAGAATCAAGACAAATAGGGATGGTAGAACCCAATAAAATGAAACCAAAATAGTGACCAAACTGCTGAAAAGCATGAGAACCGAGTTGTTCAAAGCTTCCTTTACGCTTCGTTTCGACCATTCCGTACTTTTGATAATGGCTTTTTCGTCCTGTGAGGCCCCGAACAGTTCATAATAATCACCGTCATAATCAAGCCAGGCGATTCCTTGGTCGGAAATCTGAAGCGGTGAATACGTAAAATGCTTGCTTGTACTTACAGGTGTAGCCATAAATTTATTGGAGTCACTGAAAGGTGCAACGTACAGACTGATGGTATTTTGTCCCCCTACTTTGTGACTCTCGGATGTGAAGAGGATGGACGGCTTTCCATCAATGTCTGCGAACTGTACGGACCTCGGACTTTCCAATTTGAACCCTGATTGGTCATTCATAAATTCAATCTTGGCAGGCTTTATAATTGACGTTCCTAAATCGTTCATGGATGTTTCCAATTTCCATATCTTATAGGACAATGTACCTTGAGCACGCATTTCTTCATTGTACAAAAGTGTCAATTGATTGTTATCTTTTGAGAAGGACAGCCCGTTAATATGATGATTCGTCGCTGTATTGACCAGAGCAAACGGCTCCTTCACCAATTGTAATTCTTCATCTAAATAGTAAAGATGGGCATGAGTATCATCCTGTCTTATTTGTAAAACGGCACTTCCGTCGTTCCCGACATAGGCTTCAAGGACTTCATCAGGGAATCGGTAAACCTCCTTGCTGGAAAAATCATTTGGAGAAAGAGAATACAGGCCCTCTTGTTTCCAGTATAAGATGGTGTTTGACGAAGTGCTGATTCCCGTTACTTTATCATCGATGGTCTTGACTCCGTTGTCATCGGATGAAATGAGCTGATCATTCTTCACTTGTATGACCTTATTTCCGTCCGTCCAAAAAGGCTTACCCCTTGTCACGCTTATGTTCAGTGAACCTTCTTTCCTGGAATTGAGTGATTCATCGAATGAAAACTGATCTACCTTTCCATTGCTTGCTAAGAATAGTCTCTCTTCGTTAAAGAAGACAAGCGGACGTTCGTCAGATGAATAGCCCATAGGGATCGATCTGCTCCAATTGGGATCCGGCTGTTGTTTGACGTTCAGAAGCTGGTGAAAGAAAAGTGCACCAATTAATAATAGAATGAACACGATTGGTATTCCAAATGTTTTTAATTTTGCTTTCACAGTCATACCCCCTAGATTCTCTCTCTTCATACATGTGAGTACAATTTAGAATTTTACCACAATTCATATTATTGTTCACCAGAATTTTCCTTTAGAAACATAAAATTTTTTGTTGACATTTATTTTTAGAGAGACTACAATGATATTGAAAATCATTCTCATTGAACAAAAGAGTTCCCCCTCTTTCAGATAGAGAGAATGGTTCATGATAACCCCCCTTTTATTAGATCGTAAAGACAGGCCTGAAGCATCCGCTTCAGGCCTGTCTTTTTCTTGCATTTCATATCATCCTGTCGTAAATTGTTAAAGGATGTTTATTTACGGGGAGGGATAATAGGAAGTGAATCATAAAGATGATAGACGATTTCGGATCGCCAACCACGAAGCATTAATTGGTGTTGCACTCGTTCTCATAAATTTTTTGTGGTGGTATGGATTTGCATTTGGACTCGGCGGGCAGCCTGTATCAGATTACGATTGGATCTTAGGGATGCCGGCATGGTTCTTCTATAGCTGTATCATGGGATTTCTTCTTATGGTATTTTTAGTGATGGTTGTCGTGAAATACCTTCTGACAGATATTCCTTTTGGCGATGAGGAGGATGATCATGAATAGTATGGCAATGATTCCCTTATTTGCCTTTTTGATTTTGATTTTTATAGTAGGGATTTATACCGCTAGAACCGTAAGCAGATCAGATTCGTTTGTACAGGAATATTTCCTCGGAAGCCGACAACTCGGAGGATTTATCCTCGCCATGACGATGATTGCCACATACGGCAGTGCCAGCAGCTTCATCGGTGGTCCGGGTGCTGCATATACATATGGCTTATCGTGGGTTCTCCTTGCCATGAGCCAGGTTGTGACAGGATATTTTGTTCTTCTTATACTCGGTAAGAAGTTTGCCATCATGTCAAGGAAGTATAAAGCCGTTACTTTGATCGATTATTTACAGGGGAGATATGGAAGCAATAAGATAACGGTCCTATCGGCCATCAGTATCATCTTGTTTCTATTCTCCACAATGATTGCCCAGTGGGTAGGAGGGGCACGTTTAATTGAATCATTAACCGGATTAAGCTACGAAGCCGCTCTGTTCCTGTTTGCCATATCGGTCCTCGTATATGTTACGATCGGTGGTTTCCGCGCGGTTGCCATCACAGATGCGATCCAGGGAGTTGTCATGCTTGGAGGGACCTTGATCCTGCTGGTTGCTACCATCGTGGCAGGTGGAGGCATGGAAAAGATCATGATGGAATTGCAGGCGGAAAATCCCAATCTGCTAAGTCCCCATGGGCCGAACGGTGAATTGAGCGCAAAGTATATCTCATCTTTCTGGATCTTGGTGGGAGTGGGGGTCGTTGGACTTCCCCAAGTAGCCGTAAGGGCCATGAGCTATAAAAATTCCCGTTCCCTGCACAGGGCCCTGATTATCGGCACGATCGTCGTGGGTTCGATCATGCTTGGCATGCATCTCATCGGCGTTCTGGCAAGAGTGGTCCTCCCGGGAATCGAAGTGGCAGACAAAGTCATGCCGCTACTTGCGCTTGAGGTGCTTCCTCCGTGGCTTGCGGGAATTGTTCTAGCAGCTCCCATGGCAGCCATCATGTCGACGGTTGATTCGTTGCTGTTGATTGTATCATCAGCCATCGTGAAAGATGTATATATGAATTTCATAAATAAGGATGCTGAAGAAAAACAAATCAAGACGATCAGCTTCTGGGTGACGAGTATTACAGGTATACTGGTTTTTCTCATGGCATTAAGCCCGCCTGAATTGATTATCTGGCTTAATTTATTTTCTTTCGGAGGTCTTGAAGCAGTCTTTATCTGGCCAATCGTACTCGGACTGTACTGGAAAAAGGGGAATGGTGCTGGTGCGCTTGCTTCCATGATTTCAGGATTGATGGCGTATATTTTATTTCATAGCTTTGCACCGAACTATTTAGATATGAATACGGTCATCTTTCCCATTATCATCTCCTTCTTCATGTATGTATTCGCTTCTCTGGCAACTCAATCGAAACACCGTGTGGATGGGTTTAATTAACCCATCCATTTTTGTCTTTTCTAGTGCAAAAGAGTACATTGAATAGTAATAAATGACGGATTGGGTGAAGGATTATGGAACATTCTGTAGTCGTGGTCGGAGGAGGTATCGGAGGGCTTACTGCTGCTGCCCTCCTTGGAAGTGCAGGTTATCATGTACAGGTCCTTGAAGCTTCAAGGGAATGGGGAGGCTGTGCCGGGAAGTTTCAACGTGGGGAAGCGTTATTTCCAGTCGGTGCGACTCTTGGTATGGGTTTCGAAAATGGGGGTATTCATCAACGCATCTTCCAGTACCTTGGAAACGAATTACCGTCGAATCACCTCCTTGAGCGGGTAATGGACGTTCATCTTCCAGAGGTTACCTTAACCTATCATCGGAACCGGGAAACGCATGTGAAAGGGTTGATGCAGGCATTTCCTGATAGTGCAGATAAAATCGCCTGTTACTTCAGGGATTTGTACAGGATCGCAAAGAAAATACGGACACTCGTGGATTCCCTGCCCATCCTTCCCCCCAGGACGATAAGAGAGTGGAAAGAGCTCATTATGAGCCTGAATTTGGGTTCACTGACCCTACTGCCAGCCTTTCAGAAGACCATGCTCGATCTGCTGAAAAAACACGACCTGCATGTCCACACATCCTTCAAACATTTTATTGATGGACAGCTGATCGACAGTATGCAGGTGGAGAGCGACCAATGTTCGTTGTTACTCGGATGCCTGGCACTGGATATGTATCATGAGGGGGCCTTCTACCTTGAAGGTGGCTTATATCGCATAGCCGAATGTCTGGTCGATGCATCGGTATCGCTTGGGGTTAAAGCGACCCTGGGGAGGAAAGTGGTAGGCATTACACGTGATGAGCATCTTCAGGAGTGGATCGTCTCTGATCATAGAGGGAATGAATATCATGCCAATCATGTCATATGCAACGTTCCTGTCCAGTCACTCAAGAATCTATTCCCTGAGGAATATGCACCTATAATTAAAACTTATTTGAAAGGAAAAGAAAAAGAGGCTGTGTGGGGGACCATGACCCTTTATATGTTATTGAAAGAAGAATCAGTGCCGGAAACTCTCCCCCTGTTTACGCAAATTTGCACGAGCAATGATGGGCATATGACGGAAGGCGACCATCTGTTCTTATCATTATCTCATCCGGATGACCGGCAGCGCGCGCCGGAAGGATTCCGTACTATGACGGTATCAACCCATACAAAATTAGAGAATTGGGACTCAAAAGAAAAATATGATTGGTACAAGGAGAATCTTAAAGAGAAGATGCTGGATTCAATAGAGATGGTCATACCCACTATTAGAAGTAGTTTGATAGAATTCTACCCGGGTGCGCCCAAGGCGTGGGAACGATATACGGGGCGGCCCGGAGGGATTGTAGGGGGATTCCCCCAAACCAATGATCACGCTCTCTTCAACAGTCTATCGCACAGGACTCCACTTGAGAATGTATGGATGTGTGGAGATTCTGTCTTCCCAGGTGCGGGGACCATCGGGGTGTCTGTAAGTGGGTACCATGTCTTTCACTCTATCACTGGGGAAAATCTTCCAACATAAAGCAGGAATCAGGATCCCATATGTAGAATGTTGTGATGGGGTGATAATATGTATAAGTTGACACAATATGAAGACCCAATAGTCTTCCATGATAAGGTTTATTCTCTCCTTATGGAGGATGAGGCAGCGAATAATCTGCCTTTGGGACTATTGAATACCATGAAAACGAGTGACAAATATATAGATCCACTTCTGCTTTTAGTGGAAAATGAGGATGACAAGGCAGTGGGGTCATTCATCATGACTCCTCCTCATTATCTTGTGGTTACGCTGAAAGTAGGGAAGGGTGACATCCAGGCAATAGCTGAACGGCTCAATTCGTTTTGCGAGGATTCCGGGATCACGATCCCCGGTTTTGTTGCTGAGAAAGAAACCGTACTTCAACTGACCCATGCATGGTGTCACGTTACGGGGAAGGGTTACACCATCCGTATGAATCAGCGTGTGTACCAATTGAATGAAGTGAATGATATCCAATTAAGCGAAGGGGAAATGGTACCCGTGCGCCCAGGTCAAGAGGGGCTCCTGGCCAAGTGGGTCAGTGAATTTGTCGCAGATACAGAAGTCATCACTTTGTCGGGTGAAGAAGCGCTCAAAAGGGCGAAAGATATGATTGATAATGAACGTTATGTGTTCTTTTGGGAAGTGGCCGGACAGCCTGTTTCAATGGCAAGGGGGGCAAGAAGAACGGAAAACGGGATTACCGTAAATTTTGTCTATACCCCATCCGAATTCCGGAAGAAGGGATACGCCTCTTCTGTTGTAGCGGAACTGAGCCGTCTGTTACTGCATGAACACACCTTTTGTTCCCTCTATACGGACCTGGATAATCCCACATCGAACAAAATCTATATGAATATCGGTTATAAACCAGTCTGTGATTCCATGATGATCACCATTGTTTGAACCAATCAGCACAGGTTAGAATATGAATTAAATGGTTGACATCGTGAGAAAAAGCGATTAGTATAATAAACAATTAATTAAATGAGCGAATGGCTTTGACGAAGAGGAGTACCTATAATCGACACTTCAGAGAGCTGGTGGTTGGTGTGAACCAGTGTGATCGGTACTAGGGAATGGACTTCCGAGCTTCCAAACCGAAACCTTAGGGAAGTAGGCTTTGGCGAATGTCTTATCGTTACAAAAGACGCGTATTAGAGCATTTTGCTCCGATACGATTGAGTGGACTGTAAAAGCAGTCAACAAAGGTGGCACCACGGGTATCCCGTCCTTTCTTTTTATAAGATAAGGATTGGGATGCCTTTTTTTATTCTTTTACATTGATAAATCGTTGAATAAGAGGAGTACATTCAAGTGATGCATAACAGGGAGTTAAGGACAGTGAGACCTTAGCATGATAGCTTGTCTGGAATGGACTTATGAGAGATGATCTGAATGAAGTAGGGTCGTACGGATTTCCACCGTTAAAAGGATAGAGTATCGGGTGATAGACCCCGTACTTGAACCAAGAGGGGATATAAGGATATCCCAATAGAGGTGGCACCGCGGTCAGCATCGTCCTCTATGAACAGTATTTCTGTTCATAGAGGGCTTTTTTTTTACTTTTTAAAAGGTGAAAGCGAATGGGAGGATATGAATGATGAAGCATCAAGATTTGAACTATGTTGTGAAAGAATTGAATGGTGATATGTACACACCCATATCACTCTTCCAATCCTTAAAAGGGAAAAAGAAATTTTTATTGGAAAGTTCACTGAAACATGAACAATCCGGTCGCTATTCTTTTGTGGGAAGCGATCCGTTCTTGGAATGTAAGGCATTTGGAAATACCGTACAGATTATTAAAACATCCACTAATCATGTAGAGGAACGAATAGGGGACCCCATTGAGATGATTCAAACCCTTATTCCCCACTATCATTTAGAAGGTGCACCCTTTCCTTTCACAGGTGGAGGGGTTGGATATTTAGGATATGATGTGATCAGACATTACGAGGAAATCGGTATCACCCCCGATGACGAATTGGAGATGCCGGACATTCATCTCATGTTCTATGAAAAAGTCATTGTCTTTGATCACCTTGAGCATAAAGTATACATCATTGTCATGAATGAATGGACAGAAGAAATGGATATGGATCTTCAGGAAAAAGTGAAAGAAACCGAAGACGAGCTGTCAAATGTGTATTTGGACACAAACAAAGAAAAACTGGATCGTCTTTCCTTTCATGCTCGAACGTCAAAAGATGAATACATGGAGAGAGTGGAAAGAGCGAAGCAGTCGATTCAGGAAGGAGAAATCTTTCAAGTGGTGCTTTCCCAAAGACTGCAGGCATCCTTTTCCGGAGATCCTTTTACATTCTATAGAGGCTTAAGGCAATCCAATCCGTCACCATATATGTTCTTCATCGACTTTGAAGAGTACGTCGTATTGGGGGCATCCCCAGAAAGCATGTTGAAAGTACAGGGCAGTCAGATCACAACGAATCCCATTGCAGGTACAAGGCGCAGAGGGAATACCGTTGAAGAAGATGGAAAGCTTGAGAGGGAGCTGCTATCGGATGAAAAGGAAATGGCTGAGCATCGAATGCTCGTAGACTTAGGCAGGAATGATCTGGGAAGGATTTGTGAAATCGGATCCATCCGATTAACCAAGTACTTAACCATTGAGAGGTACAAATATGTGATGCACATCGTTTCAGAGGTGAAGGGTAAATTGAAGGAAGAAGTAACCCCCCTTGAAGCATTAACAGGCTGTTTGCCTGCAGGAACAGTGAGCGGGGCACCGAAGATCAGGGCCATGCAGATCATCAATGATCTTGAAACGACAAAACGCGGAGTATACTCAGGCGCTGTCGGATATCTCGGGGTCAACGGCAATCTGGACTTTGCCCTGGCGATCCGCACAATGGTCGTGAAAGATGGTGTGGCCAATGTTCAAGCAGGGGCAGGCATCGTGTATGATTCAGATCCGGAATCTGAGTATGAAGAAACGCTGAATAAAGCACAATCATTATTGGAGGTGACGGGATGATTCTACTCATTGATAACTATGATTCGTTTACGTATAACCTGTATCAATATATTGAAGAACTTGGTGAAAGGGTAGTGGTCAGACGGAATGATGCGATTTCATTGGAAGAAATAAAAAAACTGGATCCTTCAGGGATCATCCTTTCCCCTGGACCAGGTAAGCCTGAAAATGCAGGTATTTGCACCTCGATTATACAGAATCTTCACGCTAGTGTGCCGATTCTCGGCGTTTGTCTCGGTCATCAGGCAATCGGGGCAGCCTTTGGGGCAACCATTGAAATAGCTGAAAAGGTCATGCATGGAAAGAGCTCACTTATCAAACATAGTGGTGAAGGGATATTTGAATATATGCCGCAACCGTTGGAAGTGATGAGGTACCATTCACTGGTCATCAAAAGAGGGACTCTGCCAGAACCGCTGGAGACAGTTGCCCTTTCTATGGATGACGGGGAAATCATGGCCATCAAGCATATGAGATCTCCTTTGTTTGGGGTTCAATTCCATCCAGAGTCCATCGGGACGAAAACAGGGAAGAAAATCATTCAAAACTTTTTAGACGAGATGAGAAAGGGGAATAACCGTGAAAAGATATCTACAAAAGCTGTCTGATGGTCATTCATTAGAAAGAGATGAGATGAGGGGAGCCGTTCAGGAATTATTCAAGGAAGATACGACCGAGAGTCAGATAGCCTGTTTCTTGACCCTGTTAAAAATGAAGGGGGAAACGGTGGGGGAAATGACAGCCCTGGTTGAAGTGCTCCGAGAGAAGGCATTACCCGTAACCAGCACCATAAAGGATGTATTGGATAACTGCGGGACAGGTGGGGATGGATCCCAGAGCTTTAATATCAGTACAACAAGCGCATTCGTATTGGCAGGGGCAGGAGTCAAAGTGGCAAAGCACGGAAATCGGAGCATATCAAGCAGGACCGGCAGTGCAGATGTGTTGGAACATCTGGGCATCTCATTGGACTTTCAGGCCCATGAAGTGGAAAATCTCCTAAATGAAACCAATATCGCCTTCCTCTATGCACCCCATATCCATTCGGGGCTGAAAAAAATCATGAAGGTCCGGAAAGAATTGAAAATTCCGACCATCTTTAATCTGATTGGTCCACTAACGAATCCCGTTCAATTGGAAACCCAGCTGGTCGGGGTGTACAGAAGAGATAAGCTGGAAACGATGGCACATGTCCTACGTAAATTGGGAAGAAAGCGGGCAATCGTCCTGAATGGAGCGGACTACATGGACGAAGCGTCACTTGCAGGTGAGAATCATCTTGTCCTTCTGGAGGATGGTGAAGTCAGCTCATTTACTTTATCAGGGGACGAGGTCGGGCTCCCATCTTATACCCTTGAAGAGATCAAAGGAGGAGATGCAGGAGTCAATGCCCGTATCTTACAGGACGTCTTACAAGGGAAAGAAGGAGCCTATACGGATACGGTCTTATTCAACGCAGGAATCGCCTTAGTTGCTCATGGTAAAGCTTCGACATTCGCAGAAGGTGTGAAACTGGCAAGGGAAAGTATAGAAAGCGGACGGGCAAATGAGGCGCTCTCATCCCTTGTACACTATAGCCGACAACGACGAAAGCAGGTGATTTGATTGGCAACCATTTTAGATACCATCATTGAAAAGAAGAAAGAAGAAGTGAACAATTTAAAACAATCCGGATATCAATCCTTTCATAATCATAGCACTTCGACTAAATCATTATACGATACGCTTAAATCGGCTTCCTCCTTACAAGTCATAGCTGAAATCAAGCGGGCATCACCATCAAAAGGCGATATCCGGACGGAAGTGGATCCGGAATTACAGGCCGCTATCTATGAAGAAGCTGGAGCATGCGCCATATCTGTTCTGACGGATACACCATTTTTCAAAGGGAGGATGGGGGATCTTGCGAATGTTCGAAGAGCCGTATCTATCCCGATTCTGTGTAAGGACTTTATCATCGATGAAATCCAGATCGATCGTGCCAGGGATGCAGGGGCGAATGTGATCCTGCTAATTGTGGCCGCACTGGATTTCACCAGACTGAAAGAATTATATTCTTATGCCTCACATCTTGGACTGGAGGTTCTTGTAGAAGTTCATAATGAGGAAGAAATGATGGATGCCTTAGAACTCGGTGCTACTATAATCGGGGTGAATAATCGGAACCTGAAAACCTTTGAAGTGGATCTATTAATCACTGAATCCCTGGCATCGATGGTGAAAGGCAGGGAAGTAGTACTCATAAGTGAAAGTGGAATCAAGGATGAGTCAGATTCAAGGAGAGTGAAAGATGCAGGGGCACAAGGGATCCTCGTCGGGGAAACGTTAATGAGAAGTGAAGATCCCGCCGTTACCCTTTCCGCTCTCAAGGTTGAAAAAGGTGGGAAGAAATGACAAAAGTCAAAGTGTGCGGAATCAGAAGACAGGAAGAAGCCGAGTGGGCAGTGGAAGCGGGAGCCGATGCCATAGGGTTCGTATTTGCCGAGAGTAAAAGGAAAGTCGATGTGGAGAAAGCGGCCGAGATCAGCAAAGCCGTTCCTCCAGGTTTATTAAAGATCGGCGTGTTTGTGAATGAATCAAAAGAAAGACTGGAAGAGATCTTTCATCTCGTGCCGCTCGATTATGTTCAGCTGCACGGGGATGAATCAGTGGAATTCTGTGAAGCTCTCAATCTTCCATTTATCAAGGCGATTTCGGTGAAGGAAAGAAAAGATATAGACAGGATTGAGGAATTTCAGGGTGAGATGGTTTTGTTGGATAGCGGAAAGGGACCCCATCGTGGTGGCAATGGCACCACATTCAATTGGGATTATGCACATTCCCTCAACATTCCTCAGCAGCTGATTCTTGCAGGGGGATTAAATCCGGACAATATCAGGGAAGCCATCACAAAGGTCCGTCCCTATATGGTGGATGTCTCGAGCGGGGTTGAGACGGATGGGAAGAAAGACCGGTTAAAGATGGAAGCATTCATAAAGGAAGCTAAATCGGTGTTTGAATAAATGAAAACAGTGAATGGAGGAAGAAGAATGTTATATGCACAACCAGATCATAAAGGACTGTTTGGTCAATTTGGTGGAAGGTTCGTTCCTGAATCATTGATGAAAGCCGTTCAGGAACTCGAGTCCGCTTACGATGAAGCAATCAATGATGTACGTTTTCAAGAGAGGCTGCAAAGCTACTTAAAGGATTATGTAGGAAGGGAAAATCCTCTCTACTTTGCAGAAAACCTCAGCAGGCAGATAGGGGGAGCCAAAATCTATTTGAAGCGGGAAGATCTGAATCACACAGGTGCCCATAAAATCAACAACACGATCGGTCAGGCCCTCCTTGCTGAACGGATGGGAAAAAGAAAAGTCGTTGCGGAAACAGGAGCTGGCCAACATGGGGTTGCAACCGCCACCGTATGTGCTCTGTTAAACCTTGATTGTGTCATTTTCATGGGTGCGGAAGATATCCGCAGGCAGAAACTGAACGTATTCAGGATGGAGTTGCTCGGAGCAAAGGTAATCAGCGTCACCCAGGGAAGTGCCACATTGAAGGATGCCGTGAATGAAGCGCTGCGTTACTGGGTAGCCAATGTTGAAGACACCCACTATATAATGGGGTCCGTTTTAGGTCCACACCCATTTCCGAAGATGGTACGGGACTTCCAAAGTATCATTGGAAAAGAAACGAAGAAACAATTCTTTGAAAAAGAAAAATGTCTTCCAAATGCCATCGTGGCATGTGTCGGGGGAGGAAGTAATGCCATTGGGATGTTCCACCCGTTTATTGAAGACAAAGAAGTGGACTTATACGGTGTCGAGGCAGCCGGAAGCGGTATTGAAACAGACAAACATGCCGCCACCTTAACGAAAGGATCTGTCGGAATCCTTCATGGAAGCATGATGTATCTCCTTCAGAATGAAGAAGGGCAGGTACAGGAAGCCCATTCCATTTCTGCAGGTCTTGACTACCCAGGTGTAGGACCTGAGCACAGCTATTTAAAAGAGATTGACAGAGTCCGTTATGCTTCCATTTCTGACAGCGAAGCGCTGGAAGCATTCAAACAATTATCACAGACTGAAGGAATCATTCCTGCACTCGAAAGCTCCCATGCCGTTGCCTATGCAGTGAAGTTGGCTGAAGGCATGACAAAGGACCAATCAATCGTCATATGTCTATCCGGGAGAGGGGATAAAGATGTTGAACAAGTAAAAGAGTTATTGGGAGGTAGTCAGCATGGGTAAAAAATTTCTTGAAAGCAGCCTTGAAGCCGAATTAAAGCGGGGGAATAAGCTGTTCATCCCCTATATAATGGCAGGAGACGGTGGCATAGACACATTGATAACAACTTTAAAGAAGCTTGAAGAAGGTGGGGCGACTGCCATCGAAGTCGGTATACCGTTCTCTGATCCCGTTGCCGATGGACCGACGATTCAAGAAGCGGGTAAAAGAGCGTTGGAGAAGGGAACAACACTTCGAAAGGTGTTCGATGTATTGACTGAAAGAAGAAAAGAAATTGGGATCCCCCTGATTTTTATGACCTATATCAATCCGATTTACAAATATGGTGTAGAATGCTTCTTCGACGATTGTAAAAAGGCTGGGGTGGATGGAGTGATCATTCCTGATCTGCCGCTGGAGCATTACGATTTGGTCAAGCAGCCTTCGAAGGAAAAAGAAATAGCCATCATCCAATTGGCAACCCTCACCAGCTCTTTGGAAAGAGTGAAGGAATTAGCCTCTGTGACAGAAGGGTTCCTCTATGCCGTCACGATTAATGGAATTACAGGAACAAGAGAGGGGTTTGCTGAGAATATATCCCGTCATTTAAACAAGCTAAAGAGCAATAGTCCGGTTCCGGTTCTGGCGGGATTTGGGATATCGAGCCCCGATCATGTCCGCAGCATGAGTGAGAACTGTGATGGGGTAGTGGTCGGAAGTAAGATCATAGACCTTATTCAGCAGGACTCCTATGATGAAATCAGGGAGTTAATCGGAGCATCAAAGACAGGAGCTTTTCACTCGTGAATTCCTCTAACTACAGCCGATCCTAAAAGGGTCGGCTGTTTACTTGACATTATGAATTATTTTACCCCTTTTATGGAGACAGTCAGTGCAGGGCTTACATCTTTATAAGATAGAGAAATATTTTTAAAGCCGGTTTCCTGTAGAGCCTGTGAAATTTCTTCCCCATAGCGTCGAGCTTTGCTGTCCCGCTCTTCATCTCCCCGGGGCTGAACGGTAATGAGGATGGTTCCTTCGGTTTTAAGCATCTTGTATAAGTGTCTGAGTGCCTGCTTCTGGTCATTCCATAACGGGTAATTATTAACGGAAAAGATTCGATCATACTGAACATCGTTCAACTCGAATTGACTGATGTCCTGAGCGAACAGGCGAACCCTGCCTTTCTCTATGGCTTTCTGATTCTTGCTTTGAGCCGCTTCTTTCATTGTTTCGGAAAGATCGACCCCGTCCACAAAGGTATCAGGGAATCGATTGGAAATTCGCTTAATACAATATCCCGGCCCATATCCCACTTCAAGAACGCGATCGCCATTTTCGATGGACAGTTGTTTGATGGACCAATTGTTGATCTTCCGATTATCAAACTCCATTACTTTCCCCACAACCCAGCCCAGGATTCCTTTCGGGCGCTTAAATTGTTTCTGCAGCGTAAACAACAGGGCATCACCTCGTTTCCTGTATTTTCAAATTGATGTTCTATCTTTCACTTTTCCACGAAACCTGTGAAGTAAAACCTTAACTGTAATGTTGCAATTTTTTGAAAAAGTGGCATAATATAATCAAATCTAATTTGCATTGATGAGAAGAGTACATAGTGTAAGTCCCTTACCAGAGAGCTTCGGAAGCTGAAAAGAAGCAGGGAGATAACCTATGGAAAATGGTCTCGGAGCATTCTACTCGAACCAATGGGGTGTAGGGTAGAACGGGGTTGGGCGTCCGTTATCACTGCCACGGTATAAGGGCTTATCTTGCTCCGTACTTGTTGAGGTGGTCTTGCGTGAGCAGGCTATGAACTAAGGTGGTACCACGAGCTTAACCCCTCGTCCTTGGATGTCTTTCGATATCCGCAGGACGAGGGGTTTTTATTTATATCGAGGAGGAAAACACTATGACTGTTTTTATAGGTGGGGCTTGGCCTTACGCCAATGGCTCCCTGCATTTGGGACACATCGCTGCATTGCTGCCGGGTGATATCATTGCCCGTTATTACCGCTTGAAAGGGGAAAGTGTTTTGTATGTTTCAGGGAGCGACTGTAATGGGACCCCGATCGGGATTCGGGCGGGACAGGAGGGGATCAAGGTAGAAGAAGTAGCAGATCGCTACCATGAGGAGTTTGTCCGCTCCTTTCGATCACTGGGATTCAGCTATGATGAGTATACCAGGACGGATCATCCACATCATCACAAGGAGGTACAAAGAATCTTTACCACCCTTCATGAACAGGGATGGCTGTATGAAAAAGAAGTTGAGCAAGTATACTGTTTGAACGATCAGCGGTTCCTGCCTGACCGGTTCGTAGAAGGAACCTGTCCAGTTTGCGGTTCGACGGCGAGGGGAGATCAATGTGATCATTGTTCGACTGTACTGGATCCAACGGACTTATTGAATGGACTTTGTAAAATTTGCGGTGAGGAACCGGTCCTGAGAACGACCACCCATTTATACTTTGCTCTTTCCAAATTCCAGCAACCCTTAGAGAGGCTGCTACAGGAACAGAAAGGAAAGTGGAGGGATAATGCCGTACAGCTTACAGGCCGCTACCATAAAGAGGGATTGAAGGACCGCCCGGTTACAAGAGATTTGGAAAATGGGGTGGAGGTTCCGGTTGAAGGATTCCACGACAAGAAGATTTATGTATGGATAGAAGCGGTGTGTGGATATTTGAGTGCCTCAAAGAAATGGGCCGGGGAAGAGAAGGGAAGTCTGAACAAATTCTGGGATAAAGACACCCTCTCTTATTATGTACATGGAAAAGATAATATTCCATTTCATACGATTATTTGGCCAGCCGTCCTTCTGGGCATGAATGAAGAAACCCATTTACCGGGTCACATTGTCTCAAATGAGTATCTGACATTGGAGAAAAGGAAAATATCGACGAGCCAGAATTGGGCTGTCTGGGTAAAGGATCTTCTTAGTGCTTACCATCCTGATACGATCCGCTATTTTCTGACGATCAATGCACCTGAAAAGAGGGATGCAGACTTCTCATGGAGAGAATTTATTTACAGCCATAACAGTGAACTTCTCGGTGCTTTCGGAAATCTTGTTCAACGTACCGTGAAATTCTATAAGAAAGAATTCGGTGACAATGTGATCGTAACCAAAGTAGATGAGAGGGTCCAACAAAAAGTGGAAGAGGTATTCTCATCCGCCGGTCATTGGATTGAATCAGGAAGTACGAGACAAGGGCTTGAGGAGGTATTTGAATTCATCAGGTGGTGTAATAAACGTTTTGATGATCAGAAACCGTGGATAATAGTGAAAGAAAACAGGGAAGAAGGGAAAAGGGTACTTGAAGAATTCATTTATATCATCAGTAATCTTAGAAGTATCATCGAGCCGTTTATACCTTTTACAGCTTCAAAGGTGGGGGAACGGTTAGGGATGACCCATCAACCGCATTGGGGAAGTGTATCCCTCCCCTTGGAGTTGACAGTAAAGAATACTTTACCATTGTTCAACCGGATTGAATTGAAATGGATCGATAAAGAAAGGGAAAAGCTGAATGAGAAATCCAAAGGAGAATGAAATGAAAATCGTCATTGTTTCTGACACTCATATGCCGAGAAAAGGAAGGGGACTCCCTCCTATCCTTCAGAAAGATCTTATGGAGAGTGATCTCATCATTCATGGGGGAGATTTCGGGACCCATGATGTATATATGGAATTCAAGGGGTACGGAGAATTGATTGCCGTTGCTGGAAATGTCGATGACACTGAACTCCAATCCCTTCTCCCGAAAAGAAGGATCATAGAAAGAAAGGGCATGAAGATCGGTATAACGCATGGGGACGGAAAGGGGAAGACCACTGAAAAAAGAGCTCTGGAAGTCTTTGATGATGTTGATGTGGATCTGATCGTCTTCGGTCACTCCCACATACCCTTTTCCCGCTTTATGAAAGGAGTCCTATTGTTCAATCCCGGCTCTCCCACGGATAAACGGAAGCTTCCATATTATTCCCACGGTATATTGACAATCGGAGACACCTGGAAGGTCGAGCACATATTTTATAAATAAAAAGCACAGTGGCTGAACTGTGCTTTTTTCATTATTTAATGAGATATTGATAATACTCTTGACTGTAAAAGGTTTGAAAACCGCTTGATTCATAAAGATTCAATGCCTTGCTGTTCGTTGCAGCCACATCAAGGTATATATCATCGGTCCACTTGGATTCCTGCATTACGACCTGTGATAATGCATTTCTTCCAATTCCCTTTCCTTGAAACGATGGGAATACCGCAAACCCGTAAATGAAACTTTTATTGTTCGTTCGTTGAACCCTTATCTTGCCAACCACTTTCTCATCAATGATAATCATAAGATTTCCTTCCCTGGACTCTTCAAATAGCCTCTTGGTATAGGATTCGGCATCACTTCTGACAACCCCGAAACAGGTTTCATCAAGGTCGATGATGGTTTCGATATCCTGTTCATCCGCTGTTTTGATTCCGACAGAATCAGAATCTATGACCAACTCTTTTTTATTCCATTTCATTTCATATTCCGTGAAATCATAGACAGCGTCCATATGTGATATAAACCCTTTTCCAGATGTCGAAGATCCCGGAATATTAAGTAAGAGCGTGTTGACCTTACGGGAATTTAAAGAGTGAAGTGCTTCTTGAAACAGTTCTTGGAACAGGTGCTGACGACGGAATTGAGGATGGATCATCCCACATATTTCGTAGGAATCACCAAATCCGTAAATTCCTAAAAATCCGACCAGACGGCCATCCTTATAAAGAAGGAAATCATCTTGATCGTTCTTTCTCTTCTTTAGCATTTCCCAGTTCAATTTTAAGTTTATCCCTTCAAAATCCTCGCAGACATCCTGAAGATCCTTTATATTTTGAAGTTGTGTAGAAGTAAGCATTCGTTATCCCCCTTTTTCCGAAAGAGAAAGAATTTTCTTACTTGATTTTATTTTATGAGCATTATTTATACAAGAAAATTTTGTTATTTCATTGAAAAAAGAAGTTGGGACAAAAGAGTTTAGTTAAAAGAAAATCCGAACGATCATTTGCAATCGTTCGGATTTATCATTTAGCTGTCTACGTAAATACTGTTGGTTTAGGATGTAGTGAGTAGTGGTTGATTTCCGCTCCAGTTGCTCGCTTTCCGCGGGGCTGGCGGTGAGCCTCCTCAGGCAAAAGCCCTGCGGGGTCTCACCTGTCCAGCGTTTCCCGCCGGAGTCGAGCAACTTCCGCTCCAATCAACTTTCCAAGCGTAAGTGTTTAACTATAACATTGTAGAGTCCCCCGTTGCATACACCAACTCTTATTCTATAAGTTCCAATGATCAATTACCGTCACTTTTACAAATACTCTTTCTTACATGATGTGATGTGAATGACTAATTATGCTCCGAATTATCGAACATCCGAAAACTATAAAGTCTTTGTATGATTAACAATTATGGTAAAACGGGACTTCTAAAATTTTTGCTGAAGTTTATACACTGTAAAGAGCAGAATCTAGCTTTTGATTGGAGTGCAAGACGAAGACTCCTACGGGAAAAGCGGAATAGGTAAGACCCCGCAGGAGCGTCAGCGACGAGGAGGCTTGCCTTCCGCCCGAGGAAAGCGAAGTCTTGCACGGAAATCAAAAGCGGTGTAACAAGTGAGCCTACCTAATTTTTTGATTGTTCGTCTTTAGAGAAGATGGATTTAGATATGTCCCAGTTTCTCCATCTCATTCCTTATCCTGTATCCGTTGAATCACTTCATGGAGTTCATCCGGCTTTAAAAATTCCAATGGGGAGAATCCTTTTTCAAACATGACGGACTCGCTTTCAATCATCAGGACGTATCGGCCGTTCACTTTCGCCAAGTGAATGCTGTCTCCGAAATCTGAGAGAAGGGCTTTTACTGCAACATGGTCAAGCTTCACTTTCAGTTCCACTTCAGGGGACTGCTCGACGATTTGGGAAGTCGCTTCCACGACTTGCTCCGTCGTGAACCGTTCCTGCAGCTCACGCTTTGGACTGATGGCCCATTCTTCCACGGCTTCTTCAAATTCGACCCGTTCATCACTTTCTTCCGCATAGGTTTCAGATATATGTTCCTTTACCATGCCGTATACTTGTGATTTGACGATTTCGGGCATGGATTTTTCATACTCCACCCATTTCAGGAAATCTTCAAAGTATCTCGCATGTGAAGCTTGATGAATCTTGATTTCGGATGAATCCATCATGCCTTCTTCAGGCATATACGGATATTGGATGGATTTCATATTTTTCGTCGTGATTGCCATTTCCACATTATGTATCAGGGTTGCTTCATCCGTAATGGTGGCAACCTTTGGTTCGAAATCACATTTCATGAGGAATAAAAAGGGATCATCAAAAAATTTGGTGAGCTTTGCGGTGGCTACTAAAAATGCTCCGCCGCGAATAGCGCTGGCTTCTATGTACATTTGGACAATCTGATCACATGCTTCACGAAAATCTTCTTTGCTTTCAGCATAACGGGTTCGATGAAATAGATTGTAGTTTGGATTCGATGTAAGCTCATGACCGGGTTCTACAACAAAGCGGCCAATTTTAGTGGGGGCGGATTCTGACTTGGAGTGTCTGTCCACCTTGCGCTTGACGATCTTAGTCAGTTCACCGTCCAGGAAGCTTTTAAGGGGGCTTTCCTCATACTCATCACCGGTTAATGTTTGAAAGTGCTTATGTCGTTTATCTGCTTCTTCGCCTTTTCCTTCTACCTGGATTAAATAAAAGGAAAGATGTTGTATGGTAAAATCCATGATTAGTTCTCCTGACCTGATTAGATTCGAATTCTTATGATTTCACATTTCTTGTTACAGTATAGAAAAGCACAAAAGGTTCGTCAATCGACTTATGAAAGGGGATGATTGAGAGATACTATCTAGTAGCTTGATAAAACGTAAGGTGGTGAGCTTGGTGAGTAATGAATCATTTTTCACATTAATGAAAAAAGGAAATAAATCTTCATTTTTTGCAATGGTGGGAAATGGCATCCTTGCAATCGCAAAGGGGGCGGCATTCTTTATCAGTGGGAGTGGGGCAATGTTTGCCTCCGCCATGCACTCGTTAGCCGATGCCGTCAATCAAGGTTTTGTATTTATTGGCAGTGTTCTTTCAGAGAAGAAGCCGACGGAAAAGTTCCCGACAGGTTTTGGGCGTGTCATTAATCTATTTTGTATGATTGCGGTCATTGTCGTTTCGGTCATGGCTTATGAAACGATTCGTGAGGGGTTTCATCTACTCAAACATCCCGCTGAAGTGAAAGGGATATGGATAAATGTTTTCGTGTTACTCCTGAACATCTTTATTGATGGAACGATCCTCTTTAAAGTGATGAAGGAAATCAGTCAGGAAGCCCGTGTGGAAAGCAGGGGAGCTGGGATTGTAACAGGTGCGTTCACGCATGTAAAGCGGGCAGCGCCCCCAACAAGACTTGTGTTTTATGAGGACTTAGTGGCTGTATCAGGTGCCATTCTTGCTTTGATAGCGGTCCTTGTTTCTTATTTCTCTCCGTTTCAACTATTGGATGGGATTGTGACCATCATGATCGGATTCCTGATGGTGGGGGTTGCATTCAGGGTTGGTTATGACAATATGGTTGGTCTGATAGGGGTTGCTGCACCAAAAGAAGTGGAAGACCGGATTGCTGCTGCCATCTTTGAACATGAAGCGGTCATCGATATCTTTAAGATGCGGATCACACAGGAAGGCCGCTATTACCATGTTGAATCATATCTTGAATTGAAAAAGGGGTTACCCCTGTCAGAAGCGGATGACATTAAGTTTGCCATACAGGATCAATTAATAGCAGATCCGGATATTGCTGATGTAACTTTGGGAATCATAGAGGACAATGGGATTCAGGAGTGGAAAGGGACTGATATGCCTGAATTGCCGTAATGATCATCCGGCTGATGATGTCAGCCGGATGATGCAAATTAATTTTGAATGAATTTTTCAAAAATAAACCCAAAATCTTTGAGGGTCAATTCTTTTTTCTTGTCCGACAGCCAATTGAAGGCATATTGATTGACCTCTTTAAACTGCTCAACAACATTTACGCCATCTGTCTTTACTTGTCCCAATGTTGAGGATGCAAGTTGGAGACTTTCATTGGCAAAGCCGGAATAAATACTGTTGTCGGTAGTGATTTCACCAATTTTTATAAGGGACTTATACAGATCTTTCACTTCTGCTAAATGTTTTTTATGAACATCGATGGAGTAGATATCCGAACCGATCTTAAACTTTATTTCAACATCCAGATCTACTGTTCCCGCCGTTTCGAGAAGGACATTCGAAAGGTGATACTTGTAATAATCCAAGCGGCGGAGCACCCGTTTCTTGCTTGCTGCACTCGTCCCATCCAGGTGGATGAGTGCTTTGTTTGTAAAGCAGTATTCATCGGACTTGGATTTGATCAGGAAGTAAATCTTCTCTCCATCTTCATGCATAATATAATCATCTGAATCGGCTTTGTCGTAATCCTGCGGCTTTATGACTGTGCCGATATCACTTAAACCTAATACGTCTGAAGCAACTTTTCCAAACATGTTTTCAAATCCTTTCGATTTTGGATTGTTTTCTTTCTTACCATGAGATAAGACTTCATTAGTATATCATAGATTCATAGAACGTAAGGGAATATGTGGAAGAGTCTAATTTGAACGCTTATGGTTTGGGTGTAGCATTCCGTTCATACTATAATAAAGAAAATCATAGAATAGATTATCATAAAGGGGGAAATAGAATGGATGTGGACGATCTGCTGATGCGTTTCAAAGATAGAACGCCTAAAGTGTTAGGAAGTGAAACATTTTCTGAATATGCTATTCTACTTCCTTTGATTGAAGTGAAAGGTGAGATTCATGTTCTCTTTGAAGTCCGTTCATTGAATATGCGGAGACAACCAGGGGAAATCTGCTTTCCGGGTGGAAGAATAGACCGGAGTGACTCAGATGAGAGGGCAGCTGCTTTAAGGGAGACGTCAGAAGAATTGGGAATACAACAACATGTCATCTCGGACATTCATCCTCTCGATTATATCGTATCCCCATTTGGGACGATCATCTATCCCTTTGTAGGGAAGCTGAATATATCATTGGAAGAGTTGAGCCCGAATGCTGCCGAAGTGGAAGAGATTTTCACAACCCCTCTCTCATACATGCGTGAAAAAGAACCGGAATTGTATAATATCAAGTTTAAAATGGAACCGGAAGAGAGCTTCCCATACAAACAAATACCAGGTGGGGAAAACTACGACTGGCAGGCAAGGAACATGAAAGAACATTTCTACTACTATGAAGACAAAGTCATCTGGGGCCTCACCGCCCGCGTCCTCCATCACTTTATAAAACTGCTGTCACAACCCTCTAATTGACAGGCCAACGTAAAAAATTGTTACTATTAAATGGATAATAATATCTAAATGAGTAATATACGATAGTAGGACATGAGAGGGATTTGTTTGGATGAATTATATAAGTTTAGTATAGAAACACAGAGTGGATTGTAGCGGAAGGCACTTGACTTCCTCCCCGCGCGAGTCTTGTGCCTGCGGCGGAAAGGAACGGTCCATATATTTACATTCCCACTTATTCAAAAAATAATAAAAAAAATCCTAAAAGAAATTCTACATTTACCTGTACAGATTGACAGGCGTTTCGTTTTTATACTTTTTTCGATAGAACAACCTGTCGGAGAAAGTATTTTTGTATGTGAATATGTAGCAAATTGAATGGTTTGTAAAAGGTTAGGAGGAGGTAAATAGAAGTAACAGAAAGACTTAGAAAAAGGAGAGGGGAATCATTATGATCATTCGTGCTAAATGTTGGAGGATGTTAAGCGTACAGGAAAAATTGTTTATCCTGAAAGCAGTTTGTAATAAGCATCTAAAAAAATAGTCTCACGATAATATTGCCGATTTGTGCATGCCACAGCTTTTTGTCTTTGGTCCGCTTACACTGGTGGTACGATCAAATCAGGAATGTAAGGTTTGCAAATGAAGTGCGACGTTAAGCAATCCAACCCCATGTAATGTAGAAATTACATGGAGGCCGTTGATCCAGCCACCTTCCTATTCTTTTCTGACAAGGTTCCCTTAACGGTGAACATGAAATCCCCAAAATAATCCCACCAACCAACATCATTCAATTCTATCGATAGTCCCATTTTTCAAATACTTCTTACCAAAAGACAATAAAATGTTTATGGTGTATTTTATTGGTCTTTTGGTAAGATATAAGTGCACACACATATAAGGGGGACAACTAGTGAAAGCGTCACACACAATCATGATAGCGGGTCTATTTATTACTATTCTATTAAGCGGATGCAATCGAAATGCAGCGGACGTGGTCGTTGATGGCAGTGTAACGGTAAATGAAGAAGCTGAAACACTTACATTTTCCGGAATGTTAACGGATGAAGCTCTAGAACCGGAAACGTCATTTCGAGCCCGTTTCTTCCTGCAGGGCAAAACGATTAAAAATGCGCTGGAAACCGACTTGATCTACACAGATGAAGAGCTGAAAAGCCGTAAAGAGGGAGAAGCTCCCAAAGAGTATAAAGTAGAAAAAACAGTAGAAATAAAAAAGATTGAAGAGATCGATAAGATTATAAGCGAGATTAAAAACGAAGATAAAGAATCTGTTACCATCGAAATCGTAAATGAGAATGGCCGCATTGATGACAAGGTTCTTCATGACATTAAAAAGGAGTAGGGAGATTCAGCCCTCTCCTTTTCTATGTATGACGGCTTATTTAGGATCTATTGGTCTTTTTAATGCATAAAGATCATCTTCAAGTAGAAGCATTTTATCCATCAGTACGTCTTTGGAATCCATCACTCCCTTATTATATAAGAAAGGACCGATTTCTTTCATAAAGAAGTCAAACCAATTTTCAGCTCCTAAATCCCCGATTTCATCCCCTGTTTGTTCATAGTGAAAACGTTGGATCCTCCCAATCATGTCATCCTTTTGTTCTTTAGGTAACTTTGTAAACATCATGAATACCCCTCCAGTTTTGTTTCTTCCATCGTACCATAAGAGGTCCGTTCACGGGCATGAAAGAGAGCCCTTGTTTCTTCTAGACCTCATAGATCCTGGTCATCGTCTAGTATGAAAGCCATAGTAATCGGAGGCGTTCGACGGTCAGTGTGTTGAAACATAAATATATATTTATTAATGAGTTCATTTATTAGGGTAAAAAATAGTAAGGCACTATGAATTTGTATGTTTGTGGTAAACTAATCCGTACATGGCAGGGATTCAGCTGTGAAGTTATGCAAAAAGGAGAAATGAGCATGTGGCAGGGATTTAAGAAATTTGCCGTAAAAGGGAATGTGATCGATTTAGCTGTGGCAGTCATCATCGGTGCCGCCTTTGGCAAGATTGTGAAATCACTGGTAGACGATATCATCATGCCTCTACTTGGAATATTACTTGGAGGAATCAGTTTCACTGATTTGAAGGTTACGGTCGGGGAGGCAGTCATTACATATGGGGTATTTATTCAAAATGTAGTAGATTTTTTTCTCATCGCCTTTGTCATATTCTTCATGGTGCGACTGTATAAGAAAATCGAGCGTAAAGAAGAAGTGAAATCGGAAATGAAAATTGATCAGAAGGAAGAACTGCTCAGGGAAATACGTGATTTATTAAAGGAACCGCCAAACCGATCATCTTAAAGCAGGGTAAAAATAAAGGGAATTTCCATACAGTAGCCAATATAAATAAGAGAAGACTGTAAGGGGGGCTTAAAATGGAAATGAACTCAATCTACTTAATCAAAGAAAAAAATGGAATGAAAAAGGACTATTCGCTCCTTCTTTCCATGATGGACTATACAAGATTGACCACCATTCAGGAAGTGGAAAAATTGCCGGTTGAAATGCTTGATTACCGTTGTCATGATGAAGCTAATTCCATAGGGATGTTGCTTGCTCATTTTGATGCAGTAGAAAAGATTTATCAGGCATTGACATTCGAACAATTGACCGATGATGAAATTGAAGCATATGCCACTGAATTGGAACCGGCATTAAGTTTAGGCAGCGAGGCAGCCGAGAATATAAAAGGAAATTCTGTGGAGTACTACCTGGAAAACCTTCACCGCACAAGAAAGGCCACAATCGAGCAATTTAAAAAATTGGACGAAGCATGGCTATATGAAGAAACAGATTGGTGGTACGGGGAAAAAGGGAATAACTTCTTTAAATGGTTTCATGTTTTTGAAGACGAAATCAATCATAGGGGTCAAATAAGGATGATCAAGAAGTTATATGTAAAAGAAAATCAACCCACGACAGTAGAGTAGGTTAGACTATATTTTTTACAATTAGACCCATTCCTGCCTTGAGTTTTGGAGGCGAATCTGTTATAGTAAAGATAATTATTTTTGTTCGATTAATCTACATGATTGAAAAACATTCGTCTTGAATTTTAATCAGAGCAGGAATATAAATATTTTTACGTGCAACTGCACTAGGAGGTACATGTTTTATGTTACAAGGTAAAGTTAAATGGTTTAACGCTGAAAAAGGTTTCGGTTTCATCGAAGTTGAAGGTCAAGACGATGTTTTTGTTCACTTCTCCGCTATCCAAGGTGAAGGATACAAATCATTAGAAGAAGGTCAAGACGTTACATTTGAAATCGTTGAAGGCGCTCGTGGACCACAAGCGGCAAACGTTCAAAAGTAATTCAATCGTATAATTATAATTTCAAGCAGGGTACGTCAGCTGACGTGCCCTGCTTTTTTGCTCTATAGAATAGTCGATGTGGACAATCAGGTAGAAAGTTCTATAATGAAATAGACTGTATTACATTGTTTATGGAGGATGATCGCGTTGGTGGCAAAAGAAAGTAATATGAAACTGGCTCTTGCCGGCTTATTGTTAGGTATACTCATGTCAGCCATGGATAACACCATCGTAGCAACGGCATTGGGATCCATCGTGTCAGACCTGGGTGGACTGGACAAGTTTGTATGGGTCACAAGCGCATACATGGTAGCGGTAATGGCTGGGATGCCGATTTTCGGTAAGCTGTCTGACATGTATGGCAGAAAGAGATTTTACATATTCGGTCTTTCCATTTTCTTAATTGGTTCAGCCCTGTGTGGGATTGCACAGGATATCGTCCAGTTAAGTATATTCCGGGCCATTCAAGGAATTGGCGGTGGAGCTCTGCTTCCAATCGCCTTTACCATTGTGTTTGATTTATTCCCACCTGAAAAACGTGGGAAAATGACAGGACTCCTTGGTGCAGTATTTGGATCTGCTTCAGTATTCGGGCCGCTGATTGGAGCATTTTTAACGGATCATTTAAGTTGGCATTGGATTTTCTACGTCAATGTACCAATTGGTCTCCTATCGCTCTTCTTCATTACAACGGCTTATAAAGAATCCCCACAACGATCAGACCAACGAATTGATTGGGGAGGGGCGATAACCCTGGTGATAGCGGTTGTCAGTCTCATGTTTGCCCTTGAATTCGGCGGAAAGGAATTTCCTTGGGGGTCGTGGCAAATCATTGGATTGTTTGCATCTTTCTTTATCTTCTTTATGAGTTTTTTATGGATCGAACGAAAAGCATCCGAACCGATTATTTCATTTTGGATGTTCAAAAGTCCATTGTTTGCGTCAGCACAGGCCCTCGCTTTTCTGTATGGTGCTGCGTTCATAATCTTGACCATATTGATCCCGATCTTTGTTCAGGCTGTATATGGTGGGTCTGCGACAAACGCCGGATTGATTTTGACTCCATTGATGCTCGGTTCTGTAGCAGGCAGTGCCGTTGCAGGTATCCGGATGACGAAAACAAGTTACCGTAATATCATGTGGGTCTCCATCATTTCCTTTATCGCAGGTATGGTTTTACTTGCGACGATGGGGCCGGATACGAGTAGGTGGTTGTTGACACTCTACATGGTCATAAGTGGTTTTGGTGTAGGTTTTTCATTTTCATTACTGCCTAATGCCACGATCCATAAACTTGATCCGAGGTTTAGAGGGTCTGCCAACTCGACAAACGCCTTTTTCCGTTCACTGGGGATGACCATTGGAATAACGGTCTATGGAACGCTGCAAACAAAACTCTTTGCCTCAAATCTTGAAAATGCCTTTAAGGGTCAGGAAACAGGAGGGAGTTTCCAGGGTGATCCAAGGAGTATTTTTGAACCTGAAATGCGTGAAAAGATTCCGGATTTTGTGCTTACCAAAATCACGGACGCTATGTCAGATTCCATTACGACCACTTTTGCCTATGCACTGATACCCCTTGGAATCGCATTGGTGTTTGTGTTCCTGATGGGGAAATCAAGACTTGAAGTGACAACCGCTCCTTCTTCTGAGAGAATGAAGGAATAGAAGAAATACCCATTCATCCCTGGTCTTTGATCAGTAAATCAGGTACAGGATCAGGGATTGAACCATTGCATTGGAGTGTTTGATTTTGTGGAAAAATGCTAAGAAATTTTTTATTTTTATAGGGGTATTCCTCGGGATAAGTCTCTTATTGAGTATCATAACGGGTCTGATTATTACCTATATGTACGACGGTACCGGTTATAAAGGTTCTCCCGTAATCGGAACCATGATAAATGGAGCTTCAGCTGTAATTGCCGTATTAGTCGCATATAAACCGTTCAAAAAAAGCGGTGTACATAAAAGGTAGCAACGACTTTTGCTCCAGGAATAGAACGAATGATGAACCTTCCCATATTGGGAAGGTTTTTTTGTATTTAATACTAATTAAGGTATCGATAAATAAGGAAAGAGACCAGTCATTTGACTGATCTCCCTTTAAGTATCGGTTTTTGTTACTATGTTGGATTATTTATTTTGTTGTTGCTGATTTTGCTGATTTTGTTGATTCTGTTGTTTAGCGGCTTTGTTAGCTCTTTCAGAAGCGTTTTGCTCTTGAGCAAATTCAGCTTCATTTTTTTGTTGCTGTGGCTTTTTGTTATTATTGTTCGTCATCATGATCACCTCCCTCTACATTAATTTGCCCGGATATGAAAAAAAGATACTCAAAATTTTACTTTTTTACTATTCTCATTCAGACTTCGATTACCATTTACTTACTAGTTTAGTTCTCTCTAGAAGAGGGTATCACTAAGTTCATGCCTTTTTTTCATTACATAAGTATGAGACAGAATTGGAACTGAGGGGGAAGTAAGTTGAAAAAATTTACACCAATGTTTTGGATCGCGATTTCGATCGGGGTGATTTTTGTTTTATGGGGAGTCCTTTTTCCTCAAATGTTGATCGATGTCATGACCAATACTCAAGGAGTACTTCTTGATAAATTCGGCTGGTTTTATCAATTTTCGGCCACATTCTTTTTTATCATCGCCATCTTTTTTGCCCTGAGTAAATATGGAAGGATTCGCTTAGGAAAAGACACGGACAGACCGGAATACTCTACATTGACCTGGTTTGCCATGCTGTTCAGTGCAGGAATGGGAATCGGCCTGCTTTTTTACGGGGTTTCTGAACCTGTTTCACATTATGCCACTCCTCCTTTTGGGAAAGGCGGGACCATTGAATCAGCCAAGGTAGGATTAAGGTATACATATCTTCACTGGGGATTCCATGCATGGGCCATATATGCAGTTGTCGCTCTGGCACTGGCCTATTATAAGTTCAGGAAGGGGATGCCTGGACTGATGAGTGCCACGCTGTATCCGATCATCGGTGATAGAGCGAAAGGTCCGATCGGTTACGTAGTGGATATCATCGCTGTATTTGCCACCATTTTCGGAGTAGCCATATCATTGGGAATCGGAGCACAACAAATCAATAGTGGCCTCCATTATCTCATGGATGTGCCGATTAGTTTTAGCATTCAGCTAATCATCATGGGGATTGCTACCGTCCTTTATATTACGTCCGCTTCGACGGACTTATCCAAAGGAATAAAATATTTAAGTAACGCCAATATGATCCTTGCGGTTTTGTTATTCATTGTTTTCCTTGTCGTCGGACCTTCACAATTCGTACTGGAATTATTTTTGACAACGTTTGGAAGCTATGTACAGAATCTGCCGAGTATGGGATTGCGTTTTTCTCCATTTAACGTAGAAAATAACCAATGGGTGAAGGACTGGACGATTTTTTATTGGGCATGGTGGATCTCATGGACACCTTTCGTGGGAACATTCATTGCCAGGGTATCGAAAGGAAGAACTGTCCGTGAATTCATCATAGCTGTGATCATCGTTCCTACCATTGTTTGCTCACTATGGTTTGGGGTATTCGGGGGAACGGGATTGTACTATGATGTGGTCCAGGGAATGGATGTAGCGGGTCAAAGTTTGGAAACGGCATTATTTTATGTGTATGATCAGATGCCTCTAAGTGGGGTTTTGTCGATTATTTCACTATTCCTGATCATTACCTTCTTTGTTACCTCTGCCGATTCTGCCACATTCGTATTGGGCATGCAAACATCTAATGGAAGTCTGAACCCTCCATTCTTTGTGAAATTCAGCTGGGGAATCATCTTGGCGGCTATCGCAGCCATCTTAATGGGGACCGGCGGCATCAGTGGACTTCAGGCGGCTACCATCATCACCGCTCTGCCCCTCGGGATCATCTTGCTCGTCATGACATATGGCTTGCTCATTTCATTTCAGAAAGAGACCAGGTTGAAGAATAAACGGGAAACAGATGCAGGCATTGAATAACAGGTATGAAAAACCCCCTATCAAGGTGATAGGGGGTTTAATGTTTAGTACGTGTAAATATTTCCATCCGGGGATCACCGCCAGTATCATTCATTTGGTAAGATAAAGATACCAAATGGAGAGTGGGGATTGTTCATGAAACAAATTATTGCAATGGGTGGTGGAGGTTTCTCAATGGAACCTGATAACCTGTTATTGGATCAATACATCATAAAGCAGTCAAAGGCATCCAGACCAAAGGTATGTTTCCTTCCTACGGCAAGCGGAGATGCAGAAGGTTATATCGAAAGGTTTTATAACGCTTTTACATCCCTTTCAAGTGAGCCTTCTCATCTATCTTTATTCAAGCCCTCCACCAGAGATTTAGAAGGCTTCTTACTTGAAAAAGATATTATCTATGTTGGCGGTGGGAATACGAAGAATATGCTTGCCTTATGGAAAGAGTGGGGAATGGACGTGATACTACGACATGCATGGGAGTCAGGGACCATTCTAGCTGGATTGAGTGCGGGATCGATTTGCTGGTTTGAAGAAGGAACCACCGATTCATACGGAGATGGGCTAGAGACCATCAAGGGACTGGGTCTGATAGAAGGAAGTCACTCCCCTCATTATGACGGGGAAGCAAACCGTCGTCCCCTATATCATTCTTTTATTGAGAGAGGGGAATTGAAACCAGGCTACGCCGCTGATGATGGAGCCGCTTTGCATTTCATTGATGGAGGACTTGCTAAAGCGGTGAGTTCAAGACCACATGCTTCTGCTTACCGGGTAGAGAAAAAAGATGGTGTGATTCAAGAGTACAGAATTGCGACAAACTATTTGGGAAATCCGATGTGATTGTCAAGAAGACTGCATAATCCCGTATCCCTTTTCATAGGAATAGTGATGAGTCTTTTTCCAGGGAGGAGAATCATCATGAATGAGGATAAACGGAACATGGGCGGGGATTTAGTAAAGAACACATCGAAGCAGGCAAGTGAACTTCTGAACAAAACAGCCGATACAGCAAACGAGATTATCAAGAGTGTGAGCGGTGAAGGTGGATTGGTGGGGAAAGTGTCGGATACATCGGCAGATTTTGTGAAAAATGTAAGCAACACCGGAAATAAAATGGTCGGCAAAACCGTTGACACAGCAAGTAAAGCCGTAAAAGGGGCATCCAATAAACTATTTAAAAAGAAATGAGGCTTTAGAGGCAATCTTCATTATGGAGATTGCTTCTTTTTATATGTTTCAGAATCCTGAAGGAGTGCTATGATAAAATGAATCAAGGATGTAAATAATGACGGGGAGTGAAACAATGATTCAGTTTCGAAAGATTCGAGCTGCAGATACATATTGTATTAGACAGCAAATTTTACGGCCGACACAAACTATAGAGGAATGCAAGTATGAAGGAGACATGGATGAATCCACCTTCCACGTCGGTGCATTTGATGGAGATGAACTGATTTGTATTGGCTCCTTCTATCAGGAAGCACAGGAGGGATTGGAAGGCAGGCGGCCATTTCGTTTAAGGGGTATGGCGACTCTCCCTGATTACAGATCGAAAGGGATTGGAAAACAGCTCATTCAATACAGTGAGAATATCCTTAAAAACGAGGGCTGCGATTTGTGGTGGTGTAATGCCAGGACTTCAGCAGCTCCATACTATACAAAATTGGGACTGAGACAGTCAGGTGATATTTTTGAAATAGAGCCTATAGGTCCTCATGTGATTATGTTCAAAACGTTCAAAACATTGTAAGAAAAGGTATATCCATCTACACAAAAACAACCGGGCAATGGCCCGGTTGTCTCCAGCGTTCACTCCTGTATGGAAGATCTTCTCAGTTTAATAAACTTCACTAAATTCAATACAATCGTTTTTGATACCGCGTAAGTAGGTACGGCTAAGATCATACCGAGTATTCCCGCTAAGTTACCTGCAACAAGTAATAATATGATGATCGTGGCAGGGTGGGTATCCAATCGTTTTCCCAGAATAAGGGGGGAAAGAAGATTCCCTTCAATTTGCTGAGCGATCGTGACCACCACTACGACAAGTATCGCCTTAGTCGGTGAATCAAACAACGCAACGATGATGGCTGGAGCTGCACCTATGAAAGGACCGATAAACGGGATGATGTTTGTTACAGCCCCGATCAGTGCCATCACAAGTGCATAAGGCAGTCCGATGATCAAGTAACCGATAAAGGTAAGTGTCCCGACAAATGAAGCGACTGTCAATTGTCCCTGTATGTATGCGGCAAGTGTTTCACTCGTATCCTTTAATGTGTTGATTCCTTCCTCACGGTAAGCAGGCGGCAGAAATTTCGAAATGGCCTTCGGAAATTTATGTCCGTCCTTGAACATGAAGAACAGAAGAAAAGGTACGGTTACAATGAGAATGGTGATGCTTGTCAACACACTCAGTAATCCCTTCAAGGCTGTTGTGATATTATCGGGCAATGTATTGGCGAAATCCACCAGCTGATTCTCAATATCCTTCAGTGACACATAATCCTGATTCATCATCCATTTAAACTGCTCTGTTTCAGACAGATATTCAATGAAGTTCCTCGTTTGCTTTGCATACTCAGGAAGGGCATTGAATAAAGCAGTCACCTGACGGGTAATGACAGGTGCGATATTCCCAATGATCAACACCAAAGCCCCGATGATCGCAGCATAAAGGACGATGATCGCAATCGTCCTCGGAAGCCTTGCTTTCACGAGAAGATTGACTAAAGGATTCAGTAAAAAATACAGAAACCCTGAAATGATGATCGGGAAAAATAAGGTAGATGCAAATACGACAATCGGTTCAAATAAAAAGGATATCTTAGTTGAAACATAAATGATGGTAAGAATGATAAGAATTTGTAAGCTCCACGAATACATTTTTTTCCTGGTCAACCTGTTCACCTCTGCTTATCGACTAGTTTATCTGATTAAGTATATCAAAAATAGAGGGGAACCCCTACTAATAACTGAAGTAATCTGAAATAATTTTTGAGGTGGAACATAGATGACACATGAAACCATCGTAGAACAGCAGTTGAAAATGCATAATCATACCATCTTTGGGGAGCATAGTAAAAAATGACTCTGACTGAAGGTGCAAATATGAGTTCCTTTTACAAAAAGAATAGAAGAAAACCGAAGCAGCTCCTTTCAGAAAAAGAAGAAGTGATCATTGAACCACTCACCTTGGACGAGAAAGTGTCCTATTTTCAGGAAGGCCTATTTCACACGGATGATCTGAAAATAAGAAACTTAACCTTTAATGAAAAAAGAGTGACCATCCTTTTTTTAGATTCTGTCGTTGATAATAGAAGCTTACAGACATTTGTCATCAAGCCGCTCCTAGAGAAAGAGGGCGGAACGATTAACGATACAGTAAGCAGTAATAGTGTGAAAGAAACGATTCATTTAGAAGAGGCATTGAATGTAATGGTGGATGGGCACTGTGTCATTTTACAGGAAGATAGTGAATGGATGACTTTCATAAGTATGCCTAGGTTCCTCTCTAACCGTTACGAGCCCATTAATGAAAAAGTGATAAGGGGATCTCATCAGGGATTCAGTGAAAATATTTCGGAAAACATCCATCTGATCCGGGAAAGGATATCCAATCCGAAGTTGACTGTGAAATATTCGAGTGTAGGGGAGACGACCAGAACAAAATATTCCCTTATTTATTTATCCGATCTGACAAATATGGAAATAGTGAGGACCATAGAGGACCGGATCAGCTATATTGACAGTGATTCGATACAATCACCCGGGTATTTTGAAGAATTTTTGGAAGATAATTCGTTTTCCCCATTCCCACAGTTTTTGAATACGGAACGTCCGGACCGTGTGGTGGGAAACCTGATGGAGGGGAGAGTGGCCATGGTGATGGAAGGAAGTCCGACTGTGCTTATTTTTCCTGTGAACTTTTTCAGCTTTTTTCAAACGACGGAAGATTATAATAATCGCGCATTCATTGGTTCTTTTATTCGTTTCATCAGGTTGATCAGCTTTATTGCCACCCTTTGTTTACCCGCTTTTTATATTGCTGTCATTTCCTATAACTATGAGATCATCCCTGTTGAAATCATCTTTTCGATTAAAAGCTCACTTGAATATGTGCCCTTTCCGCCATTGATTGAGGCAGCGATCATGCAGCTAACATTGGAATTACTGCGTGAAGCAGCGATACGGCTTCCCAATCCGATTGCGCAAACCATCGGGGTTGTAGGAGGTCTCGTCATTGGAACCGCTGTTGTAGAAGCCAATCTGGTTTCGAATACCATGGTTATTGTCGTAGCGATCACAGCGATTTCTTCTTTTGTCATTCCATCCAATGAGCTGAGCACTTCTGTGAGGATCCTCGGATTCCCACTTATGATTGCTGCAGCATTATTTGGTGTCTTTGGAATTGTCATCGGATTGATGCTGCTCTTAATCCACATGTCCAATCTGAAGTCAATGGGGTTTCATTATTTATACCCGGTAGCCCCATTTGATGTTAAGGGGCTGAAAGATACGTTTATTCGCCTTCCTGTATGGCTGATGAAAAAGCGGCCGAAGGATTTACGATCACTATATAGATGGAAAACGTCGGATTCCCGGGGATGGAAAAAAAATGAAGATTCAGACTAACCTTACTTCCATCCAATTAATATTCTTTATTATTCAGACCCAGATAGGGGTAGGGGTTCTCGGGCTTCCATTCAGCGTATTTTCGGTTTCAAAGGCAGATGCATGGTTATCAATATTGCTTGCCGGCTTCATTGTTCAGATCCTGATCGTTCTCTTCTGGATATTGGGAAGGAGATTTCCAAAGAAGACTCTTTTTCAGTATTCCCGACAACTTTTGGGTAAAGTGGCAGGATCAATTGTAAACATTTCTTTTATTATATATGGGGTTTTGGTCACTGCCTTAATATTGATGTACGCGACTGCCATCATAAAGACGTGGGTGCTTCCCATTACGCCAAAATGGATTGTCATGATTCTATTGATCATTACTGCAATCTACTTGGGAAAGGAAAAGGTTGCTGCGATCAGCGATGTATATGTAGTGGTATCCATACTGATTTTTTTCCTTCTCCTGATATCTCTAGTGGTCCTGGTTACTTACCCCATTGAATGGAGGTATTTATTGCCAATCGGGCAATCCGGTGGTGTGCAGATTTTAAAGGGAGCAAAAGAAGCATACTTTTCAATGTTAGGGTTTGAATTGCTGCTCTTTCTTTTTCCGTATTTTCAACACAACGGTGAACGTTCTGTCCTGTATTCAGCATCGATTGCGAACCTGTTTGTGACACTGACTTATACTTTTCTCACCGTCGTCAGCCTTGTTACGTTCAGTCCTGAAGAAATTGTCATCGTTCCTCAACCGGTTCTATACTTTGTGAAATCCCTGTATTTACAGGTTGTTGAGAGGATTGATTTAGTATTCATGTCATTATGGGTCGTCAATGTCATCACCTCCCTGACAAGTTATCTTTTTTTATCTACAGAAGGGAGTATTCATACGTTCCGTTGGTTTAAACGGAAACGGTACATTTATACTGTGTTATTTGGAGTGATGACGTATGTCATTGCATTAATTCCTGGTAAAGAAGGAGAAATGGAGATCTATAATAAAATGGTGATCAACCTTTCGTATCTCTATATCTTGGTGATACCCGTTTTATTATTAAGCATTTCATATCTTTTCAAGAAAGTAGAAAGAGGGGGAGACGCATGAAAAAACAATGGATCATCACAAGCATTCTTCTTATTATTCTCCCTTTCTTAACCGGCTGTTGGGATCAGCGGCTGCTTCGAAATGGAAGGCTTGTTTTTTCATCTTCTTTTGACTTGCTGGATGACGAAACCATCCGATCCACTGCGATCATCCGGGATTTCAAGAATGGAAATCCTACCAATACAATGGTCCAAGGGGAAGGGAAGACCATTCGTGAAACACGGATGGTAATGGACAGAAAGATTTCCGGAGCATTTGAGCCGTCGAAAAACCGCATCTTTTTATTGGGGGAAGAACTTGCAAAAAAGGATATTTATAAGTTTTTGGATATCTTTTACCGTGATCCAAACAGTTCGATTTCAGCAAAACTTGCAGTGGTGGAGGGAAACGGAGAAGACGTCCTATCTAAATTGAGTGAAAAGAACGTGCTGATATCAGAGTTTATGATTGAATTACTCACGAGTGCTGAATCCGCCACGGGCGTTCCGAAACAGAATCTGCAAACGGTCTGCACATATATGTTCGATGAAGGGAAGGACTTTGCCCTGCCTCTCTTAAAATTGAAGGATGGCGAGGTCATATTAGACGGTACGGGTATTTTCCATAAGAATTCATTATCCGGTGCTTTAACGTTTAAGGAATCATCATTATTCCTGATCATGAACAACCAAAAGGCAAAGCTAGCCCGTTTTGTATCCAAAATTGACAATGATAAACGTCTGAACGTGGATAATTATATTACGTATAATGTGACAGAATCCAAGTCAAAGCTCAAGATCATTTCAGATGCCCCGGATCATATACAGGTGGGGATAGACGTAGCTATGAAAGTATCAATCGTCGAATTTCCCCAGGATAAATTAACAGATAAGAAAAAATTAAAAAAACTCAATGATGAGATTTCTAAGAAAATAACAGAAGATGCAGAAAAGATGATTGAAAAGATTCAACTGGCAAACTCAGATTTATTCGGGATCGGCAGGGAGCTGATGGCATTCCATCCCAAAACGTGGGAAAAAGTAAATTGGGATGAAGCTTACCCTGAGATCACTATCGTACCTACTTTAAAAGTCGATATTATAGGGCACGGGATCATAAACTAAGGTCCAGCACCCTTAATGAAATACTGGACCAAGTTCCATGATCAAGAGACAATCTTCAATCCGATGATGCTTCCAACAATACAGCAGATGAAAAACAGCCTTTTCATATCCCTGGTTTCATTGAAAAAGATCATCCCCATGAGCACAGCACCTGCAGAGCCGATGCCGGTCCAAATTCCATAGCCTGTGCTTACGGGAATATCCAGGAGGGATAGAGACAGTAGGTAAAAACTCGTGGCTCCCGCTGTGAAACTGATCAAGGAAGGGACGAATCTTTTATATCCTTCTGAAAGCTTCATGAACGTCACCATGATCACTTCGGAGAACCCGGCACAGATGAGAAATACCCAAGCCATCAGTAGCCACCCCCAGTCTCTGTCTCTTCTTTATCACTCATCTTTAGTCCGATGACTCCAAAAATGAGTAAAGAGATAAATGCAATCTTCAATATGCTTATCCCATCATTCAAGAACAACATACCAACCACAGCCGTTCCTGCTGCGCCTATACCCGTGAAAACGGCATATGCTGTCCCGATTGGAAGGAGTCTCATTGACTGAGAAAAAAAATAAAAACTCACTAAAATGAGGAATGCCGTAATGATACTGGGCACCGGTTTTGTAAACCCTTCTGAAAGGGATAACCCTGTTGCCCAGCCAATTTCCAGGATTCCCCCAATAATTACATATAGCCAGCCCATGATGCTACTCTCCTTTGCGGCTTGATATTCCAAGTGAATAAACTTTCCAAGCCGATTCGATTCGTTGTTGAAATATTTCATCCGTGTAATAGTGGTGTTCCAGAAAGACACCGTCAACGAGACATAAGAACGACGCTACAAACTCATCCTCAGTGACCTCTTGAAACATTTCCCGGTTAACGCCTTCCTTGTAGACCGAAATCAAGATGGATGTGGTAACCTTTTCGAAGTGAATAAAATGTTCTTGTATTATATCCTTAAACTGTTCAGGAGGAAAAAATGTCACCCTTTTCCACAGTAAAGCTTCCTTTGTTGTCATCAAACGTTGACAAAACAAATCGAAAAGCACCCTGATATTGTTAAGGGGCTCTTGATGATTCATGGTGCTCTCCGTTTGTCTGTACGCTGTTACTTCTGATACCATCAAGTCCTCTAAAACTTCGATAAAAAGATCCTCTTTACTTCGGAAATGATTATAAATAGAAGGTTTTTTAATTCCGACCTCCTTTGCGATTTCTGCCAAAGAAGTATCTTCATAGCCCTTTTGTCCAAATAGTTCCAGAGCCACATTTTTTATCAGCTGCTTATTATCATTCACGATGATTTCTCTCCCCTAAACTAACTAACGGTCGTTAGTTTCATTATAAAACCCATTTTAGTAAAATGCAAGGATTGAAAATGAACACTCTTAAAGAATACATCCGAATGATCAGCCCATCCCATACATATAATCTTCTGTTGATTTTAAACAGGGGAAAGGGGATTGGCATGAAAGTCTTATGGTGGAAAGCGATCATTCTGAGTTTACTGGTTATAACGTTGGTGTGTTTATTGATTTTGAAAATGGTGGTTAGTACGAAGGATGACTGGGTAGTAATCGAAGAGAAGTACTTTCCCGTAAAGGATGGACACGATCCGTTAGGAATCAAGTCAGGGGAAAAACTGGATACCTCTCAAAGTGTTTCTACATGTGCCATGAAATTTGATAATGGTCATACTTATTCAGTGGACTGCGATGAATATCTTGATTACAATATCGGGGAAAAGGTCAGAATAGTCTCGATTGATAAATATGAGGTTAAACTAAGAAGGAAGTAGTGTGTTAGGATAATACCATAGTTCTGAATACATTTATGATAGGAATGATCATGGATATGACGAAAAAGGACCTTGTTCAATATTTTATCGTTAACAGAGATTTATCGATGTCGAAAGGGAAGACCGCTGCACAAGTGGCACATGCTGCCACATTGAGTACTTTGATGATGATGTCAAAGGATTCTCCTTTCCAAAACAGGCAGGCGGATTTTATCGAGTGGGTGCAGACGGGGATGAAGAAAGTGGTTTTAAAGGGGAAAGCGCCAGAACTGGAGAAGTTAGAGAAGAAAGGATATTTCAGCATACATGACAGTGGGTTAACCGAAATAAAAGAAGGGTCCTTGACTGTGACCGCGCTACCCCCGATGGAAAAAGATGAAGCTAAGAAAATTGTCGGTCATTTGTCTCTATTAAAAGATTAAATGGAGTGAAGGAGGAATTTGCATTGTTTTCGAAAATCGACACGGTACATATTCAAGTGAATGATTTAAAGAAAGCTCAACAATGGTACAAAGATGTATTGGAGTTGGAGCAGGTCTTTGATTCGGGGAAGTATTTAGTATTTAAAATAGGGGTAGGGGAATCCACTCTGACGATTCAAGAAGGGGAGGTCCGTCCCTCAACGATCAAACCCATCTTGTTTTCCGATGCGCTGGAAGAAACGAGGTTGAAGCTTTTGGAGAAGAATGTGAGGGCAGGGGAAATTGAAGTGGATGAAGATGTGACCTATTTTGAATTTCATGACTTGGATGGGAATGGATTTGAAGTGTGTCAATACATACCGTTATAGACAATTGTAATTATCGCAAAAAAGCTGATCAGATAAGGTTCTGATCAGCTTTTCTATAGAGATAAACGTTTATTTTAATGTATCTAGATACGCATAATATGCGGCTAGTTTTTCATTGTTGTTTGCAGCTTTACCATTTCCCTTTAATGATTTACCTATTGCAAAGTATTCTTTATGAACAGGTAAGACATGAACGGTAACAGCCGGTCGCCCTCTATGCCTGAAATCCTTAGGTACGTGAAGCATGGAAAATCGTTTCATCAGTATGCCTCCTTTAAGGAGAGAGCCATTCTACCCATCTATTACTATTTAAGTAGAATATATGGTTGTCTAACGATAACATAAATGATCATATGACTCAACTTTCTGATTATTATACACAATTAACAAGTTAAAATCTTTGAAAAGTACCCCCAAGAATGAAGTGATGGATTCGTATACTATAGTGAAGCTGATGAATCATCTTTCAGCACATTCTGATATGAACAACTTTGGGAGGTATTTATAAGTATGAATATAGACGAAGTACTAGAAGATACCGTAGAACTTGGACAAGAAGATATCAATCGCCCCATCTATCGCGTAGACATCGATAAACTATTAGAATTGACAAGTGATATATAACATGAGTTCCATATAGAGTATGAAAAAGGCAGGCCCTAAAGGGTCTGCCTTTTTCATACTTCTAACTGAATTTGCCCGCTGTTTAGTCGTGTCTCTTATGTTTATTAAGTAATTCCTTCATCATATTGATGATGGTTGCTCTCTCAGTCTTATCGAATGTGCGGGTCCAACCGTTTAGAAGGGTTTCCTCTTCGGTTGACAGGTCACGTTGCAATCCATCTACGAAAATTTCTTTGATTTCGTCTGTTCCATATTTAGGGTTTATCGTTTCATGTCTCATCGATCTACCTCCTTGTTTCTTCCTTATTTTCCCCAAGTCAAATAATTCAAACATCCGACTGTAGCTAAGTGTTATGTGATGAAGGGTTTAAGGGAAGAATGAAGAAAAAAGTATAGGAGATTCTTATGTCGCTCCCTTTCTTTATTACCGTGTTGATCATGTTGATATACATTGCTCTCTTTATGAAGAAGAAGCTTTCATTTAAAGCTAACTCCATTCAATTTATGGTGTTATCCATTATTTCCACTAATTATATTACGATTATGACGAATAACCTGAAATGGATGAAGGCTTCAGAGGACGTCACTCAGTTCATCAGTCTGCTCATAAACCGGGAATGTATTTTACCTTTGGTGGGTGTGATCATGGTGAATGGGTACTTGAATTTTAAAAAGAGAAGCGAAAAAATCCTTTGTTATGTAAGTTTTTTGTTGTTTATCAGTGTATTGGACGTCCTTCACGTTTATTTTCATTCTCTATCCTATCCGGATTGGAGTCTTTTTAATACAGTCATCGTCAATGGGTTGTATTTAGTATTCTGTATTTGGATGGGGAAGGGGCTATACTATTTCCAGAAGAAGGAGGAAGGAAGGCGTGGACAGGATATATGAGAGATCCTTTAATTTAAATGAATGGTTCATCATCATTAGTCTGATCGGTCTTCTTTTACTGATATGGGTAACTCCGAAGATCTTCTCCTTTCTTGAAGGGATGAGTTATTTCGTTTATGGAATCTCGGTGGGCATGTTCTATGATCATACCATCAGCATCCCCCCATGGGACTTTTATGATGTAAATGATAGTTCCGCCTATCAGGGAATTGATTTTGTCAGTTATATTATGTATGGACCATATAGTTACTTTTTTATTTATTTCTATCGTAAATTGAGAATTAACGGGATCATGAACCTTGCGTACATATTGATCTGGACCGCTTTTTCCCTCTTAATGGAGTGGTTTACAGTGAAGATCGGAATCTTCCACTTCGACAAGGGATATAAGATGTATTGGTCCATCCCTATCTATATGGCAGTTCAGAGTATTCAACTTTTAATACATCATCGAATAAAAAAAGATTGCCGATAGATAAAATAGAAAACCGGAAACCACTGTTACTTGGTTTCCGGTTTTTTTAGACGGAGAGGACCACTTCGTATTGAGTGAAACCGATATCTTCCAGAGCTTTTTTCAGGCTTGCGCTTGTTTTCAGATCCTCAAAGGTAATACCGAGGCTCCCCAGTGTATGAGCCACTTCAGGCCGGATACCTGTTAAGACGGATTGAACACCCATCATTTTAAGTGCATTGATGATTTGATAAATATTATGGGATACCATCGTGTCCATGATTGCAACACCGGAAATATCTATAAATAGATAGTCTAATTGCAGATCAGAGCTTTTTTTCAAGGCAGTTTCCATGATGGCACTTGCTCTGTGGGTATCAATTTCCCCGATAAGGGGCAGAATTGCAATCTTCTCTGCAATGGGTACGACCGGGGCCGAGAGTTCATCCATGGCAGTGTGGATGAGGGCAAGCTGATCCTTTTGTTGAGTGCGGAATACTTCGTTTAGCTGGTACGCAATTTCATCGAGAATGGGATTGATTTCTTTATTTACGTGAAGCATAAGGGAGGCTGAGATTTGCTCATCATTCAATTGTTCCATGAATATATCCCAAATGGCAGTACGGAAACCAGATAGGGTTTTTAGGGATTCATTGAGAGGCAATCCATTTTCAAGAGCCACTTTCCCCACTTTCCCAGTCCATTCCTTTACTTTTCGGGATGATTCTATTTTGTCTTCGTACAAAGATTGTCCGAGCATTTCGATTAATTGCATGCGCCATTCGGTGACTTGTTCCATCTTCAGTCCCGATAACGTAAGCTGATCAGAAAATTTCTGTTCCTGGTAGCGAATGACACCTTGAGCGATTTCGGATTTATGGGAAACAATTTGTTTACCCAAAAATAATAATTCGTCTCTCATTTTCTCAAGCCAACTCCTTATACTGCATGTTTATTTATTCTATTACGAAATAATCTGTATTAATGGTAATATAGTATACCATAGAATCTAGTAAAATTATACTTCTCTTTAAGGAGGCACAACCTGTTCGCGCCTTTTGTTTGAGTGTATGATAGTATATGGGAATGGAAATTTGATTAAGACGAAGGGTGATTTACTTGCGTATCATTTTGTTCGACGGCATATGCAATTTTTGCAATAAAAGTGTCCAGTTTATCATTAAGCGTGATGCAAAAGGGGAATTTCGCTTTGCCTCCCTACAAAGTGAGACGGGACAGAAGTTGTTAGAGAAGCACAACATACCTAAAACGACGGACAGCTTCGTATTGGTTGATGGGGATCAGGCTTCGGTTGAATCGACAGCTGCCTTGAAAGTATCTTCTAAACTCAAGTGGCCATGGAAGATTTTTGCTCTGTTTCTCTTCATTCCGAAGCCTTTAAGAGACATCATATACAGGATTATTGCAAGGAATAGATATAAATGGTTTGGGAAACAGGAATCATGCATGATTCCTTCAAAGGAGATCAGGGAACGATTCATAGAATAAGCGACATTGTGTTGGAGAATGTGATGAGGAAAAGAATCAAACCATTAAAAAAGACCCTGGACGAGTGCCCGGGTCTATTTACCATTCATCTTACTCACTTTGAATCGTTTTAACGGAAACTTTTCTTCCTGAACGGGGACCATCAAATTCACATAGGTATATACCTTGCCATGTCCCCAATAGTAGTTCACCATCTGACACGATGACCGTCTGACAATGTCCGACGGTACTGGTTTTCAAATGAGCAGCCGTATTTCCTTCTCCATGCAGATCAGACGAGTGGTGCCATGGGTAAAGTTCGTCTAATCGGCGAATGAAATCGGTTTTTACATCGGGATCGGCATTCTCGTTTACCGTGATACCCGCTGTTGTGTGTAAGGACTGCACCACCACAATACCTTCTGTCATCCCCGACCGATTAATGATATCTTGTACGTAACGAGTAATGTCGATCATTTCATCACGCTTCTTTGTATCAATGGTTAATGTTTTGATCATAATTAATCCCTTCCCTTATTAGACCTATTCGTTTACATTCCACAAAGCGTCTAATTTAAAACCTGTTATCCTTAAGGGGGACACGGCCTATGACGTTGGACACCTCGCCTTCACCTATTTCTTCTAACGTAATTTCCTTTACAACCGTATGATAGGATTCCCTCCAATCCTTACACTTTTCAAGGGCACTGCTATATTCTTCGCTGTTTCCAGGCCGTCCAAGTGTGATGTGTGGCGAGTATGTAAAATGGGGGTTTCGATAAGGCGCAAGAATTCCTTCATACAACTGATCATGTAATTGTATAAGGAAGTCGTTGCCTTCCTTAACATTCAAGAATAAAAATTCTCCGCCGGAACCTGTCACATCCCTTAAGGTCATGGGGAATGGAGAAATATGCTCCGCTACCGACTTAATATGAACCAGGATATCAACTGAGGGGATGGAAGATTCAAAAGGGAAAACGAGGGTAATATGGGGAGGTATTTTATCCGACAGAGGGTCATACCTATGTCTGATCTCCTGGATTTTTTCAACTGAATGAAATGAAGGGAAGATATGGATCGCTCTTTTCATCATGATGCTCCTTTACTGACAAGGTGATTCCTGATTTTCAATGAGTGTATGCGTTGTTCGTTCGAATGATGCCCTGAAACATGTTCCCTCTTCTGTTTTATAGAGTGCCCGATAGATTTTGTCATGGCTCTTTGTGGTATGGGTCTGAATGATCCCCACAACGGTCGAACCCGGTGCCAACGTGCGAATGGAGGATTGAATACTGTTGTGCAAAATGCTCCGCTTGTATACGTATACCACAATGACAAAAGCGATAAGGAAGATGAACATCCACCTTAACCCGTTTAATAGAAATGTTTTATTCACGGTTCAGCCCCCATCTCCCCTATAGCTTATTCTTTCAACAATACTTCCCTAACGTAACTTTTCTGATAGACGCTTGGCCAGGGATAGTGCCGCTTCATTATCTCCATGGAGACAAATCGTGTCTGCCTGGATGGATACGGTCTTCCCATCAATAGATACCACTTCCTGTTTTTCTACCATTCGAAGCACCTGTCTTTCCACTTCGTCCCCGTCATGAAGGACAGCATGAGGAAGAGAGCGAGGAGTTAATGTACCATCGGATTGATAGGCGCGATCGGCAAATACTTCATGTGCTACGCGCAATCCTGCTTCTTCACCAGCCCTTGTAAGTTCACTTTGTGACAGGCCGAATAGAGTGAGGGCGGGGTCAAGGTCGTAAACGGCTTCAGCAATCGCTTGAGCCAGTTTGGAATCCTTTGCAGCCATATTGTACAGTGCCCCATGTGGCTTAACATGTGATAGTTTCCCGCCTTGGGCTTTGATAAAAGCGTATAAAGCCCCTATCTGGTATTGAATGAGGGCATAGGTCTCCTCGGGGGAGATCTGCATCATTCTTCTTCCAAATCCCTGGATGTCCGGCAGCCCGGGATGCGCTCCCATTTTCACTCCATGTTTCATTGCGTTTGAAACAGTTTGTTTCATCACAAGGGGATCTCCCGCATGAAAACCGCAAGCGATATTGACGGATGTGACATAGTTCATCATTTCTTCATCTTTTCCTATCGTATATGCACCAAAACTTTCCCCTAAATCACAATTTAAATCAATTTTCATTTTTTCATCCTTTCGAGCATGAGAATGTATTGTAACATTCTGAATTCTTCTTCATCATATCATAAAAGTATGTCCATTTGTTTGTTCTGTGAATAGACTGCTCGTAAACAAATGCGTTTTCTCATCAAATTTTAATCTTGTTTTAATTGAGTTCACTTTTTCGGGCGTTACAATGAATCTTGCTTATGAATAAGGATTTATCACTCCCTAAACAGATTGAAAGTGGGGTAGCTTTCTAATCTGTTTAAATCTTTATTATGTAAGACCCATTCTAATTTCTTTCCTTTGAAGACAAAAGCCTTGCTGAAGCTTTTGTCTTCTTTTTTTATTTCATTATACTCTTTTAGCAAAAAATCTTGATTATACCCAAAGCAAGTAGTGGTTGATTTCCGCTGCAGGTGCTCGCTTTCCGCGGGGCGTGAGTTGAGCCTCCTCGGGCGCTGCCCTGCGGGGTCTCAACTTTCCCGCTATTCCCGTCGGAGTCGAGCACCTTCCGCTCCAATCAACTGAATTTTGAAAGTTTTAACACATAAAGATTGACAGAGAAAGAAAATCATAGTCTTTGTTGGAATCACGACAAAAGTCATTCTTTTAGATATAAAAAAAAGACAGGGAAGATGTTCTTCACCTGTCAGTGGTTTTGTTGCCCGTTATGGGGTTTTAGTTTCATTTTATAGAGCCATTCTTTCATTTTTCCTGCATTTCTTTTTCTCTTAGGCTGGTTCTCCATGACCCTGGTCCTTAAAAAGTGGTAAACCAATTCCTCCGCCAGGATGATGAGGATAAAGAAAGAAACAATCACCACGACCCAAGTCATACATTTTCCCCCTTTTGCTTCTCAACTATGTTTATGGATATATCTACCACATTATGAAGAGAATGAAACATGATCAGGAAAAACAAACAGGGTAATACAGATGATTATAATATGATTATGTAAATTGGTTTATCTCTTAATGAAAACTCACCTTTTTCTCATTTTATTTTAATGATGGAGGAGCAGAATGAAAGTAGTGATAAAAGGGAGGTTAGAACCATGTGGATTCGAATTATTCCTATTTTATTTTTCAGCTTTACGGCGTTAACATTAATGACGTATCAAGGCATTGAAATATTCCATGCCCTAAACGATTTTATTTTCAACAAAAGTAAATTAAAATAAAGGGTATTAAGATTTAGAGCAGGTGATTGTGTGAAAAGAATCTTAGTCATTGAAGATGAAAAGAATCTCTCCCGATTCATCGAATTGGAACTGAAATACGAAGGATACGAAGTCGGCCTGGCCTATGATGGGAGAGATGGCCTGGATCAAGCCCTCAACGAAGAATGGGACATCATCCTCCTGGATCTGATGCTCCCCGGTTTAAATGGATTGGAAGTGTGCAGAAGAATTAGGCAGGTCAAAGCCATCCCGATTCTGATGATTACGGCAAGGGATAGTGTAATGGACCGGGTATCGGGGCTAGACAGCGGGGCGGATGATTATATCGTCAAACCTTTTGCTATTGAAGAGTTGTTAGCAAGGCTAAGGGCAGTGTTCAGACGCGCCGTAAAAGAGGAGGCCGCTCAACAGACCTCGTTTCATTTTCGGGATATCATCGTATATAAGGAATCCAGGCAAGTATTTAAGCTGGAAGATGAAATTGATGTGACTAAACGGGAGTATGACCTTTTACTTGCTTTTTTAGAGAACAAGAATATTGTGCTGACCCGTGAAGTCCTCCTCAATAAAGTATGGGGATACGATACGGAAGTTGAAACGAATGTTGTTGACGTTTACGTAAGGTACTTAAGGAATAAAATAGATTCTCCAGGCGAAGAGAGTTATATTCAGACCGTACGCGGAACCGGCTATGTGATGAGGACATGAATACATTCATCAATCGACTTAAGCCTTCTTCCCTTAAGGTGAAGTGGGCATTTGCAGCCGGGTCAGCCATATTCCTTGCCTTTTTTCTATTCAGCTTTTTTCAATATCACGCCATTAATAAATGGATGCTTGATGAAGAAGAAAGTAACTTTGGACGGGTATTGGATGAAATTACTGTCTTCTTTAAACAGAGAGGGAACGATATCCAGCTTCAGGACATATATGACAGCCGGGATTTAATGAAACAAATAGCCGAAAAAGACCAGACAATACGGATATTGGATCGTCAAGGTGAACAGGTATTGGAAATCAGGGGAGAAAATGAGTCAGCCTTCTATGTACCATTTCAACCTGTCAATGATAAATCGGTGGAACTCATAGAATCTGAAGGTAAGAAAATGCTCATTGGGCGATCACCCATCAAATCGACCCAATTTAACGGTTATGTAGAAATCATACAGCCATTGAACCGATATGAAAACATCATGAAGAATCTTTTTTGGATGATGACCATCACGGGTATCCTGGCTCTATTGATCAGTGCTGTCATTGGGTATTCTATGGCGAAAAGCTTTGTCCGTCCATTGAATAAACTTTCTGAAACAATGAGATCAATCGAAAGAAAAGGATTTCACGAAAGAGTAGAGATTGTAAAGGCACATGATGAAATCAGTGACTTATCCCAGATTTTCAATAAAATGATGAGTCAGATCGAAAAATCGTTTCAACAGCAGCAGCAATTTGTGGAAGATGCTTCACATGAATTGCGAACCCCCATTCAGGTACTTGAAGGGCATCTTTCATTATTGAATCGTTGGGGGAAGAAGGATCCAACCATTCTGGAGGAGTCTTTACAAGTATCATTAGATGAACTTGAGAGAGTAAAACGGCTTGTAGGTGAATTGCTGGAGCTTTCAAGAGCGGACAGGGAAAAATTCGATTTGGAAAACGCCAGGGCAAATGTACAGAAAGTAGTGGATAAAGTGATGAGGGACTTTAGGTTCCTTCATCAGGAATACACTTTTTCTAGTTTTGATGATTTAAACCACGAAGCGGTGGTAACCATTTTGCCGAGGCACCTGGAGCAGATCATGATCATCCTGTTGGATAATGCCGTGAAGTATTCTGATGAGCATTCCACTATTGAAGTGAAGCTAATGGACTCTCAGGAAGACATTATCATAGAAGTCAAGGATGAGGGGATTGGTATTCCTGAAGAAGAACTTCCGAAAATATTTGACCGCTTCTATCGTGTGGATAAAGCAAGAAGCCGCGAGAAAGGCGGATACGGACTTGGACTCGCCATCGCTTCCAAGCTGGTCCAAAACTATGACGGTGACATCATGGCCATTGGAAACCATCCTCATGGCACCATCATTCGACTATCCCTTAAACAAATCCATTAAATTGACAGACGTCTCAATATTTTTCTGAGACGTCTATTTCTGTATACTGCATGTCAATGCTTTTAGGGATTTTCAATTCCAGGATTCCGTCTTTATATTGAGCAACAGCACCTTTTTTCTTTACCAGACAAGGGAGGGTGATCACTTGTCTATCGTCACAGCCGGGTATGTTTTCTATGATTGCCTGATTTGACGTGTGAAATATCTTCAGATGCTTCATCCATTCCTCATTCGGTACCTGGAAACGAATATAGATATCTTCAAAGGTTTCGAATACATTGGTAGGAATGGCGGAATTGGACCTGGGTTCTTCCTCGCGTTTCGTTTGCTGCCCCTGATTGCCCATCGGATTCATAAAGGATTGTGCCCCATTCATCATATCATTCGGATTCATCATGCTGTCCCACCCGCCAGGAAACATCTTCTTCATCATTCCTTGAATATAGTTATCCATTTCTTTAGGGTTCATTTGATTCATTTGATCTTTCATGTTTTTATTGAAAGGGAATAAACTCCATGGGAACATGTGAACCACCTCACTTTAAACATAATAAATAGCCCCTTTGTTTCCTTCTGGTCTATCCTATGCATTGGGTGGGCGATAAGTTCATTTTCGGGGATGGAAGAGGAAGGTTGCGACTGAAAAATCTTTGTCTATGACTCTGTAAACATAGTACTAAACAAAAAATCGCAGAAAATAACAAAAAATATTTGGTTTTTTTAGGTAACAGTAGTAAGATGGTTTATGAAAAAAGCACCCTAACATGGGGATACAAGAAGGTGAAAGAGAAAGCGCTTAATAAAATATTATTTCAGAATAGTCGTTATACAGAAAGGTTTTCATGCAATTTATTATGGGAATATAAGTAATAATCCCATGAGAAGTACGGAAAACAAAATTTTAAGAAATTTGTTATAAAGACTTTATCTTACTACTGCACAGTGATAAAATGTCCTTGTAAGCGTTTTTATGTATTAAAAATTACTATTCTTGCATAATGAATACCGTTGATTGAATTGTAAGAATACATGATACCCAAATTATACTAACTGGCAAAATAGTTGGAGGTTTTTCACAATGAAAAAGCAATCTGCAAAAGGGGAACCGTGGCAATCGTTTTACGGACCAAACCTTGGTTATGTAATGGAGGTTTATGAACAATTCCTTGAAGATCCATCAGAAGTGGATCCTGAACTTAAGGAATTATTTGAACAATGGGGTCCTCCCACCGTTGAAGATGTAAAGGTGATCGCGAGTGCCCAGCACGGTGATTCATCGTTTACACTACCAGAACAGCCTACAGCTTTGAGTAAAATGGTGGCTGCGGTTAAATTAGCAGATAATATTCGTACATATGGTCACTTAGCTGCGGATATTAATCCCCTGAATGACCGGAATAAGGATACAAGAAGAATTGAACTTTCTGAGTTTAATCTGACAGAAGAAGATTTAAAGCAAATACCTGTTGATTTCTTATGTCCGAATGCACCTTCTCATATAAAAGACGGTCTTCAGGCCATTCAGCACTTAAGACAGGTTTACACAAATAAGCTGGCATTCGAATATGCTCATGTTCATGAGCTTGAAGAGAAAAATTGGTTAAGGGAAAAGATAGAGTCGGAATCCTATTTCACTCCTCTTTCTAAAGAGAAGAAAATTGCGTTATTAAAACGTCTTGCCCAAGTGGACGGATTTGAAAAATATGTTCATCGTACCTTTGTTGGTCAAAAGCGCTTCTCAATTGAAGGATTGGACACGATGGTTCCATTATTGGACGAGATGGTTCGTTATTCTGTTGAATCAGGTGCTAAAACCGTCAATATCGGAATGGCCCATCGAGGACGTCTGAATGTTCTGGCACATGTCATCGGTAAACCATACGAAATGATTTTTGCAGAATTCCAACACGCGCCGAGCAAGGACTTAATTCCTTCTGAAGGATCGATCGGGATCACATTTGGATGGACGGGAGACGTTAAGTACCATTTGGGGGCAGACCGTGAAATCTCTCCCCAGCAGTCACCGACAGCCCGTGCACGGGTGACGCTTGCCAACAACCCGAGTCACTTGGAGGTTGTCAGCCCGATCGTTGCAGGATACACACGTGCAGCCCAGGAAGTACGCGAAGATAAAGGCTACCCTGATCAGTCCCCTGAAGCTTCATATGCAGTCATGATACATGGAGACGCTGCCTTCCCGGGTCAGGGTGTCGTGGCCGAAACATTAAATATGAGTCAACTGCGCGGATACAATACAGGTGGATCCATTCATCTGATCGCCAACAACATGATAGGTTTCACAACTGAAAGCCGGGATTCACGTTCGACAAAGTATGCATCAGATACGGCCAAGGGCTTTGAAGTGCCAATTGTGCATGTCAATGCGGATGATCCCGAAGCATGTCTTGCTGCAGCAGTCCTTGCCTATGAATATCGTAAAACATTCGGTAAAGACTTTGTCATCGATTTAATCGGCTACAGACGTTTTGGTCATAATGAAATGGACGAACCGATGGTAACGAATCCATTGATGTACTCAGTCATTCAGAATCATCCGAATGTTAAGAAGATGTATGCTGACAAACTCATCTCAGAGGGTATAGTAACGGATGCAGATGTAGAGAAGATGGATTCTGAAATCGAGGAAGAATTAAAAGCAGCCTATAATAAAGTACCTGCCAAAGACGATGATCCAGATACGGTCCTTGCTCCACCTGAAGACGTGGCGAATGGGCTTCCGGAAATCAATACAAGCGTCGATTTCGATAAGCTGGAAGGGTTAAACAGTGAACTGCTCCAATGGCCGGAAGGTTTCAATGTGTTCAAGAAATTAGATCGCATCCTGAAAAGACGCAGCCAGGTATTCGAAGGAAAAGGGAAAATTGATTGGGCGCATGCCGAGACATTGGCTTTTGCTTCCATCCTTAAAGATGGAACACCAATCCGACTGACAGGGCAGGACTCTGAAAGGGGAACATTTGCTCAACGTCACCTGGTACTCCATGATGAGAAGTCAGGTGAAGAATATATTCCATTACACAATCTGAAAGATAGCCATGCGTCATTCGTCGTCCATAACAGTCCTCTAACCGAAACAGCCGTAGTTGGTTACGAGTATGGATACAATGTTTTTGCCCCTGAAACCCTGGTTCTATGGGAAGCTCAATTCGGTGATTTCTCGAATATGGCGCAGGTGATGTTCGATCAGTTCATCTCGGCCGGTCGCGCGAAATGGGGTCAAAAAACAGGTCTTGTTATGCTTCTGCCACATGGTTATGAAGGACAGGGTCCTGAACACTCCAGCGCCCGTTTGGAGCGCTTCTTACAACTTGGCGGGGAATATAACTGGACAGTCGCCAACTGTTCAACAGCGGGTCAATACTTCCATATCCTAAGACGTCAAGCCGCTATCTTACAAAAAGAAGAAGTAAGGCCACTTGTCATCATGACTCCAAAAAGCCTGCTGAGAAATCAGTTTGCAGCTGTCACGGCAGAAGAATTGGCCAATGGGGAATTTCATTCAGTACTGGAGCAAAAGGGTCTAGGGGAAAGCCCGGAGGCTGTTGAAAGAGTTGTTTTATGCAGCGGCAAGATTGCGATTGATGTAGAAGAGAAGCTTCAGGATCTCGATGATAAAGACTGGTTGCACGTTCTAAGGGTGGAAGAAATTTATCCTTTCCCTAAAGGGGATATTACAGCCATCTTAGAAAGGTATCCAAACCTTAAAGAATTGGTCTGGATCCAGGAGGAACCTAAGAATATGGGAGCATGGACATTTGCGGAACCAAGGCTCCGTGACATTGCCCCAGAGGGTGTCGATGTGCATTATATCGGGCGTCGCAGACGTTCCAGCCCATCCGAAGGAGAACCGACTGTACACAAAAAAGAGCAATCAAGGATCATAAACGAAGCGTTAACCCGATAAGAAAGAGGAGGACATCACAGTGGCAGAAATTAAAGTTCCAGAATTAGCAGAATCAATTACAGAAGGTACGATTGCACAATGGCTGAAGCAGCCCGGGGATTATGTTGAAAAAGGCGAATATATCGTCGAGCTTGAAACCGATAAAGTAAACGTGGAAGTCATTTCAGAAGAAGCCGGTACAATCCAGGAGCTTAAAGCTGATGAAGGCGATACGGTTGAAGTTGGGCAAGTGATTGCCATTGTAGGTGCAGGCGGAGAAGCCAATGCCACCTCTGATGCAAAGGAAGAAGCGCCTAAGAAGGAAGAAGCACCAGTTGAAGAAGCACCAGCTAAAGAAGACAAAAAGAATCGTCCGATCGCTTCTCCGGCAGCACGCAAGTTGGCTCGTGAGAAGGGCATCGATCTCTCCGATGTTCCAACAGATCCACTTGGACGCGTTCGTAAACAGGACATAGAAGCCTATAGCAATAAACCGGCAGAAGCTCCTTCTAAACCTTCTGCACAGGAGAAGAAGGCTCCAGCAAAGAAAGATGATGGAAAGCCAGTGGTACGTGAGAAAATGTCCCGCCGACGTCAAACCATCGCGAAACGATTAGTCGAGGTTCAGCAGACAGCTGCCATGCTGACGACATTCAACGAAATCGATATGAGTAAAGTCATGGAGTTACGTAAACGTAAGAAGGACAAATTCTTTGATGACCATGATGTAAGACTTGGTTTCATGAGTTTCTTTACAAAAGCAGTGGTAGCAGCGCTTAAGAAATACCCTTATGTAAACGCTGAAATAGATGGGGATGAAATCGTCCTTAAGAAGTTCTACGATGTCGGCGTCGCCGTATCCACTGATGATGGATTGGTTGTCCCTGTCGTACGTGACTGTGAACGAAAGAATTTTGCAGAAATTGAAGGGGAAATCATGGAACTGGCTACTAAGGCCAGAAACAACAAATTATCCCTTGGAGACCTGCAAGGAGGGTCATTCACCATTACAAACGGTGGGGTATTCGGTTCATTACTGTCCACTCCGATCTTAAATGGACCACAGGTTGGGATTCTGGGAATGCATAAAATCCAACTTCGTCCTGTAGCCATTGATAAAGATACCATGGAAAATCGTCCGATGATGTACATTGCTTTATCATATGATCATAGAATCATTGATGGAAAAGAAGCGGTCGGATTCCTGGCAATGGTTAAAGACTTACTTGAAAACCCTGAAGATTTACTTCTTGAAGGGTAAACAACACTGATTGAAAAATGATAGATGAATGTTTGGCTGATTCATATGACCCCTTGTGGTATATGAGTCAGCTTTTTTTGCACATATTTTCACCAAATACATAAAATATGGTTAAGTAAAATAAATTTTCCTTAAGGAAACTTATGGACAACAATCGGAGAGGGTGGAGAAATGAATGCATATCACTCAAAAAAAGTGCTTCAGTATTCTTATTTATTTCATAAGATCGGACTTCTCGATCACGAACAATTTAAGCAAATCGAGGAATACCATGGATTAAAAGTCGTGAAAAAAGACAGGCTCAAATGAACTTGAGTCTGTCATCAATATCTCAGGGGGTGAGATAGTTAGATTTTCAATTTTATATTTATTTACAGCGTCAAGATTTCCTAAAAGGTTTCAATCCACGGTTACGAATTTCTTTCTTAAGAAGCGATATCCAGTCTTGATCATTCCCTTGTTTCTCAGCATCACGATAAGCTGCCACCAACTGTTCATTACTTAAGATTTTCATGACCAACCTCCCAGGAAATGTATAAAATATAGAATTTTCTATATTTTCTATTTATTCTACATAGAAAACATCCATTTGAAAAGTGTTTTTTCATAAATTCCGTCTAAAGTTGTATTTTTAGTTTTTTTGTTGAATTTGGTTTAAAGAGGGCGCTTTTTGTCTATATAAACCAGTTAGACCATTTAGGACTTATTGGATTTTGTCGTCAGTGAGGTACCGGATTATTTAACCTGTTTTTAGAGGTAGGTCTTAATTAGTTTGAAAATTTAAATTTTTGTGATAATATACACGCATAAGGAACTGAAATTTCACCTCTTGAATCGCTGGTGGAAGGTTCCGATCTATACAGGGTCATAATAAAGGGGGAAAATCATTTGTCGGAGATTTTACACACTACAGTAGGAGATCTTCTCGAAGAAAAAGCACGCATTCAGCCGGACATTGAAGCGGTTGTCTATGCTGACAGGGGTTTAAGATGGTCCTATCACGAATTTAACCAGTTGTGCAGACAGGCTGCAAAGGGCTTCATGAATCTTGGCATTAATAAAGGGGATCATATCGCCATCTGGGCATCTAACACACCTGAATGGTTAGTGAGCCAGTTTTCCACCGGGAAAATGGGTGCCGTACTGGTCACAGTGAACACAAATTATCGAAGTGCTGAATTAGAATATTTACTAAGACAATCTGACAGTCAGACGATTATATTGATGGAAGAATTCAGAGGTGCTTCATATATAGACATGCTCTATGAGATCTGTCCGGAATTGAAATCTTCCGAGCCTGGGGAGTTAAAAAGTGCAAAACTACCTTTCTTGAAAAATGTGATTGTTCTAGGGGAGAATTCCTATCCGGGTACATACAGCTGGGAAGACATCATGGAGAAAGGGAAGGAAGTGGAAGATCATGAGCTTGACGAAAGACTTTCCAGCCTATCCCCTCATGATGTCATCAATATGCAATATACGTCAGGGACGACAGGGTTTCCGAAGGGGGTCATGCTCACTCACTCCAATATCGTAAATAACGGGTATAATATCGCCGGATGCATGAGACTCGGAAATGAAGATCGTTTATGCATTCCAGTTCCATTCTTTCATTGCTTCGGATGCGTGCTCGGGGTACTCGCTTGTGTTTCCGTAGGGGCCACAATGGTCCCGCTACAGGAATTCGATCCCCGTCAAGTCTTGAAGACGGTCCAGGATGAAAAGTGTACAGGCCTTCATGGAGTGCCTACCATGTTCATTTCCGAGTTGAACCTCCCGGATTTCGATCAATATGACCTATCCCATCTTCGCACCGGCATCATGGCAGGCAGTAACTGTCCGATTGAAGTGATGAAAGGGGTCATGGACAAAATGGGAGCAGATGAGATTACGATCGCCTACGGTCAGACAGAGTCATCCCCCGTGATCACCCAGACACGTACCCATGATCCGATTGAATTAAAGGTCGAAACCGTTGGGAAATCCCTGCCGAACGTCGAAGTGAAAATTGTAGAGCCCGGTTCAAATCGGGAAATCCCATATGGAGTCCAGGGAGAATTGTGTACCCGTGGATACCATGTCATGAAAGGGTACTATAAGAATGAAGAGGCGACAAGGCTTGCCATTGACGATGAAGGATGGCTTCATACGGGTGATTTAGCCGTCATGGATGAACATGGTTATTGCAGGATTACAGGTAGATTAAAAGATATGATCATTCGAGGTGGTGAGAATATTTATCCGAGAGAGATTGAAGAGTTCCTCTATTCCCATCCTAAGGTGTTGGATGTACAGGTCATCGGAATCCCGGATGAGGTTTATGGTGAAGAGGTCATGGCCTGGATCATATTGAAGGAAGGACAAACCGCGACCTCTGAAGAGATCAGGGAGTATTGCACCGGTAAGATTTCACGGCACAAAATCCCAAGATATATCGAATTTACTGATTCTTACCCAATGACGGCTTCCGGGAAAATCCAAAAATTCCGATTAAGGGAGCAGGCGAAGCAAACCGCCGTCCCCAAAAAGTAAATGAAAAATTGAAAGCGTTTCCCCTTAAAGGGCATCTCTATCGTAATGGTGGATATGTCCTTTTTTTATATTATTCGTATAATGAAAGCAGAGAATACTGAAATTTCAAAGCTCATTTGATAAAATATAAGAAAGCTAGTTTGAATGATTAACTGTAATAAAGTTATGTTAACAAGAGAAAGGGGTAACATGGTGTACGTTTTTGTCTATGGTACGTTAAGAAGACATGAAAGTAATCATTCCTTATTAGAGGATGCTTTATTGGTCCGGGAACAAGCCTGGGTAGAAGGACTTCTATATGAAACGAATAAAGGCTATCCCGCCCTGAAAGAAGGCAATGGAACTGCCTATGGCGAATTATATAAGATCGACTCTGACATATTATTGAAGATCGATGAGCTTGAGGATTTCCTGGAAGATCGTGAAGAGAACCTGTTTATCCGCAAGCTTAAGAAAGTGGAAACAGACACCGGAACCCGGGAAGCATTTGTCTATTATTCCGAAGATAAAGCATTATTTCAAGAAGAGATTCCTTCAGGAGATTGGAAGGTCCATCAATTTCTTAAGGGAAAACCCGAAAGAACACTATATTTCGCATACGGATCCTGTATGGATGATGATCGATTTAAAAAAGCCAAGGTGGATCATCATTTCAAGGATTGCCTTGGAGCGGGTGTGTTGGAAGGATATACAATGAAGTATCTCTTTCAGGTAGATGATGGAGGTCGTGGAGATATCATTGAAGATGGAGGAACGATGGAAGGGGTAGTATATGATATCCCCAAAGAGGCTGTAGAGTACCTGTTTACAAGGGAGGGGGTCACCCCGGGTTGGTACAGGGCGGCTTTCATTGACATACTGATAAACGGCAAACCTTATAAGGATGTACTGACCTTTATTGTTAAGATGAAATATGATGAAACATGTCCCCCCGATCATTACGCGAGGGAAATCCTGAGGGGGAGCCGGCCACATGTAAGTCAGTCTTATCACGAAAAACTACAAAAACAGTTAATGGAAATAGGCATGACGAAAGATCAAGTGGAGAACCTCCTTAAGTTAAGTTAAGGTACCGACGCTTCACGAATCAGGAATGGTTTTCGTCTTATTCAGATAGGGTATTAATAAGTGACCAGGTGGGTCCCGGGAGAGACACAAATTGCATTGTGTGAAAAGAGGTGTGTGATGGACTATTTACTTCATTTGGTTGATCAATTCGGATACATTGCCATGTTCCTATTTAGTTGGGTCGTGTTTGTGGGGTTACCGGTACCAAATGAACTGGCTGCCGCGTTAGCCGGTTATCTTTCTGAATGGAGACATTTTAATCCGTACACCTCTTTTTTCTTTATGTATAGTGGATTGATCTCCTATGGAATCTTTGCCTTCATGAATGGAAGGTATTTTGGCACTAAGTTAACATCCCGCATGAGAAATGGAAACAAATCCAAAAAGCTCATTGAAAGTGGAGAAGTTTGGCTGAATAAATATGGTCCATTGGCGATTTCATTCAGCTATTTTATACCGGGAGTCCGGTTATTCATGCCATATATAGCAGGTACAACAAGAGGGATTTCCTTCATGAAGTATCTTCTATATGCCCTTCCATCGGCTTTCGTATGGGGACTCGTCTATTTTCAGATTGGCCGGTACTTCCCTAAGAGCTTTCAGGTGCTGTTAGAGGAAGTGAGCGTAAAAGCGGGGATCATTTTTGGCATCCTATTGGTCACACTGATTATTTACGGACTCTTCTTCACTGTGAAAAAAAGCAACAATACAACAAAGTGGAAAAAGGTTAGGTATCGGAAATAATAAAAGACTGATGGAGGTATTCCCATCAGCCTTGTTCATCTATCATGATCGTGAAATACTTTCCGAATATCCCTATCGCTTTAACCGTGGTTCTGGAACCGTTCTTATCCTCATAGATCTTGCCGATCGTGTTAAACAGCAAGTACCCATTCTTAATATTTGATCCGGTTTCAATCAGGGTTGTATAGGAATTATCCTCCATTTTTTTGGTGCAGGTTATTGAAGCGTGACATTCGATTTCGTATTCATTTAATAGCCAAGAGTAAAACTGTTCTTCGTTCGGCCGGTGCGTGCTCATATAATATAGTAGAAGGATGGAGATAATCATCCCTATTCTGATTAATCCTTTTTTCACGAATATCGAACCTCTCCCATATGTTATCTCCTATAATATACCATATTATAATTGTTTGGTGTGTCAAAATCCATAAAAAATCGACAAGAAACTATATAACGGGCGTCTGATATCGGTTGAGCCGAAATCTGGTTTAGATAGTAGTTGAACTAATGCGCCTGTAAGAATATACTAGTAGCATAGTTCCATTGAAAAGGAGGTTATCGACTTGATCCATAAAACTTGGACGGAGAATCATTCGAATAAAAAGATTAAATGTGTACATACGGACGCGAAGAAATACACGGTTGCAGATGTCCTTACAGTTGGAAAAGAATATGAAGTGAAAAACGAATCAGAAGAATACTACTTCGTTATAGATGAAAGTGGCAAAATGGGAGGATTCTACAAAGAATATTTCGAAGAGGTCTAAACATCTCCCAGCTGATTTTTTCCTATACGGAAGAAATCAGCTTTTTTAATGTTAATTTATTCGTAATCTTCTTATTAGTAATGCATTGTTCAACGTGCTTGAAAATTGGGATGGATGGGGAGAGACAAATGCAGCAATCATTTAGTAAACGGGTGGTTACTCTACAGGACATGTCATCACTGAAAGAACTATTTATGAACTATGAGCTGAAGGCATTTGGAGAAAGGCAAACCAGCGAAGAAGAGATACATGAGATGGTGGAATCGATTCCTGAAACGGATCGCATAGGTCTTTGGCATAATGGGGAATTAGCTGCCCTCTCCATTTTGACTGAAAAAGATCATCGCCTGCCCTCTTTAATCCTTGCTAACCCAAATGAACATATGAATCACTATATTAAGGAGATGGTAAAAGAATTAGTATCATCCGCTAGAACCGGAAAAATAATGAAAGGTGAAAACAAAACGATCATCTTATCTGCAAATCTCGAAGTAGAGAAGAAGACGCTCGAACAATGTGGATTTACGGCAACCCGCTTCTGGTTTCAGATGAAGAAGGACCTTGAAGATTTGACGACTACCTCCATTCCTTCTTCTTATCAAATTTCAAGTTTCAATCCCGATACTGAAGCTCACTGTCTTCATGAATTGTTTGAAGAGGTTTTTTCGGATCATTTTGATTATCACCCCACTGAATTGGAAGAATTCAAGAAGCGTTTTCTTCGCCCTTCTTTCGATCCTACACTTTGGTATCTATTGAAAGAAGGAGACAATCTCATAGGGTTTATCCTTTGTTCTGTCAATGATGAGACCAGGATGGGGGAGGTCTCTCATCTGGGTATCCATAGAAACTTGCGTCGGAGGGGACTTGCCCATCATTTACTTCATTACGCGTTTCACAAGCTGAAAGAACGCGGAATGAAAAAAGCAGCACTATCCGTAGACAGCGATAGCTACACCGATGCCACTATTGTCTATCAAAAAGCCGGCATGTATGTCTATAGGGGATTCACCAGATATGATCTGAACATATAAAAGCTTACCACACCCGGAAAAGGGTGTTTTTTTCTTGATCTGCCGAAATAATAAAATTGTGCAGACCCTTTGCAGTGTAAGCGCTATTGCATGTAGAATGACTAGTATGTGAATTGGAAAGGATGTCAAAGCATGAATTTGGAAAGAGAACTACCGGAATCGGTCACCCGTATAATAAATGAAAGAAAACAAGCATTCGCTGGTAGTGAGCACCACTCATTGATCGGGGAAGGGGGATATACGGCAAGTGAGGATTATATCATCGAGGACAGCATCATCTCCCTTTCCCTGGGGAAAAATCTTCTCCTTAAAGGACCAACGGGGTCAGGAAAAACAAAGCTGTCCGATACATTATCATCGATATTCTCTCAACCGATGCACAGTATCAACTGCTCGGTTGATCTCGATGCAGAAGCATTATTAGGATATAAAACGATCAGTGAAAGGGATGGTAAAAATACCATCGATTTCATTGAAGGACCTGTGATTCAAGCAATGAAAAATGGTCACCTGCTCTATATTGACGAAATCAATATGGCTAAACCTGAAACATTGCCGATTTTAAACGGTGTATTGGACTATCGAAGAAGTATTACGAATCCATTTACAGGTGAAGTCGTGAAAGCTGCCCCCTCATTTGGTGTTGTAGCCGCTATCAATGAAGGGTACGTAGGTACGGTTCCGTTAAATGAGGCCCTTAAAAATCGATTTGTTGTCATAGACGTACCTTATATTGAAGGGGAAACGCTGAAGAGTGTCATTGAAAGTCAAAGTAAGCTTACGGATGACAAGCTCATCGGCCAATTTGTAAATTTGTCTTCGGATTTATTGATCCAGGTGAAAAATGGACAAATTTCAGAGGAAGCAGCATCGATACGTGCCCTCCTTGATGCCTGTGACTTGGCTCTGTATCTACCTGCCAAGCGTGCGATACAGAGGGGAATTGTTGATAAGCTTGAAGATGAACGTGAGAAAGCGGCTATTCTGAATATAGCAGAAACCTTATTTGAATGAGGGATTTGTAATGCATCGATTTATTCAATTTAATGATGAAAATATTGATTCATTTTTAGTGATGGAAATGGCGGATCTTACAAAGACACTGTCGAAGAATGGAGATATGAACCTGAAGTATGGTCCGTTTTCTTATTTAGACTATAAAGAGGAAGCGGTCTATGTCAGTCATTTCTGGGATCATCGAAAAAGAGATGACGAAGTCCATGGGTTGAAAAGTGATATCTACCTGAGGACCATCGGTAACCTCCATGAAACGGTGATAGAAGATGTGATAAATTACATTGAAAAAGTAAAAACTACTTCGGTCCCACGATTTGCAAAGCAATTGTTTGTCATCGGGGAAGAGATACGATTGGAGGAAATTTGCAAATCCAGACGACCGGGCACAAAGAAATCATTTGACACGAGAAGAACATTATACCGCCAGCACTTTGAAGCCCAGCTTAAAGTGAATTTGACGAAAAGCGTGTTTACAGATGCTCTGTTCAATTCGATTTACCTCCTTCTTCACGCCCAATCCCCGTTGGAACAACCGGTGAAGATAAATGAGGATATTGACCTGGCCATGCCGTTTATTCATGGCCAGATTACCCGATTTTATGAGACCCGTCAGACGAAGGATGTTGTGAAGGTAGCTTTGGAGATTGTTGAGGTTGTGGATGAAATTGTTCAAAAAGATATGTTGAATGAATACTTTCATTTGCCTGAGGACGTCTATGAGATAGAAGAAACGTCCGGTGAAACCTTTGACGATTTAAAAAGGAAAGACCCCCTGGAGAATGATGATGTACTGGAAGAAGAAAGCACAGGGGAAGAAGAGATCCTGGATGAAGAATTCCGTACATGGCACAGGGAAACAAGTGACAAAGGGGAATCCTTCCTGCAGTTCGATCTGGATCAAGGTTCGCAATCCGACCTCATGGGAGAAGGTGTCCGTGAAGGAGACGATGCTGATCAGGCTTTAGCAATGGTTCAAGGCTCTAAGCAGGAGACAGAACGGGAGCAGTACCATAATGTGAAAGCCGAGGAGCAGGAGAGGGAAGAGTCTGGAGGGGGAGAAAGTGAGTATGGAAAGGACAATCGCTTCGCAGTACCTCACTTTCTTACCCCCTCTGTTCCCACTTCTGAAGAAAAACTAGCGTATAGTCAGAACAAAGGATTGATTGCTCCATTTCAAAAAAAGCTTCAGAAGATGATTGAGAAAACACTGGAACATAAGCGTATACAGCCGCGCAGCGATCTGCATTTCGGCAGATTGAATAACAAGTTATTACGGTTCATAACAGATGATAATCCAAGACTTTTTTATAAAAAGCAGAATCCTTCTTCAGAGATAGATGCAGTGTTTTCTCTACTGGTCGATTGCTCAGGCTCCATGTATGATAAAATGGATCAGACGAAGCTTGGTATCACGTTGTTTCATGAATCGTTAAAATCAGTCAGGGTACCACATGAAGTCGTCGGCTTCTGGGAAGATACGAATCGTGCGACCAAGACCAGTCAACCGAATTACTTAAACCCTGTGCTCAATTTCTATACCTCACTGAAACCAGGCAGTGGTTCTGAAATCATGCAGCTTCAGCCGGAAGAGGACAATCGTGATGGTTTTGCCATTCGCCTGATGACAGAAAGAATTCTGATGCGGAATGAAAAACAAAAATTCCTCCTTGTTTTTTCAGATGGTGAGCCTGCAGCCATGGAGTACGAACAGAATGGAATTGTGGATACTCACGAAGCCGTTCTGGATGCAAGGAAAAAGGGAATCGAAGTCATCAATGTTTTTTTATCAAACGGTGAAATCGATGAGGCCCAAAGAAAAACCATCCAGAATATTTACGGGAATTACAGCATCCTTGTTTCAGATGTGGAAGAACTCCCGGAAGTATTATTCCCTTTACTCAGAAAGCTCTTGTACAAGAGTATATAAATGTTTAAAAGAGGTTGGGGCATAAATCCATTGCCTCTACTGACGAACCATCAAAAAAATTAAGGATCACTTCTTACACCGCTATTGATTTCCGTGCAAGACTTCGCTTTCCTCGGGCGGAAGGCAAGCCTCCTCGTCACTGACGCTCCTGCGGGAATAGCTGGACAGGTGAGACCCCGCAGGCGCAGCCGAGGAGGCTCACCGCCAGCCCCGCGGAAAGCGAGCAACTGGAGCGGAAATCAACCACTACTCACTTCATCCAAAAGCAACAGTATTTACGTAAATAGCTAAATGATAAATCCGAACGATTTCGAATTTCAAAAGTGAATTTCGATGATTGTTCGGATTTTCTTTTTATTAAACACTTTTGTACTAGTCTCTTTTCTTAACTCTTCCTTGATACCCCACATCCTGGTTTTAAGGACTCAAAGATATGGAATGGATTATAATCTCCAAGGAAATTTCTGTATACTAAAGAAAGTTGAGTCTTTCTTAAACAAACGGGTAGGTTAGTAAATATACATAAAAGGGAAATGATAATAGTGTACAAGGGAGGAAGGGACATATATGGAAGAGCTGGATATGCATCATATTTTCGAACTAGGTCTTATATTAGTCATGATTGCAGCTGGTATAACGGCGATATCCAAGAAATTCAAGCAGCCCTATCCGATTGCCCTCGTAATTGTCGGTGCGCTGATCGGGTTATTCAATATACCCGTATTGGAGCCGCTTAAGGCTTTTATTACAGAAGGTGAAGTCTTTAATTTCGTCATTATCACCTTGTTTTTACCTGCTCTTTTGGGAGAAGCTGCATTGAAGCTTCCCTATTCCCATCTAAGGGCCAATAAAGAACCGATCATCGCTTTGGCTTTCGGTGGAACGTTGATTTCATTTTTAATCGTCGGTTTTTCAGCGTACTATTTCTTTGATTTCTCTATTCAGGCAGCTTTTGTTTTTGGAGCCCTGATGAGTGCAACAGATCCTGTCAGTGTATTAAGCATTTTCAAGAGTGTGGGCGTTAAGAAGAGATTGGCCGTTGTGATTGAAGGTGAAAGCTTATTCAATGATGGTTTAGCTGTTGTTTTATTCAATATATCCGCCTTTTATCTTGTGTCATATATCGATGCTGGATGGGCGGGCCTTGGGAGCGGATTGTGGGAGTTCATCAGGGTGGTCTCATTGGGACTGATCATCGGTGGTTCCCTGGGGTATGCCTTTTCGATTTTAACGAAGTACTACGATGATTATCCCCTTGAGATCATTTTTAGTGTCATCCTATTTTACGGTTCCTTCCTACTGGCGGAAAATGTACATGCTTCAGGGGTCATCGCCGTGGTCATTGCAGCCCTGATCTTCGGAAATTTCGGCGGGAAGATCGGAATGAGTCCCACTACCAAGTTGAATATCAACAGTTTTTGGGATGTTGCAGCATTACTTGCGAATTCTCTGGTATTCCTAATGGTGGGCCTTGAGATAACTAGGATCGACCTCCTTGAGAAGTGGCCATATATTCTCGCAGCCATACTTATCGTATTAGTGGCAAGGAGTATAGCTGTTTATACAAGCTTGTCCCTTATCGGGAACTTCCCGCATATGTGGAAGCACATATTGAATTGGGGAGGGTTGAAAGGATCTCTCTCGATTGCTCTTGTACTGAGTCTTCCACGGGACTTCCCAGGCAGGGAGGACGTGTTGATCCTCGGCTTTAGTGTCGTCTTATTCAGCCTGGTTGTCCAGGGACTGACCATCAAACCGTTAATCAATGTATTGGGCATTAAGCCGAAAGAGGAAGGGAATCAGGAATTCGAGAAATTACTTAGTCAGCTTCATCGTTATGAAATGGCGATATCAGAGATTCATCGTGTGAAACAAAAGCTCTATATCACTGACCCAATTTCGAAGGAGCTCATTGATACATACGAAAAAAGAATTGATATGCTGAAAGCACAATTGGATGACTTATTTGAACGCAACCCGGTATTAAAAGAAAAACAGCTCTCTACACTTAGAAAACACGCGATGTATGCAGAGTATGAGGCGGTTGCAAAACTCGAAAAAGAAGAAATCATCAGCAGTGCCATTGCGGAGAATGAATATGACAGCATCATGGATAGCATTGTGCATAACGAGGAGAAATAAAGTAATTAATTTGAATGAAGAGGTGCGTTTCCCGGCATCAGTAGTAAAAGACCATGGGCTCTCATATATGAAGAGCCCATGGTCTTGTTTTAGCCATCGAAAGAATGAAGTCCTGTCTTACCAAGGTAAATCACAAGGGTGAAGGTAACATGATCTTTTTACATTCTAGCGTTTCAAGATGCTCTTGAAATGGGAGAATGTATCGAAACTTGCTTTACCGTGATACGCACCCATTCCGCTGGCTCCAACCCCACCGAAAGGAAGATAGTGAGATGTCATGTGGTTGATTGTATCATTGATCGCGCCGCCTCCAAATGAGATATTCGTCAATATTTCATCCTGAAGCGTTTCATTTTCACAGAAAAGATAAAGTGCCAACGGCTTCGGACGCTTCACAATTTGATCAATCACTTCAGAAGTGTCTTCATATTCAATGATCGGGAGGATCGGTCCGAAAATTTCATCCTGCATGATCGGATCTTCCCATGAAATCGAATCAAGAATCGTCGGTTCAATGACGAGATTTTCACGGTCTGAGGCTCCACCGGTAACCATGCTTCCATTGCCCAGAAAGCTTTTCAGGCGATCAAAATGCCTTGTGCTAACAATGTGGCCAAAGTCTGGGTTATGAATGATATCGTCCCCGTAACTGGCATAGATGGCTTCTTTCAGTTTTTCCACCAGCTCGTTCTTTACTTCACGATGGACGAGAACATAATCCGGAGCGACACATGTTTGACCTGCATTCGCAAATTTCCCTCTTGCAATTCGTTTCGCCGCTTCATCAATGTCCGCATCTGAATGTACAATCGTAGGACTTTTACCACCAAGTTCAAGCGTCACGGGTGTTAAATGCTTGGCTGCAGCTTCTGCGACGATTTTCCCGACACCAGTGCTTCCCGTGAAGAAAATGTAATCGAAATTTTCCTGGAGCAATGCAGTGCTTGTTTCGACTTCTCCTTCGACGACATGGAGATGCTCTTCCTGGAAGTGGTCATTGATCATGCTTGCAAGCAGGCTTGAAGTGTTCGGGGTCAATTCCGATGGTTTCAGGACAGCGGTATTGCCGGCAGCGATCGCTCCAACAAGGGGTGCCACTGCTAGTTGGAATGGATAGTTCCATGGAGCTATGACAAGGATCGATCCATAGGGCTCTGGATAAATAAAGCTCTTTGCCCCTCGATGTGTATCCGGTGTTTGAACTTCCTCAGGTGATGCCCATCTTGTTAGATTCTCTAAAGTGAAGTCGATCTCACCAAGGACAAGGCCGATTTCTGCCCGTTTAGCTTCTATTTCAGGCTTATTCAAATCATTCTTTACAGCTTTTATTATGTCATGTTCATGCGTTTGGATAAGATTCTTTAACTTAGTCAAAGCTTCTACCCTGAAACTGGTATCCTTTGTAGTACCTGAACGAAAGAATGATTTCTGTTTATTGATAAGTTCTTGATAGTTTTCCATGATAAAAACTCCTCTTCTTTTGGATGAAAGGTAACACTTATGCTTTTCCCGTTTTGTACCGCAGATACTCTTGGGAACTATTTCTTGTGTTTCAATAAAATTGTGTGCAATTTATTGAGGTATCAATTATTTGCATGTGGAGAATGATAGTATAATCAAATCGGATATGCAAGATATATGATTCAGTACTCGAATGAGGGAGTATATTATGCAGGAATAAAATGAAAGGCCATTTCCACGAAAGATTCGCAGGAATGGCCAGTGCTCATATTTATTAATTTGGTTACTTTCTGATTTCGATGAGTTTTTGTTTCAAATCATTTTCCATTGTGACCATTTCCTGTTCGGCCTGTTGTCGCTTTTGTCTGCCTTCCGCCTGGATGGCCAAGGTTTCTTCAATGGTGGAGATCAGGTTTTCCTGGGTTTTCTTGAGGGTGTCGATATCTATGATTCCCCGTTCGTTTTCTTTAGCGGTCTCGATGCTGTTTGTTTTGAGCATCTCGGAATTTTTTAATAGCAGCTCGTTAGTCGTGCGTGATACCTGCTTTTGAGCGGCTACAGCCTTCTGTTGATTCAGAAGGGTCAGGGCGATGGCGATTTGATTCTTCCAAAGAGGAATCGCTGTAAGGACAGAAGCCTGTATCTTTTCTGCCAATGCCTGATTTGTATTTTGTATCAAACGGATTTGAGGGGCGGACTGAATCGTCATTTGTCTGCTCAGCTTTAAATCATGGATTCGTTTATCCAATCGATCAAGGAACTGCATGGTATCATTGACTTCCTGGTAGATCAGCTCATCATCGGTTTCTTCTGCTTTCTTACGCAAAGAGGGGAGGAGATTGTGCTGGATTTCTTCCCGTTTGATTTCAGCAGCCGCAATATACATATTAAGGGCTTGAAAATAGTCTTTATTTTTTTCATATAAGGTTTCCAATAATCGGTTATCATCGAGCAGGGTCTTTTTCGAATGCTCGAGTCTGACTGAAATCCGATCAATCTGAGATCCGATTTTCTGGTATTTAGAAAGCACTTCCTGTAAAGAGGATGAAACTTTTCGAAAAAGCTTTTTAAATACGCCTTTTTGTTTAGTATTAAGCTCATCGGGATTCATTTGCTCGAGCTTTTTCATTAAATCGCCTAACACGTCACCGATCGGTCCGATATCCCGTTTTTGAACATGATCCAACATCGAATGTGAGAATGTCGACAGTTGGGTCTGGGCCGCTGTTCCATATTTTAGAATGGCTTCATAGTCCTTGTAGTCGATTTGTGCTGCTAGTTGTTTGGCTTTTTCCTGCTGTTCTTTAGGCAATCGGTCAAGTAAAAGGGGAGACTTGGTTTGTTCGTTCACCGCAGGCATTTCTTCCCCGAACGGGTTTGAAAGCAATAAATCCAGTTCTGATTGTTCATTTCGTTGTTCCATCATAAAACCTCCGACATTTATTTGAGATCTTTTTTGTGCGATAAATGCTGATTGGCGAAATTCAGTTCAAATTGCAGGTGATCCATGTCATCTGCCAACACTTTCTGTAAATCATTTTCCAAGGAACCTGTTAAATCGTCCAGTGTCGTACGGGTTTGCTGGAGAGACAGGAAGGTTTCTTTATTTTTACCAGGCTGGGAAGCCAGGAACGTATACTTCTCGGTAATTTCCACGACAGAATCTAAATGGTAGAAGAAGAAGGACTCAGCTGAAAAAAATCTCTTGGGTTCTTTTCTTACAAGTTGATAAATTCTTCGGCTTAATCGGTTGATTTCAAGGATTTGCTTAAAAGCTCCAAGCGATCTTACCCTTAACTGCTGACGTTGCAGCCGTTTCACCTTTTCTTTCGCTTCCTTTAAATTTCTGTTTATATATCGAAACTCCTGTCCGGAAAGACCATTTTTATTCAACCACCATTTTTTTTGAAGAGCCTTTATGATCATGTAAAAGAGTACTCCGGTACCTACACCTGATAAGAGTGTAAGCGGGAATCCCATGTCAAAGAGGAGTAAGTAAGCGATAAAACTGCTGGTCCCGACACTGAAAGAGATGACCGATCTTAATAAAAATTGCAGAAATGTGTTCATTTTATCTACCCCTTAATAAAGATGCTTATCTTACTTACGGTTCATTGTGTAAAAGGTTTCATATTCATACTCTCATTTTAGTGGAAACGGAGGGAAAATGGAAATAAAGTATCAGTGATGGAAGAAAAATCGGGGGAATATGTAAGGAATTAGCATCATTCTTTCAATTTCATAACATTTTTTAATGGAGTGATTATAGGAAATCCATTTTTGGTAGAATGGGTAAGTGAGACCAATGACAAGACAGGTGTGTGGATATATGAAAAAGGTTATTGTGCTGATCTTACTTTGCTTCATTACCCCAAGTGTTTCAGCTCAACAAAATGCAGTGAAAAAACCAGGACATATTTATAGTGACTCGGCTATTATAATAGATTCTAAAACCGGGAGTATCCTGTACTCTAAAAATGGTACCAAACGAATGAACCCTGCAAGTATTACAAAAATTGCCACAGCGATTTATGCGATTCAGCATAGCGATCTCGGTGACCTGGTGCAAATCAGCGAGAAGGCAAGCCGTACCGAGGGTTCCACTGTTTATTTAGCTGCCGGTGAAACATTGAGCATGGAGCAGCTGCTTCAAGGACTGATGGTGAACTCCGGGAATGATGCAGCCGTTGCCATCGCTGAACATACAGAAGGTTCTGTGAAAAAGTTTGTCGATAAATTGAATCTCTTTCTTAAGGAGGAAGTGGGGGTCCGGGATACACATTTTGAAAATCCTCATGGACTTTATGGGAAAAATCATTATACAACCGCCTATGATATGGCTAAAATCACAAGCTACGCGTTACAGAATGAACAATTTAGGAAGCTATTTGATATAGACTCCCTGGACTGGAAGGCTGAAGGGTGGAATACCACGCTTTTTAATCATCACAAGATGGTGAAGGGGGAAATCCCCTATCCTGAAGTGACGGGAGGTAAGAATGGGTTTATAGACGAATCCCGTCACACCCTGGTGACGTCAGCGGAAAATGATAATCTTTCCATCGTGGTCGTCACGATGAAGGCACAGTCCAAAAGAGCCATTTATTCAGATACGAGGAAATTGCTTGATTATGGGTTGAATCAGTTTGAAAGGAATTATATCCCTAAGGAGACCGTCTTTCAATTGAACGGTACTTCTTATGATTTGAAAAAGGACATTCCATTTACACAGCCTGTTAACGGGAAGATCATACAGAAGCTTGAAGCAAGTGGGGAGTTGACCCTTTATAACCAGGATCATGAAGAAATGTTGTCAACCAATTTGACACCGGTGGAGGGAACACCCGTAACGCACACCGAAGCAGTTGCTTCGAGTGAGCATAAGGGGCTGTTTTTCGGGAAGGAGTGGAGCGGTCAGCTTTTATTTTACCCGCTTATGATTTACCTGGCCCTTCTATTCATTGCAGGGGTGTCCGTGTTTCGGCCAGGCTCTTTCACTAAGTAAGAGTGGAATATAGAACAAAAGGGAGCCTGCAGGCTCCCTTTTGTTATTGACTTTCCTGTTTTTCTAATGCTGGCTGCTGATGGTAAAGGGTCTTGCCGATCAGGGTCTGCAAGATGAGGAATGCGCCTCCGACCGTCCAATACAATGGAAGGGCAGCCGGTGCGTTCAGTGAAAAGATGAAGATCATGACCGGGGACAGAAGCCCCATTATTTTCATCTGTGCCTGCTGCTCTGCAGGGATATTCATCAAGGAAACGCGTGATTGGAGCAAGTACACAACCCCGGCAATAATCGCCATGATATGGTCCGGTTGTCCCAGGTTGAACCATAGGAAAGAGTGACTGGCAATCTCTGAAGATGAACGGATCGCATAATAAAGTCCAATCAGGATGGGCGTTTGGATCAATAAAGGCAAACATCCCATATTGAGAGGATTTACACCGTTTTTTTGATAGAGCATCATCAATTCCTGCTGAAGCTTCTTCTGCTCTTCTTTATCCTTCGTTTCTTTGATCTTCTTTTGGATCGCAGACATCTCGGGCTTTATCAACGCCATTTTCCCTTTCATATCCTGTTGATTCTTATACGTTTTAAGCATAAAAGGCAGAAGAATAAGACGAATAAGGAGGGTGATCACAATAATGGCCACGCCGAAATTCCCGCCAAGGAAGGTTCCTATTTCATGGATGAGAAATGAAAATGGATTGACAAGATAATCATGAAAGAATGCCCCTTCAGTGGTAGCAGACTGGCATCCGGTCAATGTTAATAAAAGTAAAACGAAAATGAATGAAATTTTTTTCAATGTTTTTCCTCCTCTGTATATATGCTTTTCTTTTACATAAATACAGAAGAGGATTCTTCATCATTATCAGTATGATAGAATTGAAACTTCATACAGGTTGTAAACCAGACCCTGACAGGTAAGGCTTCATTTTCCGCAACCTGTCTGACAATGAGGTTGTTTCCTTCCAGTTTTTTATCATAGTATTGTGTATAGAGATGGAATGGTGATGGACACCGATCCCAGATCAATGCCAATATGAATAAAAATACGATACTGACATGCAAAGGACTTAAGTAAAAATCCAATAAGTCTTGTACAATAATGTATGTCAATGGAGAAGACTCCTTTTACTATTCTAGTTGCATCCATAATAGATGAAAGAACATTTTATCACATTTACAGTATACTGCGAAACCCGGATAGAATCCATGGTAATTGTTTATACGATTTTGTGAACGATTGGTTTCATTGAAAAAATGTATTTGAGAGCAAGTTAAAAGGTCTCTAAGTGACAAATCACTTTAGAGACCTCTCATTTCAGTGATATTACGCTAATCGACAACGATATACGCAATCATCGGACCGTTATTCTCGATGGTTTCATGCATTTCACAAATAAGCCTGTACGTTCCTTCCTTTGAGAACGTTACATCTACAACGGTTTCTTTCCCTTTTTTTACAGTCCCTTTAATATCCGTGCCCTCGATGTAAAATGGGTGTTCCATGCCGTTCACTCCGTAAATGCGCAGTTCCACCTCTTTGCCTTTTTCCACCACAATCGTCCCGGGGTCCCACCGATATGCTTCGATTTCCTTGCCGTCGGCAGTCTTCGATTTGAATTCTCCGGTTACAAGCTGAATGACTTGTTTTTCTCCCGTTTTCTCGGATAGCGACACTGTCGGGTATGAGTTTTTCGAAGATAGAGACCAAATCGTACCGACTGTAATCACCAGGATTGTCACCAGTATGGCAATGATGGAACCTTTCTTCAAAACAATGAAATTCATATGATTTCCCTCCTCGGTCAGAAAGCATAGTACTTTTCTATTAAACCTATGCTTGTACGGCAGGGAACTTGTCAATAATTTTATAGGAGGGATAAGTTAAATATTTTTCTTTCCTGTCCATTTTATGTACAATTTGGACATGGCAGCAAGGAGGGTGAAGCATTGAATACTAGATGGAGAGTTATAACGACGAAAAGTGATGCAGAGCCATGGTGGTTCTTTGAAGGCTGGGAAAAGGATATCAGAAGCGATTGGACGTTTGATAGCAGGGAAGAAGCCGTTGAAACCTTTCTAATGGAATTGAAACGATTCAGTGAACGTTATCCAAAGGCAAAGACGAAGAAATTTCACTCCATAGCCTTTTGGGATCCGGAAGAGGTGTATTTTTGTGAAGCCTGTGATGATGATCTGCAGGTCTATTATGGATTGGTCATCTTTGAGAACGATCAACCGATGGAGATCAAGGATGACTCGATCGTCACGGAAATCACCAGTAGAATGGAACAATAGGTCTATCCGATATCGGATAGACCTGTTCCCGCTATTAATCGATAACGCCTGTACGGATGATTTTGCTATTCACTTTCACATCAAAGGTAGCCTCTTTATACAGTTTGTCCCACTGCTTCCTTGTCAAATCCTCGTGTCCTCTGACACTCCTGTACTCCATTCCAAACCCAATCGGATCTGTTCCTTCCTCCTGCAGCATCAGGAGGGTATCCCTAATGTTTTCTTCAATATATTTCTCCACTTCCTCTTCAACCAAGTGCAGGGCATTTGGTTTAGACAGCTGCAATTCTTCGGTCATTTCGAGTATTCGTGACTCAAGATTCAATTCGACCTTGAAGGAAGCCCGCTCTTTTTTCTCTGTCTGGATCTTATGGGAAGATTTGATGCTGTCGATCATCATATATACTTTGTTGTTTTCGGGAGCTGCAGGAAGGCGTGATAGGTATGGCTTGAACTTTTCCAGAGGTAATTCTACCTCTACACTCCCTGCGTTGTAGTTTTCCATTAACGAACGGATGAAGAAGATCCGGTCTTTATTAATTTCCTTAATGAACCTATCTCTTGTGAATAATGCGAAGCCATCTACCCCGACTTTTCCATTTGCAGCCGTCAATAATGGTAGGATGGGGTCTTTACCGACGCTTCCGTAATCAGTGATGAATTCCTGCAAGGTTGGGGAAACAATCATCTCTGATTCTACGTTTTGCCTGACTAAATTGTAAAGATAGGTCCCCCTGTTCGAAGGTTTTTCCTCCGTCTGATACCTCAATACTTCTTCAGCCGTCGTATCGGCTATCGTTAAATACACCATATTCCCGATTGCGGAATCCCTTTCAAGCGTATCGACCAGGTGGGAAATCCCTCTGGCTGCCAGCTCCCGGCCATATACGACGATCCTCAACTGGCCGGACACAAGTTTATGATCAGACTCCAGATTCTGTGATAACCGGATGCCTTTACTGGTTTTAGACGTGGTGGAGAGGACCTTTTCAACATCCTCCATGGCAGGGTTGAATTGATAAAGGACCAGCGTCCCCGTGATATTGTCATCTTCAGCCTGGTCATAGCCGACGGCCGTGATCAGACCGAGCTTTTCTAAATATTTCGTTTCCACACAGCTGCTTAAGAAAATAGAAGGGAGACAGACCAAAATAAGTAACAAGACTTTATTCATAGGTCTACACCTTTTTTCCTGTTGCCGATATGTTTTAATTTTACCAGGATAAACAGGAGAGCGGGATACATGAAAGAAAGAAAAAAACTTGCAGTACCCACCTTATCCGTAATGGTATTCATCGTTATTCGTTCATGAACGAATAGTGATAATATCCATAGGGTGGCTGCGAAGAGATAGATGGCTTTCTTTTGAGAAAAATGAAAGACTCTCTTCATCCCCCTGGTCGCCACCCAAAAGTACAGGCATATGTTTGGGAGGATGACTAACATCCAGAAGGAGACGGCAATGAACTCAAAGCGCTCCAGGTTTGGTATCCTCAAGATCTTGAACATGGATAGAACGGGCCAGATTGTCTTTAACAAAGCGTCCTCTGAGAAAAAACCTATGCTTACAACGGTGACCAGAGTAAATAAAAAGGTTGAATATCCGGTGCCGATGAGAGCGTATTTTAATACTTTTTTCTTTTCCTTTATATAAGGATAGACAAATAACACCAAGTCAAAGCCAATGATGGTAAAGCTCGTTTTATAAGCACCCATCATGAGCTCCTTTGGAGAGGAAGTCATGACCGGCAGAAGGTGATTGAAGTCCATGAATTTAACCGGGGTGTAGATCATGAATAATAGCCAAAATGCCAGTATCAGACCTAAGAACGCAATTCCCACGACTACTCTGATTCCTCCAAGAACAGCATAAACAAGTAAGAAGAGGAGCAGCCCCATCAAAAGCCAAGTCGGCATTCTCGGGAAGATCCAGGCCTGCACCATCTCGATGTAATTCATCAGGATGACATAGGTCACGCCCAGATAGAAAAGGATATAGAGGAAATTCATTCCTTTACTGATCCACTTACCGTATACGTCCATATGAATCCCATATAAATCTGCACTATCATAGGTTTCAAGTGTTTTAACCATGAGGAATAACACAAAGGAAACAAGAATGCCTGCAATGATTACCGAAATCCAGGCATCCCTATTCGCCTCCATGTAAATGATCCTTGGTAAGCCGGCAATTCCCACCCCGGTTTGGGCTGTATGTAAAATAAACATAAGTAAAAACGCATTAAACATCAGCCGCTCTTTAGGATTCACATTGATCTCCATACATATCACCCTTTACTCATCGACGTCTTTTTTCATTTTGGCTTTTTTGATCGGGATGCGCCCCTTGTCAATGGGATGATTGGATACGGGACGTTTGACTAAATACTGATATGGCATGCGGAATATGCTGTATTTCAAATCCGAAAATCTGAATGGATAGATGGGAGATAAATAGGGTCTTCCCAATGTTGTGATCTTCAGTAAATGAATCAAGATAAAGCAAAAGCAAAACATGATTCCGACTCCGCCGTACAATCCTGCCATGACGATGATTGGGAAACGTATGATCCGAACGGCAGTCCCGATGGCATAGCTGGGGGCAGTAAAGGATCCAAGCGCGGAAATCGCAATGATGATAATCAGGATATTACTGGTGAATCCCGCTTGAACGGACGCCTGTCCGATGACAATACCACCCACGATACCCATCGTCTGTCCTACCTTGGTTGGCAACCTGGCTCCGGCTTCCCTTAATAATTCAATGATAAATTCCAATAACAAGGCTTCGAAGACAGGGGGGAAAGGCACATTCGACCGTGATTGGCCCAATGAAACTAAGAGAGCAGAAGGAATGACTTCGTAATGATACGTTAGGACGGCTACATATGCCGGGGTCAAAAGAATAGAAAAAAAGATCGCTACAAAACGGATGAAACGGAGAAAGGTCCCCATATTCCATCTCATATAAATATCTTCTGTGGATTCGAAGAAATTTATGAACGTGGAAGGTCCGATTATAGCCGTGGGACTGCGATCCACGAGTAAAGCGATTTTACCGTGTAGAAGGGAGATGGTGCACCGGTCGGGCAGCTCCGTCGTAATGAATTGCGGGAAGAAGGTGAAAGAATTATCCTCAATCAATTGAGCAAGTACAGTAGAATCCACAATGCTGTCAATTTCAATATCTGTCATCCGTTGTCTGAACGTATTGACGTTTTCTTCCTCTGCAATATCCTTTATATAAACCATTTGCACCTTTTTTTTCGTTCTGGATCCGACCATAAAGGTCTCGACGCATAATTTAGGATCATTGATATTTGATCGGATTAAATTGAGATTCTTCGTTATGGATTCAGTGAATGAGATTTTCGGCCCAAACACCAATGATTCGGTTTCCGCCTTTTCAAGTGCCCGTGTGCCTTTATCTGCCACATCGGCTAAAACCCCATGGGTATCCCCCTCTTTAAAGATATAAGCGGTCCCATTCACAAGATTATCGACTACATCAGTAATGGCATTCGTGGTTGTAAGCTTTGCAATATTAATTGTATCTTTGATCAGATGATAGTTCAGATCTTCGCTGGATTCCTCAAGTGGCCTGACAATGCTATCCTGCATGGAGGTGGGGTTAATCAGATCGTCAAAATAAGCCACTGCGATTTTTTGATCCCCTTTTGTAATGACCCTGAATACTAAGTCTTCACTGTTGCTCACCATAGCAAGCAATTCCTTGTGGAAGTCCTCGATATCAAAGCTGTGAGGGGGACCTTGATCTATACTCTTCTTCATCTCTCTTCGTTTGAACACAGACCTCAACACCCTAAAACCTTAATTTAATGATTAGATTTCCCATGTCCCCGTTTCTTACTCATTGAAAGGGCCGATTGAATTTCTATGTGATGTACATAAAATTAGAGGTTCATGGGAACGGTAGAAAGGGAGGTGATTTCGATGAGTAACAGGAAAAAGGATGCATCTAAAGCCACTCTCGGTTCTTCTCAAGTAGAAGGGCAAGGTACGACAAGCCAGGAGATGCCAGGTGGAGTGAAGGCGCCATCCTCAAGGGGCAAAAAGAAAAAATGATACAGGTCTTTCCATCTTTACATAAAGCCCATACTTTCGTGTTGATATATTAAAATGGAGTCAAGTATGGTATAATGGAAATAATCGATGCATTTTATCCGATTATTAATGTACTATTACTGACCACATACTATCTGCAGCATAAATTACCACAATCAATATTTTCCTGTTAGAAAGCATAGCAAGGAAATCCTACTTACCTTAAAGGAGGACGTTCAATGGCTTTTGGTCGTAGAAATCAAGTTGAGGAAGAAATAAAAACAGAGGAAACAAAGATTTGGGCTTGTTCCGCTGAAGATTGTAAGGGCTGGATGAGAGATAATTTCAAGAGTGAAGATACACCTAAGTGTCCGCTTTGTAAAGAAGATATGGTGACTTCCACTAAAGTATTGCAAGTCGTGGATAATCCCCATCCAACAATGAAATCATCCTGATTGAACGTAAAGAACCAATCCCCGGATTGGTTCTTTTTTCTATCCGGATCGTAACTGTTTCAAGAATTGCGAAAAAATGATTAAACTCTTTTTTTACATTTGAATAGTATGTAATGTATTTATGTATTAAAGGAGGGAGCATCATGTCCAAGAAAGAGAAAGAAGTGAAAAGTACTACCGTTGAAAATGAGCGTAAAGAAACTGTATGGGACGGTTTTTGGAAGCTGTCCAAACCAGTTGACGAAATTAAAGAAGAAAAAACAGTAAGATGGTTCTGATTCATTGAAGAGGCTGTACATGCGACTATGCATGTACAGCTTTTTTACGTTTAATCGAATCGGGTTGAGGTATAAACAAGAGTATACCCAACTTTAAGGAGGAAGTGTCTAGTGAAGATTTCGAATGTTCGATTATATGACGGTCATGAATATACCAACCCGACTAAGAAGTATAGTGTGACGATCGAGGAGGGAAGGATAACCAGGATCAAAGAAGAAGAAAGAAAAACCGAAAACGGGGAAACGGTCGATGGGATGGAAAGAGTGCTGTCCCCGGCATTTCATGATTCACACATGCATTTTTTACGGTATGGATTAATGAAGAGAGAACTCGACCTTAGACATGTGACAAGCTGGGAAGAAATGAAAAAGGAAGTTCTTGAATATTATCCTGAAATGGAGAATGGGGATTGGATCGTAGGAAGAGGCCTTGATGATAGTGAGTTTAAGGATCGAAATGATCTTTTGACCGGTAAAGATCTGGATGAATTGCATTTACATACGTATATGTTTTTTCTTCATCAGGACGGTCATGAATGCATTGTGAATCATAAGGTCATAGATTTGTTAAAGGATGAAGAGGAATTCAACGAAATTCCAGATGCTTTCAAAGAAACAGATGACAGCGGCGACTGGACAGGCCGTTTCAAGGATAGTGCCGTACATTTCATCAAACATCATTTCCGGAAGAGAAGCAGTGAAGATGCCAAGGATGCAATCAAACACGGGATTCCTCATATGCTCAAGCATGGGATTACGACCATTCACACGGACGACCTGAATTTCATTGGTTCTTATGATCGGTTATGGGAGGCCTATACCGGGTTGGAAAAAGAAGGGGAATTACCGATCAGAGTATACTTGCATCACTACATCTTTAAAAAACAGCATCTGCACGATTTTCTCGAGCGCCATCCAGAACGGACAGGCGAAGGTACAGAACATGTGAAAGTGGGCGCTGTGAAGATATTCCTTGATGGGACTCAACGTCTTCATACCTCGGCCATGAGGATCCCTTATAAGGACCAGCCTGATACAAACGGCATCTTGATCTATACACAGGAAGAGCTGAATGAATTGGTAAGGCTGGCAGGTGAAAATCGCATGCAGGTGGCCATGCATGCCATCGGTGATCAAGCGGTTGAACAGGCGATTACCGCACTCGAACAGAAAGAAGCGCGAACCGATATGTATCATCACAGGGTCATCCATGCTCAAACCTTGGGGGAGGACTTACTATACCGATTGGAAAAACTCAAACCCACGATTGAAACTCAGCCTTCTTTCTTAATGGGGGAATGGGACCAAAAAGTAAAATGGGTAGGGGAAGATCTTGCTCCCTACTGCGATGCATTTAAAAGTATTGTAAACCGGGGAATCCCTTATACATTAAGCTCGGACCTGCCTATTGGTTCCATCGATCCCTTCGAGGGTATGTTTGCAGCCGTGAACAGGACCGACCTTACTGGAAATCCATCAGGTGGCTGGCAGCCCCAGGAAAAGCTGACAGTGAATGAAGCGTATAGGGGATATACGTCCATGCCTACCATCATCGAATTAAATGAACCACATAATTCAGGAACCCTCTCGGAAGGAGAACGTGCAGATTTCATCCTGCTGGATCGGCATCCCATGGAGGTTTCAAGCGATGAAATAAACAACATCAGGGTTGTAGAAACATGGCATAATGGTAAGAAGGTCTATTCGTTATAAGGATTTGGAATCGCCCCCTCAATACGGGGGGCTTTTTTTGGGAACTTTGGACTTCCTATTGGCACTTCCCCTTTTCTTTAATACAATATAGGGAAAGAACATCATTTGGAGGGAAGATATTTGATCACAGAAGCAAAAAAAGTATTAAAGCAATACTTTGGATATGATGAATTCAGGGATGGTCAAGCAAGTATCATTCAATACATACTGGACGGAAAAAACACTGTCGGCATCATGCCCACTGGTGGTGGGAAATCACTCTGTTACCAGATTCCCGCACTTATGCTCGATGGCGTGACCCTGGTGATCTCACCCCTTATCTCCCTGATGAAGGACCAGGTGGATTCATTGATTCATCAAGGCATTCCCGCTACCTTTATTAATAGTACCCTATCAAACAGTGAAGTAGAGAATAGAATGGAAGAGATATCATCAGGGGAATACAAGCTTGTTTATATTGCCCCGGAGCGATTGGAATCGTATGGTTTTATTCGTTTCCTGAATACCTTGCCCATTCCCCTTGTAGCTGTAGACGAAGCCCATTGCTTATCCCAATGGGGACATGATTTCAGACCCAGCTATTTAGGGATCTACAATGCTGTGAACCAGCTCCGTTCAAATCCAGCGATTCTTGCTCTTACAGCAACAGCCACTCCCCAGGTGCAGTCCGATATCCTTCATCACCTGCACATTCCGGAAAAATACAAAGTATTAACTGGATTCCAGAGGACGAACTTATTTTTCCAGGTAGTAAAAGGAGAAGATCGAAAGCGTTGGGTAGAACGGTATGTAAAAAAGAATCAGCAGCATTCGGGTATTATTTATTGTGCGACACGCAAAGAAGTGGAAAACCTTTATCTATTCTTCGAGAAAAAAGGAGTGGCCGTCGGGAAATATCATGGCGGGCTTTCTGACACATTAAGGCAGGAACAGCAGGAAGCTTTCCTGAATGATTCCATCACCATCATGATAGCGACCAATGCGTTTGGAATGGGGATCAATAAGTCGAATGTCCGTTTCGTGATTCACTATCAAATTCCGAAGAATATGGAAGGATACTATCAAGAGGCCGGCAGGGCAGGCCGTGATGGAGTGGAAAGCGAATGTGTGTTATTGTTTTCCCCACAGGATATCCAGACGCAGCGGTACATCATTGATCAAAATATCATCAATCCGGAATTGCATCAGAACGAAATGCAGAAATTACGTGACATGGTCGATTTTGTCCATACCGAATCCTGTTTACAGAACTACATTCTGGCATATTTCGGGGAACGGGTGGAGGAAGCCTGCGGCCATTGCAGCAACTGCCTGGATGAGAGAGAATCCGAGGATGTCACAAAGGAAGCACAAATGGTCTTATCCTGTATGATGAGGATGAATGAGAGGTTTGGAACCTCCCTTATCAGTGGTGTGCTGACGGGATCAAGGAATAAGAAAATACTAGACTGGGGATTCGACCGGTTATCCACCTATGGATTAATGAAGGATCAATCTCAGAAAGAAGTCGGACTGTTCATCGATTATTTGATTTCTGAAGGGATCATTCAGGTGGAGGGTGGCAGTTTTCCCGTTCTGAAGGTGTCATCCAAGGGAAAAGAGGTATTGGTGGGAGAAAGAACCGTATCCAGAAAGGTACAGCCTACTGTTTCTGCCATTATCCCTAAGGAAGATGGTTTATTTCAGACCCTCAGAGCCCTCCGGAAATCCATTGCAGATTCAGAAGGGGTCCCGCCCTTTGTCATTTTTTCGGATAAGGCATTACAGGATATGTGTGTGAAACTGCCGAAAACCCAAGAAGAATTTCTTCAGGTAAGTGGAGTGGGGGAAAGTAAGAAGGATCGCTATGGAGAAATGTTCATTGCGGAAATCTCAGCTTTCTTAGAAGAAAATCCAACACATCAGGTGGAGACAGTGAAGCCTGCGCCTGCACGGAAGGCGAATCATTCTGATACGGCATCTTATTTAATCAGCTATGCCTTATTTAAGGATCACAAAGGAATTAAAGAAATTGCGAAAGAGCGGGGGATGAGTACGGCTACGATTGAAAATCACATCATCCGTACCTATCAGGAAGGCATCCTTAATGATTGGAGTATCCTATTTACAGATGAAGAGGAGAGCCTGATTGAAGAAGCGGTTTCAAAGGCAGGGACGGACCTGTTGAAACCAATTAAAGAAGAGCTGCCGAAAGACATCAGCTATTTTCAAATCAAAGGGTACTTAGTAAAGAGCGGACAAAGCTCATAACCCTTGTCACACATAAGAAAAAAAGCAGAAACCGATTTTTCGGCTTCTGCTTTTTTTCTTATATCTTGTTACGCCTTCATGGCAGCTTTCATTTCCAGGAATTCATCATAGGTTGTTTCTTTATCGATGACACCGTCTTCGGTGATTTCGATAATGCGATTCGCGATTGTTTGAATGAACTGATGGTCATGGGATGCGAAAATCATCGCCCCTTTGAAGTTGATCAAACCGTTATTCAATGCCGTGATGGACTCCAAATCCAAGTGGTTGGTAGGTTCATCAAGCAGAAGGACGTTTGACCCGCTAAGCATCATCTTGGATAACATACAGCGGACTTTTTCCCCTCCGGAAAGAACACTCGGTTTCTTTAATACTTCTTCACCTGAGAAAAGCATGCGACCCAGGAATCCGCGAAGGAATGTTTCACTCTCATCTTCCGGTGAGTATTGACGTAACCAGTCCACAAGGGAAGGTTCATTTCCTTCAAAGTACTTTGAGTTTTCATTCGGGAAATAAGCTTGGGAGGTCGTCACTCCCCACTTGAATGTACCGCTGTCGGGTTCCATTTCCCCGGCAAGGATTTTGAAAAGAGTGGTCTTGGCAATTTCATTTGCTCCGACGAGTGCGATTTTGTCTTCTTTATTCAGGATAAAGCTAACATTGTTCAAGACCTTTACTCCGTCAACCGTTTTTGTAAGACCTTCAACACGGAGAACATCGTTACCAATTTCACGCTCCGGCTTGAATTGTACATATGGATAACGACGTGAGCTTGGTTTGATGTCATCCAAAGAAATTTTCTCCAACGATTTTTTACGTGAAGTGGCTTGTTTCGATTTAGATGCATTTGCACTGAACCGGGCAACGAATGCCTGAAGCTCTTTGATCTTTTCTTCCTTCTTCTTATTCTGATCCTGAGCCATTTTCAGAGCTAATTGACTGGATTCATACCAGAAATCATAGTTTCCGACATATACTTGGATTTTCCCGAAGTCAAGGTCGGCAATGTGCGTACATACTTTGTTTAAGAAGTGACGGTCATGTGATACCACGATGACTGTGTTCTCGAAATTGATCAAGAAGTCTTCTAACCACTGAATCGCCTGGATGTCCAAGTGGTTGGTAGGCTCATCGAGTAAAAGGACATCCGGCTTGCCGAATAGTGCTTGTGCCAGTAATACTTTTACTTTTTCTCCACCTGTCAGTTCGGACATTTGTTTCGTGTGAAGGTCTTCGTTGATTCCTAAGCCTTTTAGTAGGATGGCAGCTTCTGATTCAGCTTCCCAACCGTTAAGCTCGGCGAATTCACCTTCTAATTCTGCCGCTCTCATACCGTCCTCATCAGAAAAATCTTCTTTCATGTAGATGGCATCTTTTTCCTGCATGACTTCATATAAACGGGTATGTCCCATTATGACAACTTTCAGCACTTCATATTCTTCATATTCGAAGTGATCCTGCTTCAAGACAGCAAGTCGCTCTCCTGACCCCATGGATACATGGCCGGTCTGCGCTTCGATTTCTCCTGAAAGAATCTTTAAAAATGTTGATTTACCAGCACCGTTTGCTCCGATAAGTCCGTAGCAATTCCCTGGATTAAACTTTATATTCACGTCTTCGAATAGCTTTCTATCACCAAAACGTAAGCTTACATCTGATACCTGAATCATATGTGAAATACCTCCTAATACTCAATCTAAAAGATTATAACACGCAAGTATGCTAAAAAGATAGAGTGTTAGCAGGAACAGTGATAAATTTACGGGGTATTTACATAAGGGGAAAGAGGATTTGAAGAAGAACAAAGGGCAACATTAGTATATTATTTTTTACGAAGTGATTTTTGACTCATTTCCCCAAGTGACACAAAGGTTTCCCTCGAATGAGCCAAAAATCGATGCTCTGTAGGAAATGATACTTCCAGTTGGTTTGTGTGCTATGATAACAAAAAAAACAAACAGGTGATGACGAGATGATAAGGTTTGTGAAGCGTGTGCGGTTTCTTTTTAATGTTCGTAGGTCGGTTCCGTTTCTGATTGATTTTTTTCGTTCCAGTGATGTTTCAGCGGTGAAGAAGGGTTTATCAGTGGGGTTGGTTGTTTTTTATATCTGGCTGCCGTTGGACGTGATCCCGGATGTGTTTTTATTACTGGGGATTGTCGATGATCTGGCGGTGTTTACCTTCATTCTTCAACTGATGGTAAAGATGGCTCCTCTAGAGTTACAAAAAAAATATGAGTTGAAGAAATTACAGAAATGAGCAGGCGTTGCGTCCGTATAGTGAAAACCGAAACCGGCCAAAAATGGGCAGCCGGTTTCGGTTTTTTCTTTTGATTTTTTCATCTCTATCCCATACACTATAATTACATCAATTCCAATCAGAAAGGTATGAATTAATATGAGTACAGCTCCAGCCAAACCAATACCAAAACCATTAGTTCAGTTGAATCAATGGTTCATCGTAACAACTGTTGCTCTTTCATGGTTGTCCCAAATAGAATTTTTCTTGCTGCTTCCGTTCTTGGTCGGAATGTCAGCTTTACTTTTTAAGTATAATCCCGTCATGCAGGCAGGGAAGCTCTTCTTAAGGAAAGAACCTACCGCATATCCGCCTGAAGACGCTGAGCAGCAACGTTTCAACAATATCATTGCAGTCAGCTGTCTGGGAGGCTCCATCATTAGTAGCCTGGCAGGATGGAATACGGGGGTATATCTTTTCTCAGGGATGGTCTTTGTGGCTGCGTCCGTCGCCCTTGCAGGATTCTGCATAGGATGTTTCATCCGCTTTCAATGGAAAAGGTTCCAATATAAGCGTTCATTACAGTAACCTATTGACAATAGATGGAATACGTCGTAAACTATTCTTGAATTTAAATAGTGTATACAAAGGGAGTATGTAATATGTTAGGTGTCGTTCTTAACTAACCGTGAAATGAATACGGACATTTTGCAGGCAGTAGCCTTTTAATTCAGGCTGCTGGATCAGCTTATTTAGCTATGCCTTCAAAATGTAGTTAAGAACAATGGTCATAGCATACTCACCCCTAAATCAGGAGAGCTGTGTCTTTGTGCACAGCTCTTTTTTTGTGCATCATTCTGCAAATGAGGACTTCTTTTCACATAGGTGATCGGGAGGCTGTTTGCAATTACACGTGCGCTATTATGATGGGGAGGATTGTATACGAGTGAAGGAAGACCACGATGGACATTGTTCGTTGTGGTCTATTTTTGTATATTCGGAGGGAAATGGAATGAATGAAAAAACGTTTCAAACACTTGAGTTTAACTCAGTGAAAGAAGAATTAATGGGATTTGCTCTGACGGAAGAAGGTAAAAAGGAATTGTGGAAGTTACGGCCATCCACAAATATCCGTCAAATTGAAATGCTCCTCGATGAGGTGTCAGAAGCTGTACACATCTTAAAGAAAAGTGCCAGCGTACCTATCCACGCATTAGACGGGGTGGAGAACATCATGGGGAATTTGAATAAAGGTGTTCCCCTGAGGCCGGATCAGCTCACAAGTTTATATTATTTTCTCGATGCATGTAAAAAGCTGAAAAAATATATGGAGGATAAACAATGGCTCGCACCGAGGGTTTCTTCCTATGTTTACTCCATTGAAGAGATCCCCGATCTCGGAGAGGAAATCAACCGATGCATCAGGAATGGCAGAGTCGACGATTATGCGAGTAAGGAATTGTTGAGGATTCGGAAGCAGGCAGGAATCCAGGAAGAACGGTTAAAGGATAAAGTACAATCGATTGTCAAATCGGCAAAGTATAAATCATTTCTTCAAGAATCGATTGTTAGTCAACGAAACGGGCGATATGTCATTCCCATCAAGAAAGAATTCAGGGGGAAGATGAAAGGGGCCGTTCTGGATTCTTCAGCCTCGGGTTCAACCCTGTATATCGAGCCGGAGGAATTGAGCAAACAACAGGATCAGCTCCTCACTCTAAAATTCGAAGAAGATCATGAAGTTGAAAATATTCTATGGACATTGACTGGTATGGTGCAAACATACGAGCCACAACTAAGACTTGCGGTTGAAACGATGGTCCACTATGATGTATTATTCGCCAAAGCAAAATATAGTCGCGCCTATGATGGAGTGAAGGCGATTGTAAATGAAGAACAGAGGATTCACTTGATCAATGCGGTTCATCCATTATTGGGGAAACAGGCAGTCCCCCTAACCATCAAGATGGGGGAGGGATTTCATGCATTGGTGATCACCGGCCCCAATACCGGTGGGAAAACCGTTACCATAAAGACGGTGGGACTCCTTACCCTCATGACCCAATGCGGTTTGCATATTCCAGCAGCCGAGGGCAGTGAAATCAGTATATATCAACAAATACTCCTGGACATCGGGGATGGGCAGAGCCTTCAACAAAATTTGAGTACATTCAGTTCCCATATAAAAAATATCATCAACATATTAAAGGATACTAACGACCGGTCCCTTGTCCTGTTGGATGAACTCGGCTCCGGTACAGATCCTATGGAGGGAATGGGTCTCGCCACGGCTATCCTGGATCAATTATATGAAAAGGGAGCCACGCTTATTGCCACTACTCACTATAGTGAAATCAAACATTTTGCAGGGGAGCATGAAGGTTTTATGAATGGCAGTATGGAGTTTAACATCGACACCTTGCAGCCAACGTATAAACTGATTGTTGGTCAGGGTGGGGATAGTCAGGCATTTTCCATTGCATTGAAGCTTGGAATGCACCCAGAGATCATTGAAAAAGCACATGAAATCACCTATAAGCAGAAGAAAACATATAGTCTTGGAGAAATCGACTACAGTGAAAAAAAGGAAATGGAGAAACAAATGATCGTTAACAAGCATAAAAAAAGGAATCACGGAAAAATCCAGAAACAAACCAGAAGCATCATCTCCTTTGCCAAAGGAGATAATGTCCAGATCTCCCCGGAAGGAGAATTTGGCATTGTCTATGAAGGCCCTGATGGTTTAGGGAATTACACCGTACAGATCAAAGGGGAAAAGAGATCTGTGAGTCATAAACGGCTCCGTCTGTATGTATCCGCCAAGGAATTGTATCCAGAGGATTATGATTTCGATATTATCTTTAATAGCAAAGAAAATCGTAAAAAGGATAAGCTTATGGGAAAACGATTTGTAGAAGGCTTGACCATCAATCTTGAGGAATAATTGAAAAAACGTACTCAGGCTTGAACCTGAGTACGTTTTTTCTGATGCATTCTTCAAACATCTATGACATATGTGTCAACACAAAGGAAAGAATGATTCCCAGGGAAGAAAGGAAACCGACAATGGGTCCGCCTTCCTCATATGCTTCCGGCATCATTGTTGAAGAGGCCATAGCGAGCAGCCCCCCGGCCCCGAACGCTCCGATTATGTATGAAGTGCTTTCGGGGGCATCCTGCAGTAATACATATCCAAGCAAAGAACTGAGAGAAGAAAGAATGACAACACTTCCCCATAAGTAAAGGATTTTCTTCGTGCTGTAATGATCGAGCTTCAACCCTATGCTGCTGGATAAAGATTCAGGCAAATTACTGATGAATATAGCGATGATGAAGACCCATTGCATGGATTGACTTTCAATAAAGCTGACACCGATGATGATGGATTCCGGTATGGCATCCATGATGGTACCGACATAAATGGCGAGCCCCGAGTGGCCATGGGGATTCTTCTTCGACCGTTTTCTTTCGCTTCCACCTTTTTTAGAAATGAACATTTCAAATAATGTAAAGATAAGGGCACCCAGAAGGAACATGGAAATGAGGTAAATCAAATCCGCTTTTCCTTCTGCTTCACTTAAAAGATCAAAAGTAGCGGATCCGATGATCAGACCTGTACCTAATGCCATAATAAAGGCTACCACTTTTTTTGGTATATGAAGAAATATTGCCATAAAAGCGCCGATCAAGAGGGAGAGACTGGCTACCCCTCCCCACAAAGCTGCCTGGAACAATGATCCTACCTCCCTTAATCGTTTTCATATCGAGTTTTCCCTAATTGAGTAATGAATTAAACATAAACCGATCCCTTGTATAGATCCAGGGAGCGCTGGGGAAAGTAAGATTGAATAAATTTTAGGAGGCAAAAAAATGAAAAAATATCTATTGATTTCCACTATTGGATTCATATTCATGCTCACTGCTGCCGGTTGTGGTACAAGCAATAACATGAATGAAGAAGGACAGCAAATGAACAACCGTAACCTGGAGAGAGTGAACTACAAGAATGATCAGGCGAACCGGGATTATGTGAATGATGGGACGATGAGAGAAAATTACTCACTTGCTGACAGAGAAGCGGGGAAAGTGGCAGAACTTAAAGAAGTTAGAAGTGCTTATGTGCTGACGACAGATCAAAATGCATACGTTGCTGCTGTATTAGAAGATGATAAAAATGGGAATGTTTCAAAGGAATTGGAAAAGAAAATCTCTGATCAAGTGAAAAAAGAAAATGGCAGTATCAATAATGTGTATGTGTCAACAAATCCCGATTTCGTAGACCGTATGAGAGGGTATGCCGATAAAGCAAGAAATGGGAAGCCGATTGAAGGATTTGGTGAAGAGATAGCGGATATGGTGAAGCGGGTATTCCCGAACAGAGGATAATGCTTAAGTGAAAAAGTCGAACTTAGTTTCGGCTTTTTTTATTTTCCCATAGGAAATGTTCGAATTATTCAGTATACTATTTAGAGTGACGAAATAAATGGAAGGGAGAGGTGGACATGGCCCAAACAGCATCCAAACCGGCATTGAATCCTACTATATATGGAGTTCTATTCGCCATCAGCTCGGGACATTTTATCAATGACACACTCCAAGCTGTCGTGCCGGCTATGTTCCCAATCATTGAGAAGTCATTGGAGCTGAGTTATATGCAAATCGGCTGGATTGCCTTCTCACTCAATATGACGTCTTCTTTATTGCAGCCGGTCTTCGGATTTTATGCCGATATACGTTCAAAGCCGTACTTACTTCCATTGGGGATGTTGTCCAGCTTAGCAGGGTTGATTGGTTTTGCCCTATCCAGTCATTTTATTTGGATCATCGTTTCCGTACTATTTATCGGATTCGGTTCTGCCATTTTCCATCCTGAAGGCTCAAGAGTGGCTTATATGGCTGCCGGAAATCGAAGGGGACTGGCTCAGTCGATCTATCAGGTGGGTGGAAATACCGGACAGGCGCTTGCCCCGTTGATTACTGCCTTTGTCTTTGTCCCTTTTGGTCAAATAGGAGCCTTATGGTTTACGATCGTAGCCATTATTGGAGTTTTTGTCTTGTTCCGGGTCTCTAATTGGTATTCAGATCAGTTACGTTTCAATGAAAGAAGCAAGAGGAAAAAGAATGAAGATGGAAGAAAAAACCCTATTAACCCGAAAATCAAGTGGGCTATGGTGTTTGTTGTATTCCTTGTGTTTGCAAGGTCATGGTACGGAGCAGGGTTATCAAATTATTACCAGTTTTACTTGATTGAGGACTACGGTCTTACTATTAAAAAAGCCCAGGCCTACATATTTGCCTTTATGTTTGCAGGAGTCTTGGGAACCTTTATGGGGGGGCCGCTTGCGGATCGTTTCGGAAAGAGGAACATCATTTTCTTTTCTATGATCGGAGCTGCACCTCTGACCCTTGCATTACCTTATTTACCGCTCTCCGTTGTCTTTCCGTTCATTTTTTGTATCGGATTTATTTTATCGTCAAGTTTCAGTGTCATCGTGGTGTATGCCCAAGAACTGATGCCAAGTAAAATCGGGATGGTGTCCGGTTTGACTGTTGGTTTGGCATTCGGCATGGGAGCTGTCGGAGCAGTCATCTTTGGAGGACTGGCCGATCTTTACACCATCCGATTCGTCATGATCCTATGCAGCTTTCTACCACTACTCGGGATGATGACATTCTTCCTCCCCTCAGACGAAGCGGTAAGAAACTTCCATAAATAACAAAAGAGGTGATCCCGTCCAAGCGGCATCACCTCTTCGTTTTTTAAGAAAATGCAAAGTAAATAATGAATAACCCACAAAGGATGTACATGATTGGATGAACTTCCTTCCACTTTTTCAATGAAATCATCGCAAACGGATAAAGAATGAAACCTAATGCGATTCCCGTTGCAACACTGAAGGTTAAAGGCATCATAATAATAGTCACAAAAGATGGAATGACCACTTCAAGTCGATTCCAATTGATATGTCTGACTTCCGTAGCCATCAATGCACCGACAATGATAAGTGCAGGGGCAGTCACTTCTGGAGTGATGACCGATAAGATGGGGGAAAAGAACAGGGCGACGGAGAAACAGATGGCAATCACGATAGACGTAAATCCGGTTCTTCCCCCGACGGCCACTCCTGCAGAGGACTCTACAAACGATGCCGTTGTTGAGGTCCCGAATATCGCTCCTGCCACTCCCGATGCTGAGTCAGCCAGGAGAGCCCGGCCTGCGTTTGGAATCTGATTATCTTTCATGATCCCTGCTTGACTGGCAACCGCTATCAAGGCACCTGCCGTATCAAAGAAAGCCACAAACAGAAAGGTAAAGATGACCGCCATGATTTCAAGTGTGAATATATCCCCTAAATGGTTGAATACCACTCCGAATGTCGGCTCAAGACTAGGGACACCCCCGATAATGGAGTGAGGCACGGAGATTTGCCCCGCGACCATACCGATGATCGTAGTTGCAACCATCCCATAGAATATCCCGCCTTTAATACCCTTCACTAACATCATCAGGGTAATGATAAAACCAAATACAGCAAGTAGTGTTGGAGGGGAAGAAAGGTTCCCGATCGATACAAATGTTTCAGGGTTGGCAACGACGAGTCCCGCGTTTTTAAAACCTATGAATGCCACGAAAAAACCGATGCCGCCGGCAATGGCAAATTTTAAATCCTGCGGGATGACATTGATGATCTTTTCACGGATCTTCATCACACTTAAAATCATAAAGATGATGCCAGCAATAAATACTCCTGTCAGGGCGATTTCCCAGTCCACTCCCATTCCGATGCATACCGAAAAGGTAAAGAAAGAGTTGAGACCCATGCTGGGGGCGATCCCGATCGGAAAGTTTGCCAGTAGACCGATTAACAGGGATCCAACAATCGCTGACAGAGCGGTGGCTGTAAATAATGCCCCTTTATCCATTCCGGCCTGACTCAGGATGATGGGGTTCACAACCAGAATATAAGCCATCGAAAGGAAAGTCGTGACACCTGCTAACGTTTCTCTTCTATAATTCGTGCCTCTTTCAGCAAATTGAAAGAATGTTTTCATACATAACCCTCCGTGTAGATAAAATAAAATAAAAAAAACTCCGGTGACTGAATCAACCAGAGTATATCTACAGGATAAAATAATTCCATTGGTCTTACTTTATCTTGTAGACAAGCCATTTAAGGTAGCTGGTAGAAACGTTCAAGCCATATTCTTGAACTTATACAAGGTGCATCTATGTTTGGTATAATTGAATTAGAAGAATCATAACAACTGACTATCATCCGGTCAATGGAACCTGTAAAAGTCCGTGAATTCACTATTTTCTAAATTGATGATTTATTATTAAAAACAGCATACGCCCTATACATCATTCCTGAAAAAAGCTATATTTAGTGAATACAAACAATGAGTAGAGAAAACGTAAGTTAATACGTGAATGAATATTGGAGGAATAAATATAATGTCTTCTTTAAAACCAGGTACAGTAGAGGATTTATACGTTGATCATGAAGTGCCATACGGTTTCTTTCTAACGAATGATATCGATCGTGTACTACTGCATCACTCTGAAATAACGGAAGAAATCCAAGAGGGAGATACAGTGAAAGTATTTCTTTATCATGATAAAGACGTGCGCTTGACAGCGACCATGCGAATCCCTAAGGTGCAGGTCGGTGCATACGGTTGGGCAGAAGTAGTGGACAAGCGGGAAGATTTAGGCGTATTTGTGAATATTGGTCTGCCTAAGGATATTTTAGTCTCATCTGATGATCTCCCGAAATTTCAGGAGCTTTGGCCGAATCCAGGCGATCAGCTGTTCCTTACCTTGAATACTGATAAGCAAGACCGTTTATACGGAAGATTGGCCACTGAAAATATCATTGAACAGGTGTCAAGAAGAGCATCCGCTGAAATGATGAATGCTAAAGTACAGGGAAGGGTGTATCGACTTCTGAGGGTAGGGACCTTCTTCTTATCTGAACAAGGATATCGCTGCTTCGTTCATATGAATGAGCGTAAAGCGGAGCCAAGGCTAGGGGAACTGGTTGAAGGCAGAGTCATCGACGTGAAGGATGATGGAAACCTGAATGTTTCGTTCTTACCTTTGAAGCAGGATAAAATGCAGGATGATGCTGAAGTCATCCTGGAGTATCTGGCAGTTCGGAACGGTGCGATACCTTTTTGGGATAAGAGTCAGCCCGAGGAAATCAAAGATCGTTTCAATATGAGTAAAGCAGCTTTCAAAAGGGCGCTGGGAAAATTGATGAAAGAAGATAAAGTGTATCAAGAAGAGGGATGGACGTATCTTAAGAAATAATAGATTTCGACAAGTAGAAAGAGTGCTGACAGATTGTCAGCACTCTTTCACATTTAAAGGGAAGCGCTTTGTTTGATTTTGTGACTTTCCTTCGTGTTGACAGGTCTGATCGGTAAAAGGGTTCCAACCAGTGCGATAAAGGCACACCCCATGAGTACGTATGAATAGCCATTCAAAGCAATCGTAGAGAGCACTCCGAACACAACAAGGTCCAAGCCCGAATCCACAATGGAAAGCAAGGAAATGGTCGTCGCCCTGACCCCGGACGGAATTAAGTCATTGCTTAATTGTGAATAAATGGGATAACGGATTGCCCGGACAAGCCTTAATAAGAAAAATGAACCTAATACAATCCATAAAGAAGACCCGAACAAGCCGGACATGAGTAACCCCGCTGTCGCTGATAAACCTGAAACATTCATGAGCATCACCCTGGAATAGCGAGCTGTCATCCAGCCGATTGAATTCGATGCAATATAGCCAAGGATGGCAGAAATGGCATAAAAGACTCCGATCAAGTAGACAGGAACGCCTGCATCCTGTAAAAGCGGTTGATCAAAGTATTGGTAAACGGCACCAGCCGGAATGAAGACCAATGTTACGTTTAAAAACATCAACAATAACTGGGGTGCCTGGCGTATTACACGGATACCACTCTTTATTTGGGAAAAAGGATTTTCTTTCTGGAATGAATCAACAGACGGCTGCTTGACTGAAAGGATTAAAAATAGTTCTATTAAGTGAAAGACTAAACCCAGTAAGATAAGCAGAGTGAATTGACTGTCCGCCAGATCCCTCGCCAAATAGGAACCGAAAAGGACGGCAATCAGCATACTGATAAACGAGGCTGATTGGATTTTTCCCATGGCATGATCCATGCGATTTTCTTCATTTGATTCTTTGAGTGAATCATAGATCAACGCTTCATCGGCCCCTGAAAAAAAGGTTACACTGAATCCATTGATGAAGCTGTATAAGAAGAACATCCAAGGTTCATAGGCGAATAAAAGCAGTGTAATACTAAGGAACTTCAGGAAAGCACCGAATAGAAATGAATATTTTGCACCAAACCGATCTGCAAATATTCCAGTAGGTACCTCCCCGAGTAATACGGCACCGCTCCAGAACATGAGCACAATTAAAATATCAGAAGAGGTTAAGCCTCTTTCGAAATAGAATAACGTTAATACGGGTTGAAGAAAACTGATGGTACCAAAAAAAGAAATCCAAAATAGCACCCGGATGTTATGGGCTGCAAGTGTTTGTTTCGTCATAATTTGTCTCCTGCTTCCTGTGTTTTATATTTACCGGAAGAAGGAGCGTCGTTTCGTTAATCCAGAACGTTCACTCCTTCTTGAAATAGTGAAAGTGTTTTGAATGTTTTTTGCATGATATTTCCTCCTCGTGTTTTATGAATCAAGTGTAGCATAAGAGGGAGAAAAAGAAGAAGTTATTTATTCGACAGGATCCTTTATTCGCAGAAAGGGGGGGGGACAATGAAAGAGGTTATGGTAGACGTATTGCAGTCCAGGGGGACCTATTATGAGATTGGTGTTCAATTCGGAAAGGAACTTCGGCAGTCGCCACTCTATTCCCATCATTATAAGAGACGAAAGAAGTCATTGAGAGATTACGATGTAAAGCTGGATGAAGTCGAGGGACTACTCCGGCATTTCGCACCCGGATTATGGGATGAATTAAATGGACTATCCTCTGGTTTACAGTGGTCTTTGGAGGATACCATACATGAATATTCGGGATTTCAACAGGAATGGAAGGAGTCCGGTTGTTCGTCTTTGGCCAAGGACGGTATTTACGTGAGGAACTATGATTATCACCCGAAAACATATGAAGGCAGGCTTCTACTCGTCAGGCCGGCGGGTGGATATGCATCTATCGGATTTTCAGGAAGGGGAATCGGACGGATTGACGGGTTGAACGAAAAAGGATTGGCTGTTGGTTTTCATTTTGTGAATCGAATAAAGCCGGGAGAAGGATTCATCTGTACCACAATCGCCCGCATCCTCCTGGACACATGTAAGAATACAGACGAGGCCATCGAAGTGTTGCGCAGGCTGCCTCACCGACACAGTTTCAACTATTCTTTATACGACCAAAGTGGCAAAGCTGCTGTGGTAGAAGCTTCGCCGAGGGGGATAGGGGTGTATCACCATTCAACCTTAAGTTGTACCAATCATTTTCAGATGAATCATATGAAAAAGGATAATCGACATTATTTAAAGGACTCTCAAAAGAGGCTGGAAATATTACATTCAGTAAAGGAAAAGACATTAACCATGAAGGGGGCATTCAAACTGTTTAACCGGGGAGACAGCCCGATTTTCAAGAAAGCGTATGATGCTTGGGCAGGGACGATTCATACATGTGTCTTTCAATGTGAATCACTGCGATGCTTAATCGGATTCGGGGAAAATTCAGATGGTGTGGTGGTGGACTTTCAGGAATGGATCAGGGGAAGAGATATTCCCATCCGGAAAATTTCAGGGAAGTTCGATACAAATGAACCGTTCTTATTTATGGAAGAAGTGAAGGGATAAGGGAGGGAACCGAGCAAATCAAGGGATTAACGGCTTATCATTGTGGAGGACTTCCTCGGTTCTTATTATTAAAATGCGCATATTCATAAAAATATATGTAAAACTCCTTTCTAGCCATTGGCGAAAGGAGTTTTTTTCATTCTGCTATTGGTTTTTCCAATGTCCATCTATAAATTCATCGCGCCCAGACTTTGCTCGATCTTGTTTGTATTCTTCCGGATTCGTTTTGTAGAACTTTTGATGATACTCTTCTGCCGGATAAAAGGTTGAGGCAGGAAGGATTTTGGTGACGATCGGCTTCTTGAATCGCCCGCTTTCTTCTATCGTGTTTTTTGACTTCGCAGCCAATTGTTTCTGGTGTTCATTGTGATAGAAGATAGCTGTTCGATACTGTTCACCGCGATCGTGGAATTGACCACCTTCATCAGTCGGATCAATCTGGGGCCAGTATAACTCCAATAGTCTTTCATAAGGAAACAGAGCGGGATCAAATGTGATCTGAACCACTTCATAATGCCCGCTGCCACCGGCTTTAATATCCTCATACGAGGGATTTTCAAGATGACCGCCAGAATATCCCGATACGACCTCAATAATCCCTGGGAGCTCATCGAACGGTTTTACCATGCACCAAAAACACCCGCCTGCAAAGGTAGCGACTTCTCTATCATTCATTTAGCAAACCTCCTGTACCATATGTACTTCTCTAAAGCAGTAAAGCGATAGCTTGAACAGATTCTATCACGAAAGCTTAAAAGGAACAATCAAATTGCTTGTCTGCATCAGATGTGGCGATATTACGATAAACCTTTTTTCTACAATTTTCAACAAATTCATTTCCTAACCAATGGAACTTGTGTATAATTCTTTTGAACGGAACAATTTCATACGTTACGAGATCAGGTGAAGCCCAAGATGTCATTCTTCTTAGCTTCTTAATAGGGAAGTTGGTGTAAATCCAACGCGGTCCCGCCACTGTAAATGGTAGTGAGCTGAAATTTTACCACTGTGCAAACAAGTACGGGAAGGTATCAGCAAACTATGACCATGAGCCAGGAGACCTGCCTGATTTTAAGCGCACCAATTCTACGCGGATAGAAAGGTGTAATATGCATGGTTCACGGAATATTAACCTATATATGCATCTTACACAACATCTCTAGTCCACTGGAGATGTTTTTTTGTCTGCCAAAATGTTAATCAAGAGGAGGAATAAGAAATGAAACACACAGTAAAAGCCTTACTTGCATTGCTAGTAGCCATCGGATTCCTGACAGCATGCGGAACAAATGACGGGGATCAAATGAAGAAAAAAGAAACTGCAGAAGTTAATCAGGAGGAATCAGGGTATCCTTTATCATTGAACGACGCGCTCGATAATAAAGTCACCTTGGATGAACAGCCTAAACATATCGTTTCGTTAATTCCCAGTAATACGGAGATTTTATTCGAGCTTGGGCTCAATCAGGAAATCGTCGGGGTCTCAGACTTTGATAACTTCCCGAAAGAAGCTGCCGATAAAGAAAAGATCGGTGGAGTGGAGTTTAACGTAGAGAAAATTGTCAGCTTAGAGCCGGACCTGGTCCTGGCCCATGAATCCACAGCAAAGTCAGCAGAAGAAGGGTTGAATCAACTGAAAGATGCAGGGGTGAACGTATTCATTGTTCACGACGCTAAAAGCTTTGAAGAGGTATATGACACAATTCAGGATATTGGTACACTTGTCGGTAAGAAAGATCAGGCGGATACCGTTGTTTCTGAAATGAAATCGGATTTAAATTCCATTCAGGAAAAAGCAAGTGAAGTAACTGAAAGGAAAAGGGTTTATGTGGAAGTCTCGCCTTCACCTGACATATATTCAACTGGGAAGAATACGTTCATCGATCAAATGCTTTCAATGGTCAATGCTGAAAACGTCATGAGCGAGCAGGAAGGCTGGGTACAGGTGAACCAGGAAGCGGTCATTTCGTCTAACCCTGATGTAATCATCACTACATACGGTTATTACAGTGAAGATTCGAAAGAACAGATATTGGGAAGAAAAGGATGGGAAGATGTGACGGCAGTTAAGAATGGAGATGTTCACGATGTCCATTCTGATTTAGTCACACGAACAGGTCCAAGATTGGTTGAAGGAGTAGAGGAAATTGCAAAGTCGATCTATCCAGAGGTATTTGCAGAATAAAATAGGGACTACTTACGTATTGGCAGGGCTATTTATACTCACATCAGTGCTTGCAGGTGTTTCGATCGGTACGATATCGATTCCACCGATGGATATCTTATACATCGTCGGTTACAAGTGGTTCGGTATTCAAATGCCTGATACGGTTAATCCCATGTTTGTGAACATTGTCTATACGATCCGACTTCCTAGAGTATTGTTGGCTTTATTGGTCGGCAGTTCCTTAGCCATTGCAGGGGCTTCTTTTCAAGGGCTTTTACGCAATCCCCTGGCTGATCCTTATACATTGGGAGTATCATCAGGAGCATCGGTTGGGGCGGTCATCACATTGTTTTTCCATTGGAGCATCCCTTTCATCGGGAAATTTACGCTTCCCTTTTTCAGTATTGTTTGTTCGAACATCACCGTATTTCTCGTTTTATGGTTCTCACAAAAGGTTGAAAGGACGATGAAGGTCGAAACCATTATACTGACAGGCATCATCTTCAGCTCATTTCTGGGCTCGGTGATTTCATTGATGATCTCACTCACAGGTGAGGAACTGAGGCAAATCATCGGCTGGCTTCTTGGAAGTGTATCCATGAGAGGGTGGGATTACATTGCGATCATATTGCCTTTCTTCCTTATTGGGGTGGTGTTGCTCATACTAAACAGCAAGGAATTGAACGGGATGAGCTTCGGGGAGGAACAGGCCAGTCATATCGGTATCTCGGTTCAAAAAAGGAAGCTGATCATTTTGATTGCCGGAAGCATCCTGACGGGGGCAGCAGTGGCAGTGTCCGGCACGATCGGATTTGTCGGTCTTGTGGTTCCTCATTTTCTGCGAAGAATGATCGGACATGATCACAAACATCTACTTCCCCTATCAATCCTTGTAGGTGGTGGGTTCCTCGTTCTCGCCGACCTGCTTTCCAGAACGATCATCGCTCCGACCGAACTTCCGATTGGAGTGATCACCGCCTTGATCGGCGCACCGATGTTTGCTTATATTCTTTTAAAGAAAAGGGGTCTTTCAACATGATCGATGTAAACGGGGTGTCAGTAGGATACGGCGATGAAAAGATCGTGGAAGACATGAATTTTCATATTGACAAGGGAGAGTTCTTTGGAATACTTGGTCCAAATGGAAGTGGTAAGACGACGTTACTGAAAGCGATGACGGGTCTCCTTCCTTTAATGGATGGAGTCATTACGTTGAAGGGAAAGCCACTTAATCAGTTTTCTTCGAGAGAATTGGCTACGCATGTCGCGGTTTTACCCCAGATATCGACTGAAGCATTTTCATATCAAGTGAGGGAAACGGTGATGCTTGGAAGATATGCTCACCAGAAAGGTTTCTTTAAGGGTACGACCGACCGGGATAATGAGGTGGTGGACAAAGTGATGGAGCAGACGGGAATTTCTGCGTTTCAGAACCGGTACCTTCATGAATTGTCAGGTGGTGAGCGACAACGGGTGTTCCTGGCACAGGCTCTAGCCCAGGAACCTCACATCCTGCTTCTGGATGAGCCCACTAATCACCTTGATCTTTCCTACCAGAAGTCACTATTGGATTTGATTAAAAGTCAAACAGATCAGGGGACATTAACGGTCGTGGCCATTTTTCACGATTTGAATTTAGCGAGCCTATACTGTGACCGTCTACTCCTACTGGACCAGGGCACAACAAAACTTCTCCATCACCCGGAAGAGGTGTTGAAAGAAGAACATATCGAAGAAGTATATCAAACAAAGGTTCAGAAACAAGCTCATCCATTGGTGGCCAAACCTCAGATGGTGATCGTCCCCGAAGGATCCCTCAGTGAAAACCTGGTTTTAGATGAAAGGTATATGACATTGACTGAAGAATGCATCCTTTATTCTGCACCATTTCCATTGAAATGTATGTCTTCGGGTATTATTGGAGCAGGAATTGGTTGGTACTCTCACTTTATGAACCGTCGGGTACCCGTTGATTATGACTGTCGGGATTACAAACAAGATATGAAGGAGTATCTCATGACGAAAGAACTGGATCCGTCTTTATCTGTCGGTATGATGACGGCTCTGGATTTGTCTAATATGATATGCGAGCGTTTTGAGATGAAGGGAAGATCGGTTTTCGTCGTCGTGACCGCCGGTGTTGGAAACGCCATGGATGTATCAACTAGCTTTCAATATGATATTGATTCAAAACCCGGTACGATCAATACCTGGGTTTTCATAAATGGAAATTTATCTGATGAGGCATATATCGAAGCCCTCGTCACTTCCACGGAGGCAAAGGTGAAGGCACTGAATGACATGGAAGTAAGGGACAAAAGGAATGGAAATATAGCAACCGGAACACCTACTGACAGCATTCTGATAGCTTCCAGTCAAAAGGGGGAGCTTGAACCATTTGCAGGACCGATCACTCCAATAGGTAAGTTGATCGGGAGAGGAGTCTATGAAGTAACAAAAAAAGCCATCCAACGTTATATGGGTTAAAACGGGGAAGGTCATTAGAAAGTGTGCAAAAAGCATGACTGCATAATAAACAGTAGGGGAGAGATGATTTGATGCAACTTTATACAAGAACCGGGGACAAGGGTCAGACTAGTTTAATCGGGGGAAGGGTCGATAAGGATCATATCCGGGTCGAAGCATACGGGACACTGGATGAAGTAAATTGCTTCGTTGGTCAGGCTATTTCTGAATTGGATCATGAGCATTTCGACGATATAGTGAAGGATTTAGTTACTATTCAGCATGAACTCTTTGACTGCGGTGGAGATTTATCAAATGTATCAAAAAAGAGAAGAAACAAGCTTCAAATTGATTCCGTACATGCGTTGGAAGAAAAGATAGACGGTTTGATCAAAGAAGCTCCACCTCTTGAAAAATTCATTCTACCGGGTGGAGTGAAGGCTTCTGCAAGTATTCATATTGCGCGGACCGTTGCAAGGAGGGCAGAAAGGTGCATCGTTTCCCTTTCAAAGACAGACGGAGACTTTTCTGTAGTTACGTTACAATATATCAATCGATTATCAGACTACTTTTTTGCCTTGGCACGCGTGATCAATCATCGTAGTAACGTGAGAGACATAGAATACTTACGCAGTGCCAACGTATTTTCTCCCGGTAAAGGTAAGAAAAAGATGGAAAAGTAGTTCGAATACTGTTTTAACTTCTTGAAATTTGAGGCGGATTTAGAACGTGTGAACTCTTTTTGAATTTTATTGGATAGAACAATTAAATACTTTTAATGATATTTATGGTAAACTATATTCTCGGGGTGGACCGGTATGGAGAAAAGTGTTAGTTTATCCAGTATTCTGTGATTGTCAATTTCAATTGTATAGAGTACTATTTCATATTATCATCGGTTCATCATGAATGTCATAAAAGTAGGTGAAGAAATGGAGTCACGACTAGATCGAAAGACCAAAAGGAAAAAACGTGGAAGAAAAGTGATTTTGGTATTATTAATCCTTATTTTCAGTTTGATCGGTTACGCTGCTTTTCAATTTTACAGTGGTTATAAGATGGCTGGTGAAGACCAGATGCAAGACTATAAATTCAACGGTGTGAAAGATGAAGACGGGAAGGTTAACATTTTGTTATTGGGAGTCGATAGCAGGGGCGAGGAGAAATCAAGGACAGACACCATGATGCTCGCACAAATCGATCCGAAAACAAATGAAACCAAGCTCGTTTCATTCATGAGAGATATTTATGCAGAAATCCCGGGTTATCAAAATTATAAACTGAATACCGCATTTTATTTAGGCGGACCTGAATTGCTTCGTAAGACGATTAAGCAAAACTTTGATTTGGATATTCAGTACTATATGATTGTTGATTTTAAAGGTTTTGAACAGTCAGTCGACATCCTTGCACCAAATGGAATTGAAATGGATGTTGAAAAAGCCATGTCAGAAAACATCGGCGTTTCCCTCGAACCGGGAGTCCAAAACCTGAACGGAAAGGAATTACTCGGCTATGCCAGATTCCGCCATGATGAAAATGGTGACTTCGGAAGGGTTGAAAGACAGCAAAAAGTGATTGCGGCCCTTAAAGATGAAGCCTTATCCATCGGAGGCGTAACAAAGCTTCCGAAAATGGCAGGATCCATTCAGCCATATATTCAGACGAATATGAGCAAGCTGGATCAAATCTCAATCGCGAAAGATATCCTGCTTAGCAACAGTAGTGACATGGACAAGCTGACCTTGCCAGTAGAAGGTTCTTATACGAATGCAAGCTACAGCGGAGTGGGATCCGTTCTCGAAATTGACTTCGAAGAAAATATCCAAGCTTTAAAAGACTTTCTGAATGGAAAAAGTTCAGACGACACTGCAAACGAATAAATCTAAAAATCCCGTTAAGCCTTTAAAAGCTTAACGGGATTTTTTTCTTTCAGTATGGACTTGATGGAAGAGGCTCTGGAACTGCGCTGACAGGGGTCAGGGCCAAGAATCGATCTGTTTCCAATCATACCCTATACGTATAAATTCTGATAATACGCTCTCTCAGCCAATCTAGAGCCTTCAGAAGGAATCTGAATAACATAAATGGTAATGATAACGCTTCCACTAGCTATTTCGGCTAATTCCTTACTACTTCCTTTAATGCCCTTGATATCATTCATCAGCATGTTACGATTATAAACGTTGTGAACAAAACACACGCCAATCAAGGTTTTTGGCGACATGAAACAACTATAATCTTAACTGTTTTTTCTTAATTATTACATTAAATGTTCGATTGAAAACGAAAAAAATGTTTTAAAAGAATTTACTATAAAATAAGGTACGGGAGTGGATATGATTGTTAAATAATAAAACGATAGCATTTCTGGGTGCAGGTAATATGGCTGAAGCAATGATTTCAGGAACAGTGCAGAGTGGAAAGATTCCAGCTGAGCAAATCATTGTTTCCAATCGAAGCAATTACGGAAGACTTCAAGAAATGAAGGCTAAATATGATATTACAGCAATAACCAAAGACGATCTGCCCTTTGATGAAATAGATATCCTCATTCTTGCCATGAAGCCAAAGGATATTGATAAGGCATTAGATTCCATCAATCACCTGGTCAGGAACGATACGGTGATCATGTCTGTGCTGGCAGGGATTACGACTTCTCATATGGAAGAACAGTTACCTGCAGGTCAGCCTGTCATCCGTGTCATGCCAAATACGTCAAGTATGCTGAAGGAATCTGCAACGGCTATCAGTGCCGGAAGGTTCACTTCAAGAGAAGATATGGAGAATGCAGAAGAGTTATTATCAAGCATCGGAGAAGTATTCGTCATCGAAGAAAGCCAGATGGACATTTTCACCGGAATTGCCGGAAGCGGTCCAGCTTACTTCTACTATTTAATGGAACATATCGAAAAGACGGGTGCTGAAGCAGGATTAGACCCGAAATTGGCTCGTAAAATAGGAGCTCAAACGATTTTCGGAGCAGCCAAAATGATGCTGGAGCGAGAAGAATCACCAACTCAACTAAGAGAAAATGTAACATCCCCAAACGGTACTACGGCTGCAGGACTTGATGCATTAGCTCAGTTCGGTGGAGGTAAAGCCATCTCAGAAGCTGTTAAGGGAGCAGAAAAGCGTTCGAAAGAAATCAGCTCATCCTTACAGGCCAAAGAATTAGTCACAAGCTAATAACCCAATTAATATCTCACACCTCATATATATTATTTACCAACCATACATGAAATACAGGTCCGTCCCTGCATATAGAAAGAGGGGCAAGGGACGGACCTCATTACTAGGAGTGATTGAATGTCCCAAGATAAGAAACGTATCGTGATTAAGATTGGAAGTAGTTCATTGACAAGCTTACATGGAGAAATGAGCCGCAGGAAGCTTGAACGACTTGTGGATGAGGTTGTCCGCTTAAAGGATGACGGTCATGAAGTCTTGCTTGTTTCCTCAGGAGCTGTCGCTGCAGGTTATCGTAAATTGGGTTGCTTGACACGCCCAAGTTCGCTGCCCGAGAAGCAGGCCGCCGCAGCTATTGGTCAAGGGCTGTTAATTGAAGCGTATTCTGATCTGTTAATTTCAAATGGATATGTGGCTTCTCAAATTCTGATCACTCGTAGTGATTTTTCTGATGAAGATCGATATAACAATGCCAGAAATACGATTAATGTCCTGCTCGAAAGAGGGATTATTCCTATTGTGAATGAAAATGATACCGTAACGATTGACCGTTTGAAATTTGGAGATAATGACACACTATCCGCTAAAGTCGCAGCACTCGTGGATGCTGATCAACTCATCATTCTATCAGATATTGATGGGCTATATGATTCAGATCCCCGCAAAAATCCAGATGCTGAACTGCTGGAGAGTGTGACTGAAATCACGGAAGATATTGAAGACATGGCGGGAGAGCCGGGAAGCTCAGTCGGTACTGGCGGTATGAGATCAAAGATCGATGCATTCAAGATTACAATGGCATCAGGCATCCCCGCGTTCCTTGGTAAATCCGGACACACTAATATCATTTATGATGCTGTTCAGCATACGGCTAAAGGAACCTATTTCGAATCGACGGAAGATTCGGTCAATCTTGATTCCAAAAAGCAATGGATTGCGTTCAACTCGGGTCCTGAAGGTGAAATCACCATCGATGCAGATGCGAAAGACCGCATCTTAGAGCGGAAAGAAAGTTTGACCATCGATGACATTTATACTGTAAAAGGCCGTTTTGATAAAGGTGCAGTCGTACGTATCCTGGATAACCGCAACGATGAAATCGGGCTTGGAATGGTCAATTATCGTTCTGGGCAATTGAAGAACCCTACAGATATAAAAGCAGATGAAATCGCAGTAGAAATTGATCAGCTCGTATGCCATGTAGAAGTTCCCATTCCAGTAGGTGTTTAGTTGAAAATGATTCTGTAATTGATTGATTTAAGTATATAGCTTTCAAAATAATCAGGAGGTATTTGATGACTTTAACTGTAGAAAAAACCGATGTAAAAAAACAGGCGATATTGGCTAAAAAAGCTTCTAAAACGCTAAGTATGCTGACAACGGAACAAAAAAATAAAGCCCTTCATATTCTTGCCGACCATCTGGAAGCACACTACGGGTCTATTCTAAAACAGAACGAAAAAGACCTTGAAAGAGGCAGGGAAAAAGGATTTGAAGCGGCCTTTATGGATCGCTTATCTCTCTCTAAAGAACGGGTTGAAGACTTTGCAAACGGTCTTCGCCAAGTGGCTGACCTGGAAGATCCGACTGGTAAAGTGGTTTCCGATTGGACCCTGGAAAATCAGCTGCAAGTTCAAAAAGTGACCGTTCCACTCGGTGTCATCGGAATGATTTATGAGGCCCGCCCAAACGTGACGGTGGATGCTACAGGTCTTGCATTAAAATCAGGTAATGCCATCATCCTGAAAGGTGGATCGAATGCCATCACGTCGAATAAAGCCATTGTGGACGTTATGCATGAGGCATTGGAACAAACTGATATTCCAAAAGATGCCGTACAATTCATCAACACAACAGATCGTGAGGCAACAAGTGAATTGTTTACAATGAAAGAACATATTGATGTGCTGATTCCCCGTGGTGGTGGCGCATTGATCAACGCCGTCGTCAATAACGCAACGGTCCCTGTCCTAGAGACAGGTGTAGGGAACTGTCATATTTATATTGATAAGGAAGCTGAACTGGAAAAAGCATTGAACATCATCATCAATGCCAAAACGGATAGGCCGGCGGTTTGTAATGCGGCTGAAACCGTCATCCTTCATGAGAAATGGTTTGATGACCATAAAGAGGCCTTTGTTAAAAAACTGAAAGATCATCATGTTTCCATTCACGGTGACGAAAAAGTGGTTGAAGTGATCAAAGATGCAAAACTTGCAGGTGAACAAGATTGGGCAAACGAATATTTAAGTCTTGATATTGCCGTTAAAGTTGTGTCTTCACTTGACGAAGCCGTGGATCATATTGAACAATACGGCACCAAACATTCAGAAGCGATTGTGACTGAAAACAATGAAACGGCGAAAAAATTCATGATGCTGGTTGATGCTGCTGCTTTATACCATAATGCATCCACACGCTTCACAGATGGAGGAGCATTAGGATTCGGTGCGGAAATTGGCATTTCAACCCAGAAGCTTCATGCTAGAGGTCCGATGGGTCTACCGGCGTTAACAACAGTGAAGTACATGATGCATGGTACTGGACAAATTCGATAAAATGTAAAAACGCATGAGTTCTCTTCCTCATGCGTTTTTTTTATTCCATCGAATGTCAGCCCGATTCCCGAAGCAGGAATTCATGTAATCCACGGATCGTATGAACTTCTTGTTGATAACATAGTTTCAAAAGTTGTTCGAAAATCTCGGCCGTCATGATCGCATCATTTAAAGCATGGTGGCGGGTACGGTCTTGAATACCGAATTTCTTTATAAGAACATCCAAATAGCAGTCATCCCTGCCAAGTAGGCTATTGGCAAGTGAAAAGGAGTCGACAAATTCTGGATCGAAAGAAGGCAGCTCCCACTTATTTATCCTTTTTTGAAGAAAATTAATGTCGAAGCTTGCGGGGTGGGCCACCAGGATCGTCCCTTTACTGAATTCCAAAAAATGTTCCAACCCTATGGGCAGTGTCACACCATTTAAGAAGTCTTTGCGTCTCAGGCCCGTAAATCTCTTCGTTTCCCTGGACACCGTTTGAAGGGGGTCGATCACCTGATAAAATGTCTCGTCCCTTTGAACTTTTCCTTCTTTCAGCTTTACAGCTCCTATCGATATGATTTCATCTCCAACTTCAGGGAAAAAACCAGTGGTCTCAAGGTCGAAAATCGTAAAGGTGCAATGGAAGAGGTGTTTCTTTTGAAGAGTCGGTTTCTCTTCTTCAAATTGTTTAAGGCCGCGGGAAAGTTTATGGTAGGAAAGCTTTTCTTTTTCCCGCTTGACTTGATGGCGGAAGATGAATTGCTGCCATAAATAATACTTTAGTATCCGGTAGCCTACGTTAATACCTATATTATCCATTAAACCACCCGGTTCCTATTGAAACTGATTTCCATCACTTGCTGCAGTCGGTTGGCAATCTGGATGGATTCTTTTAATTTTTGGCGATCCTCTTTCGAAAGAGTGCGAACATCGATGTCATTACTTAATGGCTTTCCCTCACTAAGTTCACGCAGATTCTGTTGCGTCCTCAAGGAAAGGAGGATATGCATGGCCGTTTTTACGTTTTCTGCATCCCTGGGGTGAAAGGCTTGTAATTTTTTCAATGCCTGTACCCTTTTGATTGTGTTCACTTCTTTTATCCCATACTTTACCGAATGAATCCGGATCATATTGACGATTTGTAATAGCCCTGACTTTTTGATATTGAATAGATGATTTTTCGGCTTCAGGTTTACCCGGCCCAGTGGACCCACGGGGAGCTTGAAACGAAGGGCATCTTTTCGTAAAAGCTGCTGCATGTTCAGGGATCGTTTCGATTTTTCAGTCAGGTAATTCCGGATCTCTTCTGCGATGGAATAGTCTCCGTAAATTGGACGGAAGTCATAAAACATCGTGATGTTCTGGATTTCCTGTGCATCCATTTCGTTGAGCCACTCATCAATCGCCTTTTTCCAGTCCGTATAAGATCTCTTCCATTTTTGTTCCTTCGCCATGATCCCACCTGTACATTCAGGAAAACCACATGCAGCAAGCTTTAAATTCAGCTTTTCGGTGAAGGCCTGAAAATAGAGATCGACTTTTTTCAGGTCGGATAAGTGATTATAATCATCAAGGATGATCCCATTATCCTGGTCTGTATGGAATCCCTGCTCACTGCGTCCCTGACTGCCCATGACAATGAAACAATAATTGATCGGGGCGGAACCGAACCCTTCCTGCCTCATTTCTTTTTCGCTCAATTGAATGATTTTCCGGTGAAGTCGATCATTGTAGTTTGATATCACTTCACATATATCGAATCCAAAGCTGTCTTGTGCAAGAAGGTCTTGAATGAACTGTTGGAACGTCTCGCTCTTCACCGTGGCAAGTTCGACCAGTTCTTCATTCGTCACAGCCTTTTGAATTTTATAAGAAAGGTCCAGGTAATTCGAATCCTGTATATTGAGAAATGATGTACTGGTTAGAATTCCAACCACGACATCATTGCGAATGATGGGGACGAAATCCACTTCTTCATGTTTAAAGTAGGAGAGGGCCTCATAGGCGAAGGACTCATCCCTGATCCAGAAAGGCTTTTCCTTCATCCAGTCTTTCACCTTTTCAGAGTTACATGGATTGGTTAGATAAGACAGGATTTCCCGCTGCGTAAGGATGCCAAGCATTTTTTTATTCTGATCCACCACGACTAACCCATACGTGTCCTGTTCTTTCATCTTTGTTGCTGCGTCAATGATGGTAGCATTTCCATCGATGAAAGTAGGGCTGTCCATGAGAGTATGGACTTTTGTGCGGAATAGATTGATGTTTTCATCATCGGTTTCAGTGGCTGACTTTACCTTTATTTCATCGTAGAGGGTTTTCATCCGATTGCCGATGCTTTCAAATATGATTTTTGAAAAATCATTGTTTTTGGTCATGATCTCTAAAATCCGGTCTTTCTGAATCCGGAAAACCGTACAATCTTCTATTGCCTGGACTGAAAAAGTCATTTGTCCGCTCGTAAGCATGATCATGATGCCAATCAAGTCACCCGGATAATAGAAGCGAAGTGAATATTGCTTTCCACTGGAACGATGGAGGACATTTTTGGCAAGTCCGGAGACAAGGAAGTAAATATCCAGTTCTTCCACCGTTTCATCTTCATGAAAGAGAAATTCCCCTTTCTTGAAAGTTGTGTATGTAGAACCGGAAATAATATAATCCAGCTGTTCCGCTGATAGGACATCAAATGGATAATGATCCCGAATAATTTGTAGTAATTCCTGGTGGTTCATCAAATACCTCCCGTTCGTGCTGATTCCATAGTACTTTACCATAGAATCCCCCAATTTGAAAACGATAAAACAGACCGGCATTCATAAAAAGACACCCCGATAGCAGGGTGTCTTGTTTAACATTCGATTTGGTTCTCTAGCAGCAGGATAATTTCAAAAATCCCAGGTTAAGAGGCTCTATGAGCTTTAACTACCTGTTTTTCCTTCTTCATGAAAGGCATCCACCAGTTCCAGTCTCCAAGGAGCTTCATTAACGAAGGGACCAGGATCATTCTGACGATGGTTGCATCAATGAAGATGGCGATAGAAATCCCAACCCCGATCTGTTTGACGGGCATCACACCTGTAAAAGCGAAAGCCCCCGTTATGACAATCATGATAAGAGCGGCCGAGGTGATGATTTTACTCGTTGAAGTAAGTCCTTCAATGGTAGAACGTGTGTTGTCACCGGTTTCTTGATAAATTTCATGGATCCTGGAAATGAGGAATACCTCATAATCCATGCTAAGGCCGAAAACAAGGCTGAATACAAGGACCGGAAGCACAAGGGCAATATCCGATTCAGGGATTCCAAAGTGTCCTCCCTGGAAAATCCATACTAAGATTCCGAATGTCGATGTAAGACTGATGATATTCATTAAAATCGCCTTCAATGGAATGATGATGGAGCGGAATGCGATCATCAGAATCAGGTAGGTAGAACCTAAAATGATGAAAAGGCATAACCCTACCTTTTGATAGATTTCATCAAAAATTTCCTGATTGAATTTCACCTGTCCTCCAAACTGGAGGGGGTATGACCATTCTTTGTGACTCCATTCGTTCACCAGTTCCTTTGCAGCGGATGATGATGAATCCAATGACAAGTGAACTGGAATCAGTGCTTTGTCTCCATGGATAAATCGATTCAGTGCAGGATCAATCTTCTCCTTGGATTCCGGCTGCTGAATGGCCCCGAATAATTTTTCAGGAGAGTCGATATTGGTGGCTTTGAAGATAGAGTCCACTGAAGTCACAGCTGATTCCTGATTGAATTCAGAAAGGAGTTCATTCAAATCTTCCAATCCATCTTTAGTGGTCCAGCCATTCTCACGTTTGGCAATCACATAAACCGTACTGCTTTCATCTGTCTTAAACTCCTCCTGAATGGTATCCATCGCCTGACGGGATTCAAATGTTGCAGGTAATGCCTCCGTATCTGGAATGGCAAGATTCATAGAGCGGACAGGCAAAATGCCGATCACTAAGACAAACAGGGCGAGCAGGGCTAGAATCACAGGTCTTTTCATAACAAACCCGGCAAATACCCTCCATTTCCCGTGGGCATTTTTCTTCTGTTTGATCAGCATCCATTTATTTATGGACTTTCCGAGGAGCAGAAGAACGGAAGGGAGGAGTGATAATGCAGAAACCACTGCAAGCATGACGACTACCATGCCTCCGATGGCGATCGTCTGGAATATATCGATTTCAATGAGGAGCATGGCTCCCAGACCGATGAATACACATAATGCAGAGAAAATGATTGATTTTCCTGCCGTTTGAATAGTGGTATGGATCGCTTCCGGTATTGACCTCGTGGCCAGTTCTTCACGATAGCGGTTAATAAACAGTAGTGAGAAGTCAATGCTCAGGGCAAGACCAATCATTGGGACTACATTCAGCAGGAAAACGGATAATTCCATGCTGCCGCCAATTAGAGTGAGAACCCCGAATGCCGTAACGACCGTCACCACTCCAATGATGATGGGTACAAGGGAAGCAACAACCGAGCCGAATGCAAATAACAGGACAAGGAGAGCGAATGGTAATCCTATCAATTCGGCCCGTTTCAGATCATCTTGACTGGCCTTATTAATATCTGAACTAATAATGGATGCCCCGGTCAATGACTGGCCTGGGTTTTCTTTTACTAGTGCTTTGATTTTATTTGTTTCGTTAGTGATATCAGACTCATCGAAGGATAAAACGGCGTAAGCCACGTCGTCTTTCACTAATTTTTCATCTTGTAATGGTGACTGTATATAAGAGGTGACACCCAAGTCTTCTATGCTCTCAATCGTTTTATTAATGGATGCCTGAAACCCTTCTGCAGATTGGGAATCCTGCTTTTCCATAAGTAGCAAAATGGATGATTCGGGAAAATCAAACGAATCGGTCAATTCGTCGTTCACTTTTTCAAACTGTCCGTCAGTCCTAAAACCATCCCCGCCTAATATGGTGGGTAAGTCTGTTGCAAAATAAGCGAATATCCCCGCGATCATCACCCAGAGTACAATGATCCATTTATACCAACGGGTGATCCCTTTACCGAGCAGTTCCATCTCATCACACTCCTAAATTGAAACTCTTACATCCTGATTTATTGATATTTACATTACTTATTACAATAAAAAAGAATCACTTATTCAGTTTAATAGGTGGAGTCATCAGGTGCAATAACTAAATGCTCGAATAGATGATAATTGAACGATCATTAAGATTCCTTCATGTTGAGGATGAATGTAGAAGCGCTCAATAAATCAGGAAATATGTAATCAGCGTTATAGGTTGGAGGAGAGATGCCATTTAGTAAAATCGTGGTGCATCCAGCTTTGTTGCCTGCTTCTATGTCTACATCACGATCCCCGATCATGAAGGATCCAGCAAGATCAATGCCGTATTTTTCTGCCAGTTCAAGAAGCATCCCGGGTTCGGGCTTTCTGCATGAACAACCCGCATGGGGCTTGTGAGTGCAGCAGGAAACTTCCTGAATGAAACCGCCTGCTTGTTTGATTTCATTTACCATATAATCATGGATGGAGTCCAGCTCTTCATGGGAAAGATAGCCTAATCCAACGCCACCTTGATTTGTAACGACAAAAAGAAGGAATCCGGATTGGGATAAAGCCTTTATGGCTTCGGGGACTCCTTCCAGGAAATAAAATTGATCCGGCCGGTTCACAAAGCGGACTCTATTGGTTTTCACCTCGTTGATTACTCCATCACGGTCAAGAAAAACAGCTTTATTCATCATAAATCCTCCTTATTCGATAAGTTTCATCAAGAAACACCGTGTATATGTCGCTTCTTGCGGTTTCCGAGGAAATAATGACAGAGTATTCTGTCATTTATTCTTAATCGATAGGGACGGACCTTTAGAAAGTCCGTCCCTTTCCTTTATAGTTTGCGGATAAAAACGACTTTTAAGTAGTCGCTCTGCTTGTATTGACTGAGGGTTTTAAAATCTTCAGGAAGAGTGTATTCTTCGAGTATGTTATATTTCCCATTGGTTTCCTTGAATGCTGTATCAATAAACCCTTTGAATTTTTTCATATTGAAGGTGCTGCAGTTTGTGGAAGCCACGATGGTCCCGTTCTTTTCAGTGATGGCAATCGCTTCTTTCAACAAATCCTTATAATCTTTCGCAGCGCTGAATGTGTGTTTTTTGGAGCGGGCAAAGCTTGGTGGATCTAATATCACCACATCGAATGAAAGCTGTTTTTTAACAGCATATTTGAAGTACTTGAACACATCTTCCACAATGATGTCTTGAGCCTCATAATCGATTCCGTTTATGCTGAATTGTTCAATCGTTTTGCTTAAACTGCGATTCGCAAGGTCCACACTGGTGGTGTGAGAGGCACCGCCGAGAGCAGCATATACAGAGAATGCACCGGTATAAGAGAATGTATTCAATACCCTCTTGCCTTCTGAGTATGCGTCACGAATCCTTTTCCTCACTTCGCGTTGATCGAGAAATACCCCCACCATCGCTCCATCATTTAAATAGATGGCAAATTGTACGCCGTTTTCTTTCACGAGGAGAGGGAAGGAAGGGCGTGTACCTTCGACAAAATCGTCTTCTTCAACGTATTTCCCTTCCTGTGCGAACCTTTTCTTCTGGTAAATACCTTTATATTCGGTTAATTCCCGTATCGATTCCATCACTTCTTCATGGAAAGAATACGCGCCCTTTGAATACCACTGAATGAGATAATATCCATCAAAGTAATCAATGGTTATACCCCCGAAACCGTCGCCTTCTCCATTAAACACCCTGAATGCCGTTGTATCTTCACTATAGTAGAAGTGTAGGCGTTGATTAATGGCAGCCTGGATCTTTTTATAAATGAACTCCTTGTTTATATCTTCATGTTCTTTCCAGCTCAGAAGCCAGCCGATTCCTTTATTCTGGATTCCGTAGTACCCTTTTGCAATAAAGCGATCATGGGTATCTACCAGTTTGAGGATGTCACCGTCCTGTAAATCTTCAATCGAAGTAGTGACATTTTCTTTATTTAAAAGAGGAAACCCTTTTAGAAATGGTTGTATGTATTTGGGGCTAGCTTTTACGATTTTTTCTTTTGTCATTCCACTCATCCTAACCTATTGGTTTAGTCTTGTGTAGTATAGAACGTTACGGGCGTTTACGCAACTGCATAAAAAATCCCCTCAGGTCCGAAGAGGGGAAAGGTTTCAAGATTATTTACTCCATAGATAATCTCCTACAAGACGGTCCACTTTCATCGTTTCATGTAATCCGCTATGAGAAATCGTTGGATCATACACTATTTTGGACTGGAAAGGATTTTTCTCGAAAAATGATCGACTCGCCAGTGCACTCTGTACATTTACCACGTCATCACCTGAACCAGCGATGGATAGCACTTGTATTTCAGAAGAAATCAAATGACGATTGAGATGCATTTTCTTCAATGCTTGGGATCCAGGCTTTAAATCAATCACAGCTGCACCCGTATTGATTTGACCATAAGACTCTTTCGTGACTCCCTGAAAAGGAGTGGCAATCGTAATGAATTTATGGGTTTTTGGAACAAACGATTCATTACTGGTATTTTCTAAATATTGGGTTGAGGCAAGGCCACCCATAGAGTGGGCGACAATATTGACAGTGGAAACATTGAATTGGTGATGCAGCAGCTTCATGGCATTTTCAAGCCAAATCGCCTGTTTATCCAAGGAAGCACGATTGTCTTCAAAAATGACTTGAACAAGTGGGGGAGAACTCGGGTTTTTAGGGAGAGCCCCTTTGTATCTTATGCTGCCGGAATCTGATACGGAAATTTCAAGCGTTTTTTGACCCCACCCATGCCGGTTCTCAAAACGGTCCAACATGGTCCTGAAGGAATTATATGTACCTTTATACCCGTGCACGAAGACTGTGGGATATTTCTCCTCGGCTGTTAAAGGTTTTTCACTGGACTGAACGTTCGTCGTGCGAAAAATAGTATATAAAGTGAAGAAGGCAATGATGAAGAGCCCGCTCCAAAGAAATGATTGTTTTGACTTTACTGACAAGAAAATCGCTCCTTTAAAAAGGTATACTTCTATTGTAAGGTATTCGTGAAGTATTGAATATGTTAAAAAAGAAATTTATTTGTCATATTATATGTAATTTTTACCTTATTTGGTACTGTGTATCTATTTCTTTATTTCATCTAGTCAGTAAAAGCAAGGTCCATAAGAAAAAGGCTTAAATGAATATTTAAGCCTCCAACGTTATTCTGCCATTAAAATTAAAAATTAAACCCAATCGCCAGCTTTAAAAATCGGCTCAATCGTACCATCCGCCTTTTCACCGTCAATATCCAATTGTGATGAGCCGATCATGAAGTCCACGTGAATCATGCTTTCGTTAAAGCCAATTTCCTGTAACTGTTCAGGCGTCATCGTCTTACCATCCTCAACACATACAGACAGAGCCCTGCCCAATGCAATATGACAAGAAGCATTTTCATCAAAAAGGGTGTTGTTGAAAACGATATTTGTATTGGAAATTGGGGAATCGTGCGGTACCAATGCCACCTCACCCAAATATGATGCACCTTCATCCGTTTCGAGTAAGTTCTTCAACGTTTCATAGCCTTCTTCAGCCGTGTAATCAATGACTTTCCCTTCCTTGAAGGTCAACGAGAAATTCTTGATGAGGGTGCCGCTATAATTAAGTGGCTTTGTACTGGATACAACACCGTTCACCCCAAATTTATCGGGAATCGAAAACACTTCTTCCGTCGGGAGGTTCGGGACGAAAGGAATGCCTTTATCATTGGTGAATTGGGCACTGATCCATTTTGTTTTAGGGTGGAATTCGATGGTCAAATCTGTTCCCGGTCCTTTATAATGAAGCTTTTTGTACTTTCCTTCGTTTAAACGGTGGGCGTTCTTGTTAAGGTTATCGATATGCGCTTCCCATAACTCAACGGTATTTTCCTGATCCGTTCTGGTTGTATAAAAGATGTTCTCCCACAGTTTGGTGAAAGCGTCTTCTTGCGAAAGATCGGGAAAAACGGTTCGAGCCCATTCCACTGTTGGTATAGCAGCGATCAACCAGCTGATCTTTCCGCCTCCGATATAAGCTGAAAAGTCTTTCATTGCTTCTGCAGAGGTTTTGTTCAACATAGCGACACGCGTAGGGTCTGAGTCCCTTAAAAGAGAAGGATTCGGGGCAGCTAAGTTCAACAGTGCAACATTGTTCTCTGCCATCTCAATGTATCCCTTTGCTTTCCATTCAGGGAACGCTTTCAATCCTTCTTCGGCAGATTTCTCCAGGCGGATCTTTTTCAGTTCATCATCATAGAAATCCGTTAACACATTCAGTGCTCCTGCATCGTATGCTTTCTCTGTAATCAGACGAACAAATTCATATGCTGTAATAGGCGCTGATATCATCAGTTCCTGTCCCTTTTGCAGATTCAATCCGACTTCTACGATCAGATCTGCATATCTTCCTAAGTTTCTCTCAAATGCTTGATTCATTTGTGAATCCCCCTTATATATGTATTCAATCATAACTATATCTCTTTTTTCAGAAAATTTCATTGATTAAGTTCATGTTTTAATATAAAAAGGACTGGTCCATAACTGGGCCAGTCCTGAAAATGTTTATAGTTTAGTTGAGAACGGCGGGAATTCTTCTTCGTTTGAGTTGATGACGATCACGCCGGAAAGGGCCATGGCTGTGAGGCTGGTGATGATCAATATCTTTCTCAGCTTTTTCATTTTTTAACCACCTCCTTATAATGGCAGCATTTCTTCATAAATGTTATTGGCTTCATTTAGGTGGAATGCAGCAAGTTTGTATTTTCTAATTCTTTGATAATATTGGCCAAGGAATTTAGAATACTCAGCATATAATAGAAGAGAGCCGTTTTTCTTAAAGTAAGCCAATGCATACTCCTTCATGAAATTCTCAAATCCACTAGGAAATTCATTCAGTGCAAATTGATAATAAGATAATTGATAGAATTTATCGGGATATCTTTCTTTTGAACAAAGCTCCAATCCTTTTGGTAACCAGAATTGGACTTTTGAATGTTGATTCAGTTTATAATGCTCTTTGACAAGGGAAAGAATCGAATAGAGTTTTCCTTCGTCGTCCGAATCCTTTAATTCAATGCTTCTCACAAAATGCTGGATGGCTTCATCGCTTTCATTCATAAAAGATTTAAGGTATCCGAAATTTTGCTCGATCTTGGACTGTAAAGATGTATACTGAATGGTCTGAGAAATGAAGTTAGCCCAGTCATAATGTTTTAAGGCGTCCTCATCATTCCGGATTCTCCGATAGCAGATTCCCAACAATAAATGGACCTCTGCGCACCTTTTCTGGTAATAAACCCCCTGAAAAATGGAGAGGGCTTTTTCCCCGTAGTAAATGGCTAAACGATACATGTGTAAACGTGTCAGGACTAAACTGAATAGATAAAATAAATCTGCCCTTTCTTCTTCATTTACAACATTTCCAAGCACAAAGTAAGTTTCGGCTTCTTTTAATTCACCTTTGGCTTTTTCGTATTCCTTCATTAGATAATAATAATTTCCTTTATATTTATGAAAGTAAAATTTATGCTTGTCGGAAAGTTCCTTATAATTCGACTGAATATCTCCCAAATGACTGAAAGCTTCCGTTAGATTTCCCCTTATTAATTGAACCCGGAAGCAGAGAATTTTATAAAAGAAATGGGTGGTTAGATCATCGGTTTGATCGAGATCCCTTTGGATGACCTCGTGAATGGATCGTGCTTCATCCTCCTTATTCCAAAGTAATGCATGATTCCACTTTTCGAGAAGTTCATTCAAATGGTTAGGGCGGTCGACTTGATTATTTAAACCCAGTCGCTCGCATAGCAAATGTACGATTTCATCTGAAGGTGTCACTTGGTTATTTTCCAGTTTTGAAAGGTAAGAGATTGAAATGATGCCTTTAGATAAATTTTGTTGTGTTAGCTTTTGTTTAAGTCTGTGGAAACGAATCTTAGAACCAATCTTCATATGATTCTTCTCCTTTTAGGATATAAAATTCCAACCTATGGAACAGAATATTTAACATAATAACATAAACGAAGCTTAATAATTTAGAATATTCCTATAATTATATTTTTTAATGGGTATAAAGGAGGTATTTTGGTTACTTGAATGGTTTTAAGTCATAATGATTCACCGATAAATATCCTTTGTTATAATGAATCTGGTGAAAGTTATAGAGGAGGATGGTCATTGTGATTGACTTACGAAGTGATACGGTAACAAAACCAACGGAGGAAATGAGAAGGGCAGCTTATGAGGCTGAAGTGGGGGATGATGTGTATGGTGAAGACCCTACTATCCTAAGACTAGAAAAGGAAGCAGCCAGTATTCTTGGGAAAGAGGAAGCATTATTCGTCACAAGCGGGACCCAGGGGAACCAAATTGCCGTATTGACCCATACCAGACCGGGAAATGAAATTTTATTAGAAACGGATTCGCATATCTTTTACTACGAATCCGGGGCAGTTGCGGCTTTCGCAGGCGTTCAAACCCGGACGATTAAAGGGACCAATGGAGAAATGGACCCTGGTGAAATAGAAGCTGCAATTCGTACGGAGGATCAGCATTTTCCGGAAACGGGTTTGATTTGTCTGGAAAATAGCCATAACCGTGCGGGAGGGGCAATCGTTTCACCGGAAAACATGCAAGCCATCCATACCATTGCCAAGAAACACTCCATTCCGGTGCATGTTGATGGAGCCAGGCTCTTTAATGCTGTTGCTGCAAGTGGTAGGGACGTAAAGGAGTTTACGGATCACTGTGATACCGTTCAAATATGTTTATCGAAAGGCTTGGGCGCACCGGTAGGTTCAATCATTGCAGGTGACAAGAACTTTATTAAGAAAGCTAGAAAGTGGAGAAAACGTTTGGGCGGGGGACTGAGACAAGCCGGGGTGATTGCGGCTCCAGGATTGGTAGCCTTGAACAAGATGAGAGGACGTTTGTCAGAAGATCATGAGAAAGCAAGAATCCTCAAAGAAACCTTTCGAACATGTAACGGGATTGAAATCATCAATGAAGTGGATACTAATATTGTAGTGGCTGATGTATCCGGCACAGGAATGACAGCATCACAATTCGTAGAAGATTTAGAGAGAAAAGGAATATTGGCCGTAACTTTTGGACCGACACTGGTCCGCTTCACGACTCATTATGATGTCTCTATGGAGGACATAGTGGAAGTTTCCCGGATACTTAAGGCTCAATTTTAGCCAATCGATTCCTGTGGGTGGTTCAGGAAACGGAATAGGGCAGGACTTGCCCTATTTCCACCCTTATTCTTTGTGATCAAGTTGCTTTCCATGATGGGGATGTGGGTGCCATCTCATCATATAACCATTTTCTTTTAGCTTTTGATGCTTAGCTTCCATCATGTTCAGCACTTTGTCGCCTTGTTCTTTGGTAAAGACACCGTACTCGACGTATTTCTTCACAAGTTCTTTTTTCGTCGAATACATCTGTTCGTGCAATTTGCCAAGCTCTGCTTTTTGGTCTTCTGTCAGATTCACCTTTTGTCCCGGTGTCTGACCCTGAGGTTGACCTTCTGCAGAGACGATGGAACTGAATCCAAAGCTGATGATGAGGGCAGCTGCAATTGATACCACTATTTTTTTCATTTTTATTTCCTCCTTCCTGAAGATTCTCTTATATTCTTTGCAGTGTATTAGAAGAATATGTAAGAGTGGACGAATCGGCGGAGGTATTGCTAGTATAACAAGGAGTAGAAACAGGATGAGGGGGTTTTGATCAATGTTAAATAAGTTTTTGTCAAGTATCGGGATAGGCCATGTGAAGGTGGATACCATTGTGCACACGACAGAAATTTCACCTGGCGACCACATCAGGGGGGATGTCGTCTTAAAGGGGGGGATGGCCGATCAGCCGGTGAATGAAATTCAACTATTACTTCTCCTAAAATATGAAGAAGATAAACAGGATAGTGATTTTTCTTATCATGAGAAGGATTTAAATACGATCACACTGGACAGTATAGGGACGATTAAGGCTGGGGAGGAAAAAAGGATTCCATTTGAATTCCCTACAGATGCAAGACACCCTAAAACGACTGATACGGAAGAAACCATTTTAAGGACAACGGTGGATATACCCCAAGCGGTCGATCCCACAGATGAGGACAGCATACTTGTCCGATGATTTAAGGAAAAGGGCCGATTCCCCAAGTGAATCGGTCTTTTTTGAATGTTTCTATGGATACAGGAGTGATGAATGTGATACCAAAGAGTACTAAGTTCTTATTGAAATCCATAAAAACCCAATGTAAAATGTAGTAAGCGCATACATTCAAAAAATTCAGAAATCTAATGTATGTAAAAATCATTGGATAAGGGAGGAGTTTGATGGGAGGAATTTGGTTAGCGGTCATAGGGGGTATCGTGTTTCTCGTAGGATATAAATATTATTCAACCCTAATTGCGGAAAGAGTGTACAGGCTCGATCCGAACTACGTGACACCTTCTCACCAGTATAAAGACGGAGTCGACTTCGTACCAACGAATAAATTTGTCCTTTGGGGTCACCATTTCACTTCAGTTGCAGGTGCAGCTCCTATCGTAGGACCGGCTATAGCCGTGTATTGGGGATGGCTTCCTGCTTTTCTATGGGTGATTTTCGGTACCGTGTTTGCTGCAGGAGTCCATGATTTCGGGACTTTGGTGTTGTCGGTTCGAAATAAAGGACAATCCGTTGGCTCATTAGCCAATAAGTTGATAGGAAAGAGGGCAAAAGTACTTTTTTTATTCATTATTTTAATTCTTGTGTTAATGGTTAATGCGGTTTTTGCCTGGGTCATTGCGAATTTATTCATCACGTTCCCGGCAAGTGTTCTATCAGTGTTTATTCAGATTCCGCTGGCTGTCTGGATCGGATATTCCGTCTACAAACGTAATGGGGGCATGTTAATACCGTCAATCGTGGCACTTGGTGTCATGTACGCGTCAGCGGTCATCGCAAGCCGTGTAGATTTTCTGCAAATCGATCTGGTCCGATATTTCGGTGGGCAGGAAGCGACTTCATTATTTGGTTTAAGCTCCACGAGCATGGCTTTCCTTGTGTGGATCGTTATTCTGATGATTTACGTGTACATAGCTTCCATTCTTCCCGTATGGAAACTATTACAGCCTCGTGATTATATCAATTCACATCAACTGATCGCGGGTCTCGGATTGCTGTATCTCGGGCTACTGTTCACTAATCCAGAGATCACTGCACCGATGACAAATGGATCTGCAGATGTATCATGGTTCCCTTTATTATTTATTACGATTGCATGCGGTGCGATTTCAGGTTTCCACGGACTGGTGTCATCCGGTACCTCTTCAAAGCAGCTGAACAAGGAAACAGATGCCCGCTTCGTCGGTTATTTAGGAGCGGTAGGGGAAGGGGCACTTGCCCTGATTGCCATCATTGCCTGTATTACATTTTTCCCTAACGTGGAAGAATTCCAAGCTACCTACAGTGGATTTGCAGCAGCAAGTGGAGCGGGATTGGGCGTGTTCATTCAAGGCGCAGGACAACTTGCCACAGGAGTAGGGATTCCGGCGGATATTGCCGCAACGATCGTTTCCGTCATCATTGTAAGCTTCGCGGCCACAACCCTGGATTCATCCGTTCGTCTGATGCGATATATCATTTCTGAATTGGGAGAGGAGTACAAAGTACTTTCATTAACTAACGCACACGTTGCGACTACGATTGCAGTGGTATCGAGTGCGGCTTTGACATTATTGCCTCAGGGCCCTAAAGGATTCGGATCAGGTGGATATCTCCTTTGGCCCTTATTTGGGACATCGAATCAACTGCTGGCAGGGATCAGTCTACTTCTGATAACAATATGGCTCAAGCGACAGGGGAGAAATTACCTGGCTACATTGATCCCGATGTTGTTTCTCATGTTTATGACGCTTTGGGCAATGATCAACCAGGTTGTTTTTGAATGGTCAGGAGCCGGGGAATCGGAAGGGAATATGCTTTTATTCATATTTGGAAGCATCATCTTAATCTTTACCCTTTGGATTCTCATTACAGCAGCATCTTCCCTTTCTAAAAAAGGTGATGATCCTTCTCAGTTCTCGGTGTAAGCATGGAAGTAAGGGGACTCAAATCGGGGTCCCCTTTTTAGTAGGAAGGAGGGATCACTTGGAAACAACCATCATGGACAAATTCAAAAAGGTAATGAAATTATATGATGATATGATCCGTCTTCCTCACAAAACGGAAATCGCCAGGGAATTGAGGGACGAAGAGGATTTATTCTTATTGCTGCTCTATTCGGATATGATTGGGATACCCAACCCTGTATTTTATTACACGCTGGAACTCTATCCATATATGATCGAAAAATTTCATGATTGGCATTTAAGAATGGGGATGGAACATTCTCCACTGGATGGAATCAGATGTTGCTAAAACGAAAGGAAGGGAATTCATGAATGATTTACTGAATCAATCCATTCTATTTGTGGGGGGCAAAGGAGGAGTCGGAAAATCGACATCGGCATCTGCACTGGCCGTCATGTTTGCAAAGATGGGGAAGAAAACGCTGATCGTCTCAACAGATCCCGCTCATAACCTTGGGGATATATTTCACAGGGAAATCAATGGGTATGCGATTCCGTTATCGGACGATCTATGGGGGATCGAAATTGATCCAGATGCGGAAACACGTCAATACATCAACGGGGTGAAAGGGAATCTTAAAGGGATGGTAAAGTCCAATATGGTGAGTGAAGTCCACCGTCAAATCGATATGGCTGCTTCAGCACCAGGGGCGGAAGAAGCTGCCTTATTTGATAGGATCGTTTCGATCATCCTGGAAGAAGGAAATGAATATGATAAAATCATTTTCGACACAGCCCCTACAGGACACACGATCCGACTATTATCTCTACCGGAATTAATGGGAGTGTGGATGGATGGAATGCTTGAGAGAAGAAAGAAAACAAATAAAAATTATTCCCAGCTTTTGAATGATGGTGAACCGGTTGAGGACCCCATTTACGATATCCTCCAAAAACGCCGGGAAAAGTTTTCGAAAGTAAGAGGGATTCTGCTTGACCGGAAAAAGACAGGTTTTATTTTCGTTCTTATACCAGAAAGACTGCCGATTCTTGAAACAGAAAAAGCGATTGAATTGATGTCCTCCCACTCACTTAATATTGGTGGGCTGATTGTGAATAAAATCCTGCCGAAACAAGCGGATGGAGAGTTCTTGCAGAAAAGAAGAGATCAGGAAAAAGTCTACCTGCGTATGATGCAAGAAAGATTCACAGACCAATCACTATACGAGGTCCCTCTGTTAGAAGAAGATATCTGTACGCTTTCCCATCTGGAAGGATTTGCATCCCATCTTCAAAAAGCCATTTACAAAGAAGAGGGAATCTACTGATTCGGAAGGTATACATATTAGTGAGAGTGACCATTGGGGAAGTTCTTCAATGGTCATTTTTGCGTTGGGAAGGGAAAATAGATGATTTTGTCGAAAGTGTAATGATCAATAAAACAAGGGAGTCGTTCACATGGAAAGCGAGAATAAATATCTATCTGCCATTCTCCCCTTAAAAAAGAGGGAAGAAACCCAAAATCGCTGGTTGTTTCATCGTCTGAATACCCTGTTACCTGCTTTAATGAAAAAACACAAGGTAGACATGTGGATCACGGCAGGGAGGGAATATAATGAAGATCCTGTCCTGAAGAGTCTTTACCCGACCTCAGTTGACGGTTCGAGAAGATTGACCATCCTTGTATTTTATTTGGAAGATGGCCAACACCTGAAAAAATGGGTTTTGCATCCCAATCCGAATTTTGAGCCGTTTTATGAAAGAGCATGGAATCCTGAAGAGTGTGATCAATGGGAATGCCTTAAACGTCTTGTGGATAAGTGCAATCCTGATACGATCGCATTGAATTATTCATCGACATTTGCCGCAGCGGATGGTTTGAGTCATTCCTGCTATCAGCAGTTGAGCATGCTGTTAGACGAGCACTCACATAAATTTGTGTCTGCTCAACATGTCATTGTGGATTGGCTATCCATCAGAACCACCAAGGAACTAGTGGCATATCCTGCGATAGCCGAGCTTGGGAGGATGATTGCGGAAGAAGCGTTATCCCGTAGAGTAATTCATCCTGGGATCACCACTACCGAAGATGTTGTTGAATGGATACGACAACGGGTGTTAGACGCAGGGATGGATACCTCCTTTTATCCTACGGTGGATTTGCAAAGAAAGGGTTCGGTGATGGATCGAATTGAGGGAGAAATTATTCGTTTTGGAGATATCGTGCATGTGGATTTTGGTATTCGATATCTGGGCCTTGCAACGGATACCCAACAGCTTGCATATGTCCTTCATCCAGGTGAGGAAGAAGCTCCTGAAGGACTTCAATCTGCATTACAAACCGCCTTAAGGTTCGAGGATATCATAACCAGGGAAATGAAAGTCGGAAGAACGGGGAATGAAGTGTTTCAAAGAGCGATGAAAAAGGCAAGAGAGGAAGAAATCGAGGCGATGCTGTATTCTCATCCATTAGGGTATCACTGTCATGAAGCCGGTGCCTTAATCGGCCTATATGATCAACAAAGTGATATTCCCATAAAAGGCGATCTGCCCCTCACAGCCAATACCTGTTATGCACTGGAGTTCAATATACAACAATATATTCCTGAGTGGGATCAAATCATCCCCATCTATCTGGAGGAGCCGGTTGCATTCATTCAGCACCGACTGGAATATATGGCGAAAAGGCAAACCACGTTTTATCTGATCTAATCAGTTTCCCTTACTAGATAAATAAGACTGATTGCACAGAATGATTGTAATCAGTCTTATATGCCCCTGCCTCCTAATAATGATCATTTTGAAAAAATACGATTCTCCCCTTGACTTAATACCTAGTAGGGTATATTATAAGGAATGTAGCAAGAAATCAACAAGCCAACAGGAGGTGTCTTGATGGAATACAATGCACAAATTAAGAATCGAATAAAACGCGTGGAAGGGCAGCTCCGGGGGATTGTAAGAATGATGGAGCAAGGGGAAGATTGTAAAGAAGTCATCACGCAGCTTTCCGCAGCCAAAACAGCTCTTGACCGATCCGTAGGTTTAATTGTTAGTATGAATCTCGTTGAGTGTGTCAGGGACTCCCATGAATCCGGTGAAAGTGCAGAAGCACTCGTGAAAGAAGCGGTAAATTTATTAGTGAAAAGTCGATAACAAAAAGGTTGACATCTTTTTTTATATTATATATTATACCCTTATGGGTATTAAAATACGAGGAGGAAACACACATGAACGCAGATAAAGTATTAGATGCAAAGGGACTTGCTTGTCCAATGCCAATCGTAAAAACCCGAAAGGCTATTAAAGAAATTGAATCCGGTCAAATCCTGAAGGTTCAAACAACAGATAAGGGTGCAAAAAGTGACCTTACAGCATGGGCTAAATCTACAGGACATGAATTACTCGATTCGAATGAAGAAAATGATGTATTTACATTTTGGATAAAAAAAGGCTAAATTTTTTTAAGGGGGAATATACCCCCTGTAGTAAATAGGAGGGAACACAATGTCAGAGAGAAAAACAACCAATATTATTTTATTTAGTGGAGATTACGATAAAGCGATGGCAGCCTATATCATTGCCAACGGTGCTGCGGCATATGATCATGAAGTAACGATCTTCCATACGTTCTGGGGATTGAATGCTTTAAGAAAAGAAGAAATGGTACCCGTTAAAAAAGGGTTCATGGAAAAAATGTTTGGGAAAATGATGCCTCGTGGAGCTGATAAAATGGGGTTATCAAACATGAACTTTATGGGAATGGGTCCAAAAATGATCAAAGGTGTCATGAAAAAGCATAATGCCATGCCTCTGCCTGATTTGATCGACATGGCAAGAGAACAGGAAATTAAATTGGTTGCATGTACCATGACCATGGATCTGTTGGGGTTACACAAAGATGAATTATTGGAAGAAATCGAATACGCAGGGGTAGCTGCTTATTTAGCAAATGCCGAGAATGGAAACGTAAATTTATTCATTTAAATTTTTTTGAAAATAAATATACCCTATGAGGTAAATGGAGGTTTCTATATGAATAATCTTGAATCAAACTTCGTATTGGATGCAAAAGGACTCGCTTGTCCGATGCCGATTGTAAAAACAAAAAAAGCGATGAATAACCTGGAAGCAGGGCAGGTGATTGAAATTCAGGCTACGGACAAAGGCTCAAAGGCAGATCTTCAAGCATGGGCAAAGAGTTCCGGACATGATTATCTAGGGACAATCGAAGAAGGGGACGTCCTTAAGCATTTCCTCCGAAAATCAAGCGGTGAAGAGACAGTTGAACGTAAACATGAGGCTGTTATCGACAACGCCACATTAGCAGGCAAATTAAGCGATGAAAATGTGATCGTTCTGGATGTCCGAGAAAAAGCGGAATATGCCTTCAACCATATTCCGGGTGCTGTTTCGATCCCTCTCGGGGAACTTGAAACCCGTATGAATGAATTGAATAGGGATAAAGAAGTTTATGTTGTATGCCGTACAGGAAACAGAAGTGACATGGCAGCTCAACAATTAGGTGAAAAAGGATTTGCGAATGTATTCAATGTGGTACCAGGTATGAGCGATTGGTCTGGAGACTTGGAGTCAGATATTAAATAATTCATTTTCAGGAGGGTCAAATAATGGCGGTAAAACCAATGAATTCAAAAGAAGTAGCACAAAAAGTAATGAAAAAAGAAGAATTATTCATCTTAGACGTCCGTAATGTGGATGCATTTGAAGATTGGAAAATCGAAGGTGAAAACGTTGATTACTTGAATATTCCTTATTTTGACCTTTTAGACGGTGTGGAAGAAATCTTGGATAAACTACCTGAAGAAAAAGATATCCTTGTGGTCTGTGCTAAAGAAGGGTCTTCTATCATGGTTGCGGAAATGCTTTCAGATGAGGGGAAGGACGTTTCTTATCTGGAGGGCGGTATGAAGGCTTGGAGTGAACATTTAGAGCCGGTTAAGGTAGGGGACCTATCAAACGGTGGAGAGCTTTATCAATTTGTGCGTCTGGGTAAAGGCTGTCTTTCCTACATGGTCCTATCAAATGGTGAAGCGGCGATCGTGGATGCCACACGTATGGCCGATGTGTTCATCGAGTTCGCTAAAGCAAAAAATGTAAAGGTCACAAATGTTTTTGATACTCACTTACATGCTGATCATATCTCTGGTGGGCGTACCATTGCAGAAAAAACCGGAGCAACGTATTGGTTACCATCCAAAGATGCGGAAGAGGTTACATTTGAATATAGGGCACTGGAAGATGGTAATAAAGTCCAGATCGGGAGCACAACCCTCGATATCAATGCTCTATACTCACCAGGGCATACAATTGGTTCTACATCATTCGTGATTGATGAGAAATATCTATTATCAGGTGACATTTTATTTATTGATAGTATCGGACGCCCTGATCTTGCCGGAAAAGCAGAAGATTGGGTAGGGGACTTAAGAAAGAGTCTGTACAAACGCTACAAAGATCTTTCCATGGATCTGACTGTTTTACCCGCTCACTTCATGATTATCGATGAATTAAATGAGGACGGTTCTGTAGGTGAGAAACTTGGCACATTATATGCCAAGAATCATGGACTGAACATTGAGAGCGAAGATGAATTCAGAAGTCTTGTTTCTGAAAATCTGCCTCCACAACCGAATGCTTATCAGCTAATACGTGAAACCAATATGGGAAAAGTGACGCCGGATGAAGAAAAGCAGCGTGAGATGGAAATCGGACCAAATCGCTGTGCTGTTCGATAATATATAAATATTTTCAATGGGAACTTGCATGAGCGGTTCCCATTTTACTAGAAGAGGAGGGCTCACGATGGATTTGGCATTTATTATAACCATATTTCTAATCGGCTTCGTCGGTTCTTATATATCAGGAATGGTTGGAATCGGAGGAAGTATCATTAAATATCCAATGCTCTTATATATTCCACCTTTATTGGGAGTAGCTACATTTTCCGCCCATGAGGTTTCTGGCATCAGTGCCGTTCAAGTGTTCTTTGCAACGCTTGGCGGAGTATGGGCATACCGTAAAGGGGGCTACCTGAATAAATCACTCATTACGTATATGGGGATAAGTATATTAATCGGTAGTTTCATTGGAGGGTATGGCTCAAAATTCATGAGTGAAGCGGGAATTAACATCGTGTATGGTATTCTTGCTCTCATTGCAGCCATCATGATGTTCATCCCTAAGAATGGGATAGATGATGTGAAGCTGGAAGATGTTTCTTTTAATAAATGGCTCGCTGGCATACTGGCGCTCATCGTGGGAGTAGGTGCAGGTATTGTTGGTGCAGCTGGTGCCTTTCTATTAGTCCCGATCATGCTTGTTGTGCTGAAAATACCGACGAGAATGACGATTGCTTCCTCTCTTGCCATTACATTGATTTCTTCCATCGGGTCGACTGTCGGGAAAATCACCACCGGGCAAGTGGATTACCTGCCAGCCATGATCATGGTAGTGGCAAGTCTGATTGCCTCTCCACTCGGAGCGATGGCAGGAAAGAAAATGAACACCAAAATTCTACAAACGATATTAGCTCTATTGATTTTAGGAACGGCTATTAAGATCTGGATTGATATCCTTTAGAATGCTGCTTAGCACTGTATACCGTGACTCTTCTTACAGAAGAAGAATCGTGGTACATGGAGCTAAGCTTTTTTTTGTGGTAATGTATCAATGGGGCTTGTAACTTTCTGAAGGTCTCTTTCGTCTAATGGATAGATAGAAATAAGACTCTGGATGGATGAACATATTCATGAGTACCGGTACAATGTAAGAATGGATGTGTTCTGAGATTTTATTCATCATGAAAAAAAGGGAGAATACACATGAAAAAGCTTATTGGAATCATTTTACTATGTTCATTAATGGTTAGCGGACTTCAACCGGCATCGGCCGCAGATAATGAAAAAGCAAGCATTAATGAAAAATTTGGACTGCCCATCGTTGTATATGGAGAAACACTCTCCAGCCAGCAAAAAAAAGAGGTTCAAAAACAATTGGGTATGGATGAGGGAACTGAAGTGGAGGAGTTTACGGCCACTGGTGAGGATCTAGTGAAATATATTGACGGAGAAAACAGGAACGCCCGCATGTTCTCTTCTGCCATGATCACCCGTAAGGAAAAGGGTGAAGGATTGAAGGTTAATATTGTGACACCGGAGAATATTACCGAGGTTACGAATTCCATGTATTCAAATGCACTATTAACAGCGGGAGTCGAAAATGCAGTAGTGGATGTTGCCTCCCCGGTTAAGGTGAGCGGTCATTCGGCTTTGGTAGGTATTTATAAAGCGTATGACGTGAGTGGAGAGAAGCTTGATACGGTTCGGATGGAAGTGGCCAATGAAGAATTATCCGTTGCTACTGAACTCGCGAAAGAGTCAGGAATTGATAAGGAAGAAGTCAGTAAACTGCTAACCGAGATCAAGAAGGAAATTGCTGAACAAGATCCTGCGACGAAAGAGGAAGTCGAGAAGATCGTAGAAGACAAGCTCCAATCATTGAACATTGAACTAAGTCCGGAGGATCGTCAGTTGTTGATTGATCTATTTGAAAAGATGAGATCCCTTGATATAAACTTTGATAATGTTCAACAGCAGCTGGATGACTTAACGAAGGATATCCAAACGACTATTAAGGATATTGTGAACGATGAAGGTTTCGGACAGAAAGTGTCAGATTTCTTTACCGGGTTATTAGAAGCAATTGCGAATTTCTTTAAATCAATCAAAAACTTATTTGGATAATGACAAGATAAAAGACTGAGTCGGGTGACTCAGTCTTTTATAATTCCAGCAAAGGAAACGTTAGATATACCGTCGTTCCTTTGCCTTCTTCACTTTCAATGGAGAAGGAACCATTATGCTTGTGCATGATTTCTTTGGCGATGGATAAACCAAGTCCGTATCCTCCTGTGTTCCTTGTCCTCGACAGATCAGATCTGTAGAATCGTTCACCTATTTGTGATAGTGAGTCTCCGGGAATTCCAATCCCATGATCCTTAATCTTCACAACCGCCTTACCATCTTTCTCATAGGAGTGGATGGAGATAGAGGTTCTTTCCGGTGAATATTTCAGGGCATTGTCCAAAATATTGTAAAATACCTGCATCACCCGGTTTGGATCTCCGTTAATGATAGATTCCTCATTTAAAGTATGTTTAATATCAATATGCTTCAATCCTGCTTGCGGACGGATCAGTGTTAAAGAGTCCATAATGAATTGGGACAGCACCATCGGTTCAATATCCAATGAAAATGCAGCATCTTCCAATTTATTTAATTCAAGAAGTTCCGTAATTAATTTCTGCATCCGCACCGACTCTTTTTGAATCAGGTGTAGACTTTTTTCTATTTCCTCCGGGTTGGTTTGAACCCGGTCGGTCAAAGCTTTTGCATACCCACCGATGTACGTGAGGGGGGTCCTTAGCTCATGGGCGACATTCGAAAGGAATTGCCTCTTACGATCCTCCTGGTGCTGTAAAGAGTCAACCATACTGTTGAAGGTCAGTGCCAATTCAGCCATTTCATCTTTAGTGGTGACCTCCAGACGCTCCGTAAAGTTTCCGTTGGCCACTTGATTAGAGAACCTTTGCATTTCCCTGACAGGTTTGAATAAGGAATCAAGTGAAGACTGAATGACTAAAAATAGCACGAAATAAAACATGACTCCTGCCAATACTAATATAGGGATGCCTTTGCTGAATACTTCCGTCATTTCAGCAAGAGGGATGTAAATGAACAAATATCCCATTAACTTGTCTTCATTCATAAGTGGAAAGACGGCCCCTATCACTTTCCGATTGAACTCGTCGACATATCCTTCTTTCATGACATGATTGCCACTCGCCAATTCTTTTTTGTCCATGCGATTGATGAGGGGCTTTTGATCAATTAGATAAGGGAAGCTCTTACCCAATTCATCAAGGTTTTCCACAACCGATACTTCATAGGGTGAGATGACGTTATACCAGAGGATCTTGTCCTTGATATTCCCGCTTACCTCCCCATAATGATAGTGGGCTGCGGTCCTCTGCCCCTGATATAGAAGTGAATCCTTCACGGTCCCTATATAGAGGTCTTTGTAGAGATAGTGAATGAAAAGAAACGAAAAGACAATCGTTAAGAATAAGCTGCTTAACAACAGGATAGAGACTTTTTTATTGAGGGTAAGGTGTATGTTTTTCAAAGAGATCCCTCAAATTTATAACCAAGTCCCCATACCGTCTCGATCAACTGCCCGTGATTTTTTAATTTCAGCCGTAATGTTTTTATATGGGTATCAACCGTTCGATCACTTCCTTCGTAGTCCCTTCCCCAAACTTGATCCAGAAGTTGATCCCTTTTATACACCCGTCCTTGATTGCGTGCGAGAAATAAGAAAAGTTCATATTCCTTTAAAGTCAAACGGGGAGTAAGATTACCGACGGACACGGTCCTTGATGCTAAATTAAATGAAACAGGCCCAAACCTTTCGACCATGGAACGTGTCTGTACACCATAAGATCTTCTTAGAATGGTTTCAATGCGTGCCACAAGCTCTTCAGCGTTGAAGGGTTTAACCATATAATCGTCACTACCAAGTTTAAGCCCCTTTACCTTGTCCAGGTCATCCCCCTTGGCAGATAAGAATATGAAGGGGATTTGACTTTTCTCCCTTACTTCTTCAAGTAGTCGGAAACCATCCATGAATGGCATCATGATATCTACGATCATCAGATCAACATGTGTTTTATTCAATTGATCAAGAGCAGCCAATCCGTTTTCGGCTTCTATACAGAAATAATTCTCCTTGTTTAAGTACAATGTGACCAGCTGTCTCATTTCCGGTTCATCATCAACGATCAGTACATTCCATTTTTTCATCATCTTCACACCCAGCCTTATGACGTAGAAATTGCATCAAATTTTATTATAGATAAAAATAGTGAATTATTTGTGAGATTTTAGTTTTTTTCGATTTTTATATCTTCCATCATTTTAACATGTAAAACAGACAGGATGAACTTATGCCGCTTTGTCCTATACTTTTACGAAAACAGGGACATTTGCCCTTCCCCTTTTTCCTTTTCATAATAGGCTAATAAAGAGGAGTGACGAACATGTATGATAGGAGTACCATATACAGAAAGAATTTAATGCCCTTTTTTAACTCAGGCTCTTTCCCTAATCTTGGGAACGGAGGGGATTATCTTAGTGGGGCACAAGGATATGGTCCTGTGGGAGCTCAAAACACACCCTATATTCAAGGACCTTATACCACACCGCAAGTTTACGGTCCCCAGGGCTATCCGCCACCAGGATACCCACAGGCGGGCTTAGGTCCTGTCCCCTATGGTCCGGCAGGTGGTTATGGGTATGGTATAAACCCCATCGGTGCGGGATTGATTGGACTGGGCTTGGGGTTTCTTGGGGGACAGCTCGTGAACACCCCGTTTAAAGGTCCCCATAAACGCTACTATTATTATTGGTAAAGTGATCAAACCGACTCATCTTATTGAGCCGGTTTTTTATTTTTTTTAAGTTAATACCGTAAATAATAATAGACATGTTCCTTGACATTATACCTATAGGGGTATATGGTAGAATCAGAAAGCAGTTGGACAATGTCCTTATTTATCAAAAAATGAGGTGCTTATGTTGGAATTTTTCGGATTAATCATGTTAGTTATCCTTATTTATGTGTATGTATTGATCAAGAAACCAGGTAAGAATATCAAGCAAATATCTGCAGGTGAATTGAAAACAACTTTAGGAGATAAGAACAGGCAATTCATCGATGTACGTTCACCAGGGGAATACAATCACGGTCATATTAAACAATTTACTAATATGCCTTTACAATCCTTACATCAAACCGCTGATACTCTAAACAAAGACAAAGAAATCATTGTCATTTGTCAAAGTGGTATGAGAAGTGCAAATGCATGCAAACTTCTTAAAAAGAAAGGATTCACCTCTGTAACGAACGTTAAGGGTGGAATGAATTCCTGGTCCCGTTAGTTTGATGAAAACCATTATTGAAAGTGAGGAATTTTATATGAAAACGATTATGAGCAATGAAGTAAAGCGGAGATTATCGGCTGGGGAGCAAGTTAATATGATCGATGTACGTGAGCCGGCTGAAGTACTGAATGGGAAAATCCCTACGAGTACCAATATTCCTTTAGGACTGTTGGAATTTCGTATGAATGAATTGGATAAGAAAAAAGAATACATCGTAGTCTGTCAATCAGGGGGCAGAAGCAGCCGTGCCGTGAAGTTTCTCGCTTATCATGGCTATGAGGTCACCAACATGGAAGGCGGCATGCTTGCATGGGAAGGTAAAGTTGAGTAAGACTATTCCTCGATTCCTTATATTGCGCTTTTCTCGAAAACGAATACCCCTACAGGTTTAAAAGTGGAATTTTAGGATAATGTAAATACGATGAGAAAAGAATAAATCTAAGGGAGGAGATATGGTATGACAACTTCAGTGAAGAACTTGACAGCAGGGGAACTTACCCAAAAAATCATGAATGGAGACAGAATGTTCATTCTGGATGTTCGTCCCAAAGACGCATTTGACGATTGGAAAGTGGAAGGGAAAAACGTTACGATCATCAACAAACCCTTTTCAGAGTTAAAGGATAATCTAGAATCGGTTCAATCCATTTTACCAGAAAATCAAGCCATTTATGTCATTTGCGCAAAAGGGAACTCTTCGACCAAAACGGCTGAGATGCTTGCTGGTGCAGGAATGAATAATATCTATTCAGTTGAAGGCGGTATGCAGGCATGGAGCGAATACCTAGAGCCTGTAAAAATCGGTGATGTGTCTGGGGGTGTCCTTTATCAATTCATACGGATAGGGAAAGGGTGCTTATCTTATGGAATTGTATCAAAAGGCGAGGTTGCTTTCATTGATCCCAGCCGCCTGATAAATCCTTATAAGAAGTTCATTCAAAACCACGATCTATCAGTAAAAGCAGTACTGGATACTCATCTCCATGCAGATCACATTTCCGGTGGCCGATCCTTAAGTAACGAATTTGATGCACCATATTATTTGCCACCGAAAGATGCCGAAGAAGTCCAGTACACCTATAAAGAAGTCAAGGATGAAACTGGCATCAAGGTGGGGGATACAATGATCGAAGCAGTATACTCGCCAGGACATACGATCGGAAGTACCTCTTTTATCGTCGATCGCCATTACTTACTCACTGGGGACATTCTATTTATTGATTCCATAGGGAGACCTGATTTAGCCGGTAAAGCAGAGGACTGGGTAGGGGACTTGCGGGAAACATTATATTCTAGATATAAAAACCTTAATGATGACTTAATTGTCCTGCCAGCTCACTATATGTCGATAGGTGAAATGAATGATGACGGGTCAATCTCACATCGTCTGAGAGACTTATATGAAGAGAATCACGGTTTGAACATAAAGGATGAAGAGGAATTCAGGAAAACAGTCACAGAAAACCTCCCTCCACAACCAAACAGCTATGAGAAAATCCGTGAAACGAATATGGGTAAAATCAATCCTGGTGAAGATGAAAAACGTGAAATGGAAACAGGCCCAAATCGATGTGCCGTGCGCTGATGAGATTTATACGTAATAAGTGAAAAGCAAACATCCCAACTTAATGGGATGTTTGCCTGTAATGGTAGAATTTGAGGAAGTGAACAACATGAATGATATAAATGAATCAAAATATATACAGCAGCACTTGGCTAATGAACGGACGTTCCTGGCTTGGATCCGTACAGCCATTGCCATAATAGGAATTGGGTTTTTAACGACAAGTTTACATTTTAATTCCCTTCAGGGGAACCCTGTTCAAGACCGGATTGCCGTGGGAATAAGTGTGATTTCGATTTTCATCGGGTTTGCCATCATCATTGGTTCTACCCTCAATTATTACAGAACGAGAAGACATATCAATACACAAACATTCGTGTCTGCTGATGTCTTTATCAAAATGATGACAGTAGTGGCCACCATCGTCCTTTTACTTGTGACCGTTTATTTCTTTTCATTAAATTAAAAAAGCTGAACGCAAAAGGATAAAATCCCTGCGTTCAGCTTATTTTAATCTTGTTTTTGCTCATTATAGTATTGAACGGATGTCATGGCTCCTTCACTTACCATGGAGTTGTCTTCAATATTTGAAGGATCCGGGTTGCCGCCTTTTTCAACGGGTAGATCTTCTTTCCTTCTCTTTTTAAACTTCGTAACCAATCCTTCTTTCACATTGTGCAGCTGATTACGTTTTTCCTTCGATGATAGAAACCATCCAAGTGAACCAGCCGTCACGGTTGCACCAACAAGTAATGTTTTATTTACTTTCATATTATTCTCCTCCATTCAAGTGATTCGTTTAATTAGTATGTTCTTTGTATTCCCGACACACATGGATTTAAACATGGGGGAGGGCTGCCAAAATCATGAAGGAGTGGACAATCCTCTCAATCTGGATGAAAATGAACATGGAAGGTAGACAAAGAGAGGATGGATGGAATGAAGAAACTGACGAAAGAGACCGTCATCGGATTTATTGGAACAGGGGTAATGGGGAAAAGTATGGCTGGTCATATTCTGAATGCAGGATTTCGGCTGGTTATCTATAACCGCACAAAACATAAAGCCTCAGATCTCATAGATCGTGGTGCGAAATGGGCTGACACACCAAAGGAGCTCGCTGAAGCTTCTGATATCGTTATCACGATCGTAGGGTACCCTTCAGATGTTGAAGGAATTTACCTTGGTGAGAACGGCATACTGCACGATTTAAAACGGGGATCGATTGCCATTGATATGACCACTTCTTCACCGGCTCTCGCAGATGCAATCTTTAAATCGGGAAAGGAGAAGGGTATATCGACATTGGATGCTCCCGTTTCGGGAGGGGATATCGGAGCTAAAGAGGCCAGGCTCTCCATTATGGTCGGAGGAGAAGAAAACACGTTCAATCTGGTAAAACCACTTTTAGAACTCCTGGGTTCGAATGTTGTCTATCAAGGAAAACCAGGAGCCGGTCAGCATACAAAGATGTGTAACCAAATCACCATTGCTTCGAACATGATGGGAGTCAGTGAAGCATTACTTTACGCGAAGAAATCCGGTTTGGATCCAGAAACTGTACTGAAAAGCATTACATCAGGGGCAGCCGGTAGCTGGTCCCTCAGTAACCTGGTTCCCCGCATGATCGACGAGGATTATGCTCCGGGGTTTTACGTTAAACATTTTATCAAGGACCTTAAGATTGCCCTGCATTCAGCTAAAGAGATGGAGCTTCGGACACCAGGTCTGGAACTGGCCCTCTCCCTATACGAGCAGCTTGCCGAAGAAGGCGAAGAAAACAGCGGCACTCAAGCATTAATTAAATTATTGGAAGGCTAGCATTAAAAGGCGGGGAAATATCTAAATTCATTCCCTCTAAAGATGAACATTCAAAAAAAAGTTAGGATCACTTGTTACACCGCTTTTGATTTCCGTGCAAGACTTCGCTTTCCTCGGGCGGAAGGCAAGCCTCCTCGTCACTGACGCTCCTGCGGGGTCTTGCCTATTCCGCTTTTCCCGTAGGAGTCTTCGTCTTGCACTCCAATCAAAAGCTAGATCCTGTTTTTAAAAGTGTATATTAAAAGTCCCGTTTCACCATGTTTGTAGTAATTCATACAAAGACTATTGTTTTCTAATGTTCGGCAATTGGGGTGGATCTTAGCAGAAGGGTCATTCACATCAGGTAAGTAAAAGTATTTGTTTTATAACTCTAATCTGTTACTGCAACTAAAAGGATAAGAGTCGTTGTATGCCAATGGTGAAGCAATCTCATCACTACACTGTTATAGTAAATCACTTACGCTTAGAAAGTTGATTGGAGTGGAAGGTGCTCGACTCCTGCGGGAAACGCTGGACAGGTGAGACCCCGCAGGGCTTTAGCCCGAGGAGGCTCACCGCCAGCCCCGCGGAAAGCGAGCACCTGGAGCGGAAATCAACCACCACTCGCTACATTAAAAGCAACAATATTTTCATAAACAGATAAATCCGAACGAATTCGATTTTCAAAAAAATGAATCTAGAATGATCGTTCGGATTTTCTTTTAAATATAGATTTTTCCGATGAAGTCAGATTCTTATTGGCTACGCTATATGCCTGAAAGCAATGTCCACTTCCCTTTATATTTCAATCCAATATGGGAATAATAGGTGAGGATGTCTAAATTTACTGAAGGTATGGTGAATCTCTTGAAAAAAAATTCATTCAGGCAATTTTCCAGGTTGATATACACAATGGGAACCATGATGACCGTGGTTGCCTTCTTTGTCTCATACGTCCAAACGAAAACAATCATTAAAGCGATTAAGAAATATAGTCCATACAATTAAGGTTATCGGTTGCAATATGTTCTGTTTCCTAAGACAATGATCGTGTACATAAAAGAGGAGGGGTTCAAATGAAGTTAGTCGGAAAAAAAATCATCCAATTGGTCAGTGCCGACTTCGAAGACCTGGAGCTGTGGTATCCTGTCCTGCGTTTGCGGGAAGAGGGGGCGACGGTTCATATTGTCGGAGAAAAGGCAAATGAGGAGTATATCGGGAAATATGGGGTGCCGATTGTTTCTGAATACGCATTTAAAGACATAAACCCGGAAGACTATGATGCCATTCTAGTTCCGGGAGGCTGGTCTCCCGATAAGCTTCGTCGGTATGAAGAGGTCATTGCCATGGTGAAATCCATGGATGAACGTAAGAAACCAATCGGCCAAATCTGCCATGCAGGGTGGGTCTTGATTTCGGCCAAGATCCTTAAGGGTGTAAAAGTCACAAGCACACCTGGAATAAAGGACGACATGGAAAATGCAGGGGCTATCTGGATGAATGAACCTGTCGTGACAGACGGCCATATCGTTTCCAGTCGAAGACCACCGGATCTGCCTGATTATATGAGAGAATTCATCGACACGCTCGCTAAATGATGAATAAGGACTGGCCAAGGGAACTCTGATCGTTTCCTGTGGACCAGTCCGTTTTTCTCTATTTCTTCTTGTCTCTCTTATTTCGATCATTCACCCTTTCGAAAAAGGTCTGTTTCACAGATTGATGAGTGGTGATGGCAGCTCCCGTTGCGATAAATCCGTTTGCGATCCCATTAAAATCAAATCCCAACGTCCAGCCGCTCGCTCCAACACCCACCAATAAGAGAATCCAGATGATGAGCCAGTCCGGGATATGGGGGGTCCTCTTCAAAGCATACCCGAGCACCCATAACACGGGAACGAGTATGGTGACTTGTGGATCGATGGAAATGCCGCTTAATAAGTTATCAATCATATGGTCCACTCCCTATAGTGATAAATGACTTCTATATAGCTTATTCACACCCCCGGGAGCTTAATGACAACCAGTTTGGCTGTATGGCAAAATAAAAACGATAGGGCGCAGGCCAACCTTTAAAGTGACATGAGAAATGTTCAATGATATTATATTGATTGACCTATAATAAAAAAGGAGCTGTTAAATATGGCGAAAAAAGGATACATAGAATTTCAAACAGGTGAAAAAATTGAATTTGATTTATTTCCAAATGAAGCACCTGGAACAGTGGCGAACTTTGAAAAATTAGCAAACGAAGGTTTTTACAACGGTTTAAGCTTTCACCGTGTCATCCCTGGTTTCGTAAGCCAAGGAGGATGCCCTAATGGGAACGGTATGGGTGGCCCTGGTTACACAATCAAATGTGAAACAGAAGGGAATCCACATAAGCACGAGGAAGGCTCTTTATCTATGGCCCATGCCGGTAAAGATACAGGAGGCAGCCAATTCTTCATCGTACATGCGCCACAGCCTCACTTAAATGGCGTTCATACTGTCTTCGGTAAAGTGACTTCAGGAATCGAAATCGCCAAATCAATGAAAAACGGCGACGTAATGGAGAAAGTCGAAGTATTTGATGCATAATTGTTGAGGGACGGACCTTCCTTCGTTCGCAACACTCTGAATCAATCATCTCAACTGGACTACAAACAACAGTTGAAATAATTCAATTGATGTTGTATCATACTAATACAGGCTGCGTTGTACGTAATCATAACGAAGTTTTAACCTTTAAACTGTAATAGGGAGTTTTACATCGAAGTTGGAATGTCAAGCCTCCACGATCTGAGGACGACAGGAAACCTTCTGCAAACACCCACTTTGAGGAGTGGTGGTTTAAAACTTTCTTATATCAAATTACGGCAACTGTGGCTCATAATCTTAGTATCTCAAGTCAGTTCCCAATCGGGGGCTGGCTTTTTTATTTTATTGCATTAGATGCCTCCATCACCATCTTGAGAACAAACTAAAAAGACTGAATCCAAAAATGATGGATTTAGTCTCTGTGTTATTATATCGAGGCCCCTCCCGTCCGTACATGGTTAAGTGTCCCGCAACAAGCGAATGTCCGGGAGGGGCAAATTAAGTGTATCATGCATGAAATAAATGTGCAAAGTGATTTACCTTAATACACCCGCATCTATTAAGTAACGGTCTATATCATGAAAATCATTTACTTTAACAAAAGGGGTCCCGCGTCCCTCAAGGATGCTCTGTAATGCCTTCATGGCAAAGGTGACATCCGCGACTTCAGCGGGGTGGCTGTCCGGCTCGCTATCACCGGCAAAGTAAATCGTCTCATACTCTTCTTTTAGCTCAGCAATCACAATGGACTTGTCGATCCCATATCTCTCTGAGTAATGGGGATGATCAGGGTCAATATTCATATGTACATTCTTTTCCTTATAATAGCCTTCATTTGAGAATACTTTCACATCTGTGATTCCGTGTTTTTGAAGAATATGGTGGATATAATAATCTGTTCCCGCACTGAGGATATAGAAATCCCCTCCTTGAGCTTGCACTTTACGGATGAAGGCAGTGACATATTCATCGATATCTAAAGAATGGATATCCTCTATTATTTGACTTTCGTCTTGATGAATCGATGAAAAGACGGTAGTCAAAAATTCGATGTCCTTCATTTCCCCAGCCTTCCATTTAGTAAATAAGGCAGCTCCTTCATGAAAATATTTCTCCATTACGAGATGGTAGAAATCCTTTTTAGAAATGGTTCCATCGAAGTCTGAAACAAATGCCCATTTTTTCATAGCTTTTCCTCCTCGTAACTAATGTAGTCGATTGTATCATAAATAAGAGGGGGGAAGAAAGGAACAAGATTAATCATAATAATATTATGTAAACTTAAATAAAGGAATAAAAATCACCCTGCATCAAGCAAGGTGACAGAACACTATCTTTTCATACTCTTTACAAATTCTTTTAATACTTCAGGCGTACGTTTTACCTCTTGGATGGTATCTGTAAAAGTGGACTTTTTATATTCGATATCATGTTGAATCTCTCCCTGGGTTTCCTGTAGCTGAGTTGCTTCTGAAGAGATTTTATCCATCCTTGATTGAATAGTGGCTACCCTTTGATTCATTTCATTCACAATGGGACGTGTGGTCTTGAGGGTCCTCATCAATGCCACACCCAGCATAATCAGGGAAATGACAAATAAGGCAATGCTTGCATAAACGATCCACATATTGATTTCACCTCGTTTTACTATGTTTTTAGTTATATTCCCTAATAATTTTGAAAATAACGCAATAATTTATTTATCCTTCTGGTTTACTATTTTTAATATAGCTAGTAATCTAAACTATAAGCTGAATACGTTAAGGGAGAGATGAGAGTGATCAAAGCCATCCTGTTTGATTTAGATGACACTTTACTATGGGATTCAAAAAGCATTGAAGAAGCCTTCAAAGCAACGTGCCACTATGCACACCAGAAGGCGGGGACCGATCCACAAGCACTGGAGTCAAGTGTCAGGGAAGCTGCCAGGGAGCTGTATGCAACATACGATACATATGAGTTTACACAGAATATCGGAATCAACCCTTTTGAAGGCCTTTGGGGGGATTTCCTGGATGAACATGATGAGAATTTTCTGAAGATGAAAGAAACCGTCCCTTCCTACCGCAAAGAATCATGGACCAGGGGATTGAATTCTATGGGTATAACGGATTCCGTACTTGGTGAAGAATTATCCGAGAAATTCCGACAGGAACGAAAACAAAGACCATATGTATATAAAGATACGTTCCTGGTTTTAAATGAAATGAAGGAAAACTACCAACTGTTGTTATTAACAAATGGTTCCCCACATTTACAAAATACAAAGCTGGATAAAACTCCTGAACTTCTCCCTTATTTCAAAGAAATCATCATCTCCGGGGATATCGGTAAAGGAAAACCGGATCCTGCCATGTTCAAACATGCATTAGAGAGGCTGAAGCTTCATAAAGATGAAGTGATCATGGTTGGAGATAACTTAAATACAGATATCCTTGGGGCTTCAAGGATGGGTATCAAAACGATATGGATTAATCGACGGGGGCAAACCCCACAAAAGGTTATCCCGGATTATGAAGTGAAGGCACTGAAAGAAGTGCCCCGCATTGTCCAGAACATCATCAAATAACAATGAGAGAGGCTCCGATTTGTCGGTGCCTCTTTATTTATTAGGTTCACCAGTCATAATAATCCTTCCCCATTCATACTATTCATCAATGTCCCGGCAGTTATATATGGGAGAAATCAGGTGAATGAGGAAACGTCCTCATTCTAAAATGGGGAGGAATTTCTCATGGGGAATGGAATACATCAAGTGAATGTCCATGCATCGCGATCAGATGTATGGACTTTTATTCGTGATATGAATGCTTGGGCCCCCCTTGTGCCCGGATACAAGGAGCATACTATTTATTCTGATCATCAATCGACGTGGAAATTCACCGTTCATTATGGGATGGTGACAAAAAAGATCCATGTGAATGTGAGAATTACAGATTGGAAGGAGCCATCTGAAGTGAAGTTCACGTTAAATGGTATGAATCAAAGGTTCACGGGCACAGGATATTTCAAAGCGGAGGAAGCAGACACCTTTCTAACAAGAATGACAGGAAGCTTATCCATTGTATCCTCAAGTCCAGTGGCAAGGGTCCTGCAACATGCATTCGATAACATGGTTGCCGAACTTACCAGGGAACTAACGATTGCCGTAGGAGAGGCCATAGAAAGAAGGAAAATCTGATCAATCCTCAAACAGGCCCCAATTATAATGATGGAGGATTTGCATGTATGATATAATGACTTATTTGAGCAAGTGAATTGTTAGATGGAGAAGAAATACATACACTATAAAGTAAATAGTAGAGGAATCTGTATCAAGATAAAAAGGGGTCTTACCATGCAAAAGCTTCACCTACTTCGAGAAGAAGCAATAGAAGAAACGAAACGGAAAATCGAGGAAGATATCACACTTTTCCTGGAGAAACACGAAAAGAGTCCTTCATTTCAGGATTATTTGAATGAAAGGAGTGCTTTCTTTCATCAAATGTGGCTGAATATTTGGCTTAATAAAGTAACCAATGATGTCTTGCGGAGTCATAAGAAAGCATTTTTGCGAGAGAAAGGCTACGATATTGAAGGTACGGATAAAAAATTGATCAACAAATTGTTCCGGAATGAAATCAGAGAGTATCAACCTTTCCATATCTTAAACTGGATCCAGGATCATCCTATATCCGAAGAAGATTGGACAGAACGACATCGTGAGGTCCGAAAGACATTTGTTAAGAATCAAGAAGAAAAAAAGAAGGCTGTTCTTCAAAAAGAGAGTCAAAAAAAGATTCTTTCTTTCATCAGCCAACAAATGGATATGCTAGAGACTCACTGGTATGTGGAATTGCGATTCTTATTCGCTAATAAATGTATGAGCGATATCCGGACCAAAACCAAATACCGATCGGTTGAACCGTATATGCTGGAAGAGAAATTAGAAGAAGAAGGACGCTATACAAAGGACTCCTTTATCACCGTTTCCGACTTTCTTAAGGAATTCACGGGTTCGATTCATAAAAAGAGTGAACATTGGGATGGTCATGTGTGGGAATATGAAACGTATTTCTATCCATATGAACGCTTTGTTTTTTACCACACAGAGCAGGGGGTTTATCGGTCTTTATCCGAGCAAATGCCCGAAGATTTGAGGAAAGGATATGAGGAGGCGTACGGTCAGGAACTTACAGAAGAAAGACTGAGCAGACTCAGTCACCACTTTCTTCTGACGGTGAAATCAAACTTTTTCAGCAAGATTCAAGAGGAGTATATTGAAGATTTATACAGACTTACAGAAATTCCTTTTAATGCAGATGTTCACCTTTCACTATACGAAAATGATCTCAAGAAGCGGGAGGAAAGAAAAGCAGCTGAACTCGCTGAATTAAAACGGAAGCAAGAGGAAGAGGAACGAATACTGGAAGAAATCTTCGGTCGGGAATATAGCCCTTCGTTCAGAGGTGACATCCATTATATCCTCCATATCGGTGAAACCAATACAGGGAAAACACATCATGCCATCACCCGGATGAAAGCAGCACGGAGCGGTATGTATTTGGCCCCCCTCCGTTTACTCGCTCTGGAAGTATTCGATACATTGAATGCAGATGGTGTCCCGTGTAATCTGAAAACAGGCGAAGAAGAGAAGGAAGTTCCTTCTGCACACCATGTTTCATCTACAGTTGAAATGTTTCGTGAAAAAGATGAATATGAAGTCATCGTGATCGATGAGGCCCAAATGCTCGCCGATCAGGATAGAGGCTTCTCCTGGTATCGTGCCATTACAAAGGCGAGAGCCAAAGAGGTCCATATCATCGGAAGTGAAAATGTCCGTGATCTTTTGATGGGATTGGTCGGGGAAGGCAATGTCGAGATTCATCGTTACAAACGAGACATCCCGCTTGAAGTTGAATCGAAAGAATTTCAATTGAGACATGCTAAAAAAGGGGATGCAGTGGTTTGTTTTTCAAGGAAGAAAGTATTGGACACCGCTTCAAGATTACAAAATAATGGACACAAAGTCAGCATGATCTACGGAAGCATGCCTCCTGAAACGAGGAAGAGACAGATGATGCAGTTCATTAAAGGAAAAACGAATATAATCGTCGCGACCGATGCAATTGGAATGGGATTGAACTTGCCGATACGCAGAATCGTTTTCCTGGAAACGGATAAATTTGATGGGACGAGGAGGAGGAGGCTGACTTCACAGGAAGTAAAGCAGATTGCCGGCCGCGCAGGAAGAAAAGGAATTTACAATGAGGGGAAAGTGGCTTTCCCAAAGGATATAAAAGTGATGAAACAGCTACTTGAAAAGCCTGACCAATCCCTCGAAACCTTTGCCATCGCCCCAACGAGTGGTGTGTTTGAACGTTTTCAAAGACATTACCATGACATGGACACGTTCTTCTTTTTATGGGACAAGTTCAAAAGTCCATTCGGTACAGAAAAAGCGACCCTTTTTGAAGAAAGGGAACTATATGAATTAATCCGGGGAACCGAAATCGAGGCTAAACTTTCATTAAATGACCTATACGGCTTTCTCCATCTTCCTTTTTCCAAGAAGGAAACACAGTTAACGGAGCAGTGGCTCCAGTGCATGCATGCGATTGTAGAGGGTGAAGAACTGCCTGAACCACAATTGAAGAGTACGAACCTAGAGCAAAAAGAAGTTTCGTATAAAGCTGTCGGACTTCATCTTTTGTTTTTATACCGATTGGGCAGACAGACGGAGGCTTACTATTGGGAACGGATCAGGAGTGAAATTGCCGATGGCGTTCACGAAAGCCTGCGGACAGAAGTCACAAGTCTAACACAATCGTGCAGGCAATGTGATAAGAAACTTCCCCCGAACTTCGGTTTTCCTATCTGTGACCGCTGTCATACCGCGAGGGTTAAGAGAAGAACGAAGGGTAAACCGCGATATTAGTAAATCCTGAGCAAATCTTATGTAAGATTAAAAGTTATATGATACGATCTAGAACGAACGGAAAACGATGATTGAGGTGGTAAGATTGAGAATTGAAGTATGGTCAGATTATGTATGTCCATTCTGCTATATAGGAAAACGTCATTTAGAGAAAGCATTGGAGCATTTCCCTCAGAGGGATACGGTTGAAATTGAGTTTAAAAGTTTTGAACTCGATCCCGGCGCTCCGGTCAACACAGAATATAGTATTCAAGAACTCCTTTCCAAAAAGTATGGTACATCTCTTGAGGAAGCTAAAAACATGACCGATGGCATGAGCCGGCAAGCAGCCTCTGTCGGACTTGACTTCCGGTTTGACTCAAGCATACCGACTAATACGTTTGATGCCCACCGCCTGACAAAATATGCGAAAACAGCAGGGAAAGAAGCAGAGATGACTGAAATTCTGTTGTATGCACATTTTACTCTTTCTAAACATATTGGTGAAAAAGGAACACTCGTAGAATTAGCGAAACAAGCTGGACTGGATGAAGTAGAGACTGTTTCCATCCTTGAAGGCAGTGATTTCTCGGAAGAGGTTCGCCGAGATGAGGAAGAAGCGAGGCAAATCGGTGTCCAAGGTGTGCCGTTCTTTGTTATCAATCGTAAGTATGCCATTTCAGGAGCTCAACCGAGTGATGTATTTTTGAGTTCCATGCAAAAGGTGTGGGAAGAGGAAAATAAACTTTCAGCTCTTCAACCCCTTGGAACGGAAGGATTGGCATGTGATGAAAACGGATGTGAAATTCCTCCATCGAAGTCATGATCTTTACAGTGAATTTTAAAAAAACCTAAAAACAAGCGGGAGAAAGTGCACCCGCTTGTTTTTAGGTTTCATAAAATTCCAGCGTTGGAGATGACAAGCAGCTGGAGATTTTGTTAGTTACTATAAAAATTCTCTGTATAATAAGGCTGGGACTTTTCGTTAAAGGCGACCCCTACACCTAAATGTTCGTAGTGTGGCTGGAGGATATTTTCTCTATGACCTTTGGAATTCATCAGTCCCTCGTGGGCGAAAATCGAACTTAACTGACCGTAAGCAAGGTTTTCCCCAGCAGTGCGAAAGGCGACCTGATCTTCTTCCATGCGGTCAAATGGAGACTGACCATCAAGATTAGTATGACTGAAATAATCCTGTTCCGCCATATCCAGACTATGCTTCCGTGCAGTATCCCTCACTAGACTGTCCCATGAGAGGACGTTCAGTCCTTTCTCTACACGTGTGGCATTCGTAAGGTCGAACAGTTGGAATTCAAACCCTTCTTTCAATTCAGAGCTTCCCTTGGTATAGAAGTTTTTCTTATTCGTTTCCAAATTCCCGTCGATGATCTGGATGGCGGTGACGGTATCATTTTCATGCTTATCATAAAAGACGGTCACATAGTTTCCATCGATCTGGTAAACATCCTGTTCCCCGTTATTTTGCAACTGATATAATGTCAGTCCTTTACGGATATTGGTCAATGGCTCACCCAGTTCATTCTGTACCACCTCTTTGGAAACGCCCATCTTTATCCCTGAATCAGAGGAGAGAAGATCTTGGTTGGTGAACAGTCCATTCACCTGTTGGTTTTGATCATAAGAGACCATGATGAAGTTCCGATAGTTTTCATGATAGGCATACCATGAAACCCCGTATTCATTACTGGATTTTCTCTTAGCTTCGCCGACTTCTTCCTCGACACTTTCTTTGGAATCCCCGAGTTCAATATTATAGATAGAAAACGTTTGATCACTTGGAACTGTTAAAGCAGGCTTCTCCACAGGGTCTTCTTTCTTTGTGTCCGAGCTGTTCTCGAGGTCACGGAATGACTCGTCCAGCTTTATCAGGAGCAGGTTCACTTCCTGGTAGATTTGATCAAAGGCATCCTGAACTTTAGGGTTGTTCTTCATTTCTTCTATTTTAGAGAGGACAGTGTCAAAACCTGACGCTTCCACTTTCTCTTCCCAGGCGGGTTTTGATATATAGGCAATCACAATAATCATGATAAGAATAAATAATCGTCTCAAATGCTAACACTCCATTCTACCTTCCATTGTATCCAAAATAATATAGAAGTAAAAAGAGAAAGGCTACTCTCTTTGCTCAGTACCCATTCTACACCATTTTCAATCAGGTCTGCCTGTTTTAGTTTGGATGGCTCTGGGTAAGATAACTAAATAGGGCAGCTTCACCATTTACATAAAGGGGGAAAATAGCAATGAAATTATCTCATGAAGAACGGATTCAACTGCATGAATTCAATAACTTAACGAAGTCGTTGAGTTTTAATATGTATGATATCTGTTATACAAAGACCCGTGAAGAACGGGAAGCCTATATTGAATACATTGATGAGCAATACAACGCTGATAGATTGACGAAAATCCTCACCCATGTTTCGGATATCATCGGGGCACATGTACTGAACGTATCAAAGCAGGACTATGTTCCCCAGGGGGCAAGTGTCACCATCCTGGTTTCGGAAGGGCCGATCGTCGAAGTGCCGACGGAGCATTTTGATGAATCACCCGGTCCATTGCCTTCAACGGTGACGATGCATCTTGATAAAAGCCATATTACCGTCCATACCTACCCGGAGTATCATCCACATGAAGGGATCTCTACATTCAGGGCAGATATCGATGTTTCTACATGCGGGGAAATTTCCCCCCTAAAGGCATTGAATTATTTGATTCACTCCTTCGACACCGATATTATGACAATGGATTATCGCGTGAGAGGATTCACCAGGGATATTAATGGAAGGAAGCTATTCATCGACCATGACATCAATTCCATTCAGAATTACATCCCGGAAGAAATTAAGGATGAGTATGACATGATCGATGTGAACGTCTATCCTCAAAACATCTTCCACACAAAATGCAAATTGAAAGAGTTTGATTTGAACAATTACTTATTTGGGTATACAAAGGACAGGTTGGAAGAGGATGAGGTCGATGAGATTACAGACAAACTAAAAATGGAAATGGATGAAATCTTTTACGGCAAGAATATTCCCCGTCCGTAAAATGATCATTGAAACCCCTTCGCGAACTATGCGCGAAGGGGTTTTCAGTGTGATTCCTAATTATTATGAAAATGGACTTTGAGAAGGGAAATCCCTTCCTCTTGAAGAATAGGTAAATATGCGTGTTAATAGAGGAGGAAAAGGGAATGAATTCACATGAAATTGAATACAAATTGCACGGGGATGATATGCAGTTTGTCGAGATAGAATTAGATCCGGGAGAAAGTGCAGTAGCGGAAGCCGGTGGCATGATGATGATGGAAGATGGTATCGGTATGGAAACGATCTTTGGCGATGGCTCTCAAGGAAGCGGGACTGGAGGTTTTCTTGGGAAGCTCGTGGGGGCAGGAAAACGTATATTGACAGGGGAAAGCTTATTCATGACCGTCTTCACCAATGAGGGAATGGGAAAAAAGCATGTATCTTTCGCCGCTCCTTATCCGGGAAAAATCATTCCGGTCGATTTAAGTGAATTAGGCGGTAAAGTGATTTGTCAAAAGGATGCCTTTCTTTGTGCGGCTAAGGGAGTGTCTGTCGGAATCGATTTTCAAAAGAAATTGGGAACCGGCTTCTTTGGGGGAGAAGGTTTCATTATGCAGAAACTTGAAGGGGACGGTTTAGCCTTTCTTCATGCCGGGGGAACGATTTATAGAAGAGAGCTCCAGCCGGGGGAAGTGCTGCGGGTGGATACGGGTTGTTTAGTGGCCATGACAAAAGAAGTGGACTACAACATTGAATATGTCGGCAAAATCAAATCGGCTTTCCTTGGTGGAGAGGGTCTGTTTTTTGCTACTGTCCGTGGACCGGGTACGGTATGGATACAGTCTCTTCCGTTCAGCCGGTTAGCGGAACGGATCTATGCAAACGCTCCAGGTGGAGGGCGTTCGACGGGTGAGGGAAGTTTACTTGGTGGAATCGGGGATTTCCTAAACGGAGATGATTGATTCACGTATACTCATATAAAAGAGCATTTCCATTCGTGGAAGTGCTTTTTTTTACGTTCAAGCCGCTTCCGCTTTAGGTGTGGGTATTCACCTATTTAGATCCCGCATCATATGTTTAAATAAATGATGTGAAAGGGTGATTTCATGACAGGGAAGATTCGTCATTATTATGCTGGAGGGAATACGGCAAAAGGATTCTACAGTTTATATGATTCAGTACTCGCTGGATTAGAGCGGGTATATATCTTAAAGGGTGGTCCTGGAACAGGGAAATCCTCATTGATGAAAACGATTGGAAAACGGTTTGAAAAAATTGGGTTAAACGTAGACTATTTGCATTGTGCTTCCGATAATCAATCCATCGACGGTGTTCTCCTCCCTGAATTCGGTGTGGGGATTGTAGATGGGACAGCTCCTCATATTATTGAACCAAAAGCACCCGGCGTGATCGAAGAGTATGTGAATTTAGGAGTGGCATGGGACCGTAATGAACTGACCGGGCACAAGGAAGAAATCCTTGCCTTAAATGATCACATTGCCTCACTCTTTCAGAAAGCGTATCATACCTTTGCGTCATCCCTGAGTGCCCATGATGACATTGAAGACATCTACATTGCGAACATGGACTTCGAAAAAGCCGATGAATTGACAAACGAGTTGATTTCACTCTTTTTTGAAGAAGACAGCCTTCCTAAATCCTCCACAGTCAAACATCGGTTCTTGGGTGCCGCTACTCCTGATGGGGCAGTTGACTACATTCAGAATTTAACGGAGGATGTCGGGAAGCGCTACTTTATCAAAGGGCGTGCAGGTTCCGGAAAGTCAACGATGTTAAAGAAAATTGCTTCTGCTGCAGAAGAGAAAGGATTTGACGTAGAAGTTTATCATTGCGGTTTTGACCCGAATAGTCTTGATATGTTGATCATCAGAGAAATAGGGATCGCTATATTTGATAGCACCGCACCACATGAATATTTTCCTGATCGGGAATCAGACGAAATCATCGATATGTATGAAAGATGTATTACCGAGGGGACAGATGAAAAATATGCTGGCGATATCGAACGGACGACAAAAGCCTATAAGGATAAAATGAATGAAGCAATCTCATATTTAAAAGAAGCTAAGAAGCTTCGTGAACAACTCGAAGCCATCTATATAGGGGCCATGGACTTTGCAAAGGTGAATATGATTAGAGAAGAAATCTTTCAGGAGATAAGTGAGTTTATAAAGAAGAAGTATTAGAGTGAAAACATATATTTCAAACAGGTAGAAAAGTAAACAAGCACTTAAAATCGTAGCTGAACCTTTAAAACCATGCTCAGGCATGGTTTTAATTGTGCAATAACTCAGGGTGTCCGAATAAATTATATCAATATAATATAGGGGTAATCTGGACATTATTTTGATATAACAAATAAGAAAAATGAATTTATGGTAGGATAATAAGGGATGAAAGTTATGAATAAAGGAGTTAAATAGATTACTATGAAATTAGTATCATGGAATGTAAACGGAATTAGAGCGTGTGTGAAAAAAGGGTTTTTAGATTATTTCCACAGCATGGATGCAGATATTTTCTGTCTTCAGGAAACCAAGCTTCAAGAAGGGCAAATCACCTTGGATTTAAAGGGATACCACCAATATTGGAATTATGCATTACGAAAGGGGTATTCAGGCACGGCCGTTTTCACTAAAAAGAAACCTCTGGCAGTCTCGTATGGTTTCAATCAAGATCAGATGGAACCTGAAGGGAGAATCATAACATGTGAATATGATTCTTTTTACTTGGTGAATGTCTATACGCCTAATTCGAAAAGAGATCTTTCGAGGATCAAGGAACGTCTTGAATGGGAGGATGCCTTAAGAGATTATCTCGCGGGTTTGAATTTTCATAAACCGGTCATTCTATGCGGGGACTTAAATGTTGCACATATGGAAATTGACCTGAAAAATGATAAGTCAAACCGTGGAAATTCAGGTTTCACCGATGAAGAAAGGGGAAAAATGGGTCTGCTGCTAAAGGCAGGTTTCGTTGATAGTTTTCGTTATCTATACCCTGATAAGGATGACGCTTTCAGTTGGTGGTCTTATATGAGTAAAGTACGTGAACGAAATATCGGTTGGAGGATTGATTACTTTATCGTCTCCGAACAGTTAGCGCCTTCCATAGCAAAAGCTGAAATTCACTCGGATATTCACGGCAGTGATCATTGTCCTGTATACTTGGAGTTAGAGTAGTACATAAAGGAAATAAAGAAGTAATCCATGTGGAGGGAATTCAATGTTACAGAAAAGAATACAGCAGTATATTGATGAAATGAAAGGATCAGAAGGGCCTGTTCATTTGTTTAAACAAGAGAGAGACTACGTATTGAATCACGGTTTACTCGACGCTGACGAGGTTGCAACCCCGGAAGCGGATTCACGCTTTAAGGGTGCATATTTTGAGCGTTGTCATAAAGAAACCGAAGAACTGATCGGGGAAGAAACTGATGACTTTCTCAATCAGCACATCACTTATTTGAAAGAACATAAAAACGAGTTTATTTACCTTGAATCCAAATGGTTCGCTTTGATTGGAGTGGATGCCGTTTCCGTTGAAGTGGATGACGTATTTGGTACATATGATGCGATGCTCGGGTTAAAGCTGCAAAAGAAGTATCGGAGTCAGATCGAGAGTTATTTAGACGAGTCTCTTGAAGGTGAATCATCTTATGATCTATTGTTTAATGGAGAAGATGGGTTGTGGGACTTGAATTTCTCTTTGAATGACCACGGTGATTTTGATGAAAGCCAAACCATGCTTACTGTTTACGAGCTTATATATGATTTTCTATTCAACCTTCTTCAAACTGTGGATGAGTCCTAAAAAAACGATCCCTCTCGAACGAATCCGAGGGGGATTTTATTTTGCTCTTTTTTGTTTGATCGGCTCGTAATCGCACAATTTTCCTTCATAGACCAGGTGGAAATGGGGGTGCTTTCTGAAATCTTCCGGAGTGATTAGCGCAGGCAGCTTATCCCACAGTTTGATACCGGAACGTTGAAGAATTTCTGCTACGAACTGGGAACAGAAGTAGGAGTTGCTGAATTCGACCGGTTCATTCATGGATACACCGAACACCCCGAGGATATTATAGAGGAATTTTTTGCGGCTCCTTTTAAAAACGTTTAATACCCGCTTCATTTTTACAATATCCCTATCCGTTACCTCCAATTGATAAATCACGCAAGTGGTATGAGGGTATTTGCTGTACGTTCCCTGAAAGATGTCCTCTTTGACAAAACCGCCATTTATGGGGTTGTTAGGATGTTTCCGACCAAAGCTGTATAACTCAGTCAGTTCACGGTCGAAGGAAATGGACGCATGATTGTATGGGGCTTTCGTGTACTTTTTGATGGACTTTGTAAACAGGGTTCCCGTATCTGTCAGTAAAATAAAAATATATTTACTCTCCATAGCTCATTCCCTCTTTTAAAGTAGTAGAATTTCCCATATGCTTAATTATACAATAAATGCACCGTTTGAATACGGTCATTTGAAGAGGGGGATGAAAATGGATTCGGCCATTTGGACTTTATTTATTATTTTTATAGGATTGGTCGTTGTCAACTTCTTGTTTTTACAGATTAAAAGAAACCAAAGGGGAAAAGATTTCTCAGGGATTTCCCTAAGAGTGAAAACATGGTGGGGGATGTTCGTGGTATTTTGTTTGGCCACTTTATTTAATCCCATTATATCCATGGTTTCGTTAATGGTTCTATGTTTCTTTTCCCTCAAAGAGTATTTCTCCATGATGAAAACAAGGAAAGCCGACAGGCGGATTTTCTTATGGGCTTATGTATCGATCCCGATTCAGTTTTACTGGATCTATATAGGATGGTATGGCATGTTCATTGTATTTATTCCCGTTTACGTATTTCTACTGCTGCCCCTGCCCCGGCTTTTAGGAAAAGGGACACTGGGATTCCTGCGCTCTGTCAGCTCTACTCAATGGGGGATTATGCTGATGGTGTTTGGTTTAAGTCATCTCGCATATTACCAGATTGCGAGCCCTGAATATGGTGCTAATCTTGTTCTTTTCCTGGTCGTGCTAACCCAGGTGAGCGATATCGTTCAATTTGTTGTCTCCATGTACATAGGGAAGAAAAAGGTGGTTCCGACTTCCAATCCTTATATTACTTGGGAAGGGTTTCTGTCGGCCATGGTCGTTACAACTTGGGTTTCGTATTTCTTGTACTCATATTTAACCCCCCTTGACATTCGATTTGGTATTCTGTCAGGACTCATCATCAGCATCAGTGGGTTTGTGGGAAGCTTAACAATATCCGTATTGAAGCGTGACCTTCTCATCGGTAATCAAGAAAGAGCAGCTGCGTTAAAAGAGAGCTACCTCAATCGTGTCGACAGCCTCGCTTATACTTCGCCGATCTTCTTTCACATCATTCGCTATTACTTTGATTTTATGTGAAAAATAGAGGGACGGACCTCTAACAAGGTCCGTCCCTCTATGTATATTTATCGTTTTTCTTTTGTCCGTTTATTGATTTCTTCTGTAACGACATGAGCCAGGTCATCATTTCCGAATAGGGATAGGACGCCTAGTATAGTAGTGTCTGGAATTTCATCGGATTCTTCTTTAGAAACGGTCAAGTCGATTCCTTGCTGCAGGGCAGGATTATCTCCTTGTTGGGGATAGGCCCTTTGATAAAGTTCAGCGGGATCGAGATCGTGATTCACACACCATTGTGCGAATACAAGGATCATCATATGCTCGTCCTTCTGGTAATTTTGAATGATTCTTTCCTGCATTTCTTTAGAGTTCACTTCAAATCTCTCCTTAAACAGTAGATCTACCATTATTATAGCGAAGTTTGTGAAGGAAGCCTATTCAAATCCATTCCGGGTCAGTTAGGGAATACATTTTTAAAAGGGTGAAAGAACGTGTATAATAGAAGGATAAGCAGAAACTTGTTTGATATTGAAAGGAAGATAGATAAATGAATATTACTAGTCATCATGTGGAAGAACTTAAAGACCCAACAGGTATATTAAGCGGGGATCGTTATGATGTAATATTTGATGTTGAAGTACCCGAAGACGATGAACTGTATTCCGAACAGGGTATCTATATAAAAACCATCTTTGTCCGGGACGAAAATGGAGCAAGGATCGTCCAATACACAATCATCGAAAAAAACACCGAATCATTCCTGGACTTTGAACTTGAAGAAGAGGAAGAGAACCTCATCCTCGCATACTGCCAGGAACATATCGGATAAATTGAAAAAGAGCGTCATCCCGATTTATTGATCAATAAATCGAGATGACGCTTTTTTAGCTAAACCCGGTTTTGGTATGAGTGATCAAAAAAATCAATATGTAATAAAACGGTAAAAAATAAGACGACTTAACTATATATATGAGTAATAGCGGCTGATATAATAGTGATAACAAAGTGCTAGCAGTTGATATCATATTGATAGAATAGGAGGGCGAACCTTGTCAGATCAAGGAAGAATGCAACTTAATGTAAGGGTTGATAAAGAAACGTCCGAGAAATTGGATGAAATTGTAGAATACTATCAGAAGAATACAAAAATTGGAAGAGTTTATAAAGGTGACGTCTTAACAGACATCATTCACAAATCCTATGAGGTCATGGAGAAGCAAAAAAGAATTCAAAACCGGAAATACTAGTATTCAGTCACCCCTGGTGATAAATAAATTCTCACAGGCAACATGTGAAAATCAGGGTCATGTATGTCATAATATAGGAGACATATTCAATACATTGAAAACAAAAGAGGTATTCAACGTGCAAATGCCGAAAAAATTAAGCAACATTCAAAGAGGGTCAGGTATTTCTCCTTACATATGGAGCATTATCAGCATTCTGCCATTTTACTTTATCTTTCAGTCTTCTTCTACGATTGAAATTGCGGTAGGGATTTTCTTAACCGTTACATTTTTTATTTCTTTACGTTTTGCTTTTATCTCGAAGGATTGGCCGGTTTATTTATGGACATCGATATTGATTGCGATTTCCATCACCATGACCATCCAGTTTAATTTTATTTATTTTGCCTTTTACATTGCTTACTATAACGGGAATATAAAGAACCGGGTTGCATTTTTGACCCTTTACATCATTCATCTTGTCCTGACGACGGCATCGATCAATTATAATTTCGTGCTACAGGATGAATTGTTCCTTTCCCAATTTCCTTTTATTTTGATTATCTGGATCAGCGTCATCCTGCTTCCGTTCAATATTTATAATCGGAATAAACAGGTTCAGCTGGAAGACCAATTGGAGGATGCTAATAAGCGGATTTCGGACCTTGTCAAACAGGAAGAGCGTCAGAGAATTGCCAGGGATCTTCACGATACACTTGGTCAAAAGCTTTCATTGATCGGACTGAAAAGTGATCTTGCGAGAAAATTGGTGTACAAGGATCCGGAGCAGGCCAGAAGTGAATTGCAGGACGTCCAGCAAACGGCAAGAACAGCATTAAGTGAGGTCAGGACGATGGTCTCCCAGATGAGGGGGATTCGATTGAAAGATGAACTCGTCAGGATCAAGCAGCTTCTGAAGGCAGCTGAGATTGAATTCCGCATGACTGATGACACCCCCCTTCCTCAAACATCACTCTTTTTGGAAAACATCTTAAGCATGTGCTTGAAAGAAGCCGTGACCAATGTGGTGAAACACAGCAAGGCATCCACCTGTGAACTGATCATTGAAGAATCGGATAAAGAGATGACCATTGTGGTGAAGGATGATGGTGTGGGAATCGGGAGTGTTTACACAGAGTCCAAAGGCAGCGGCCTGATCGGGATGAGAGAACGGTTGGAATTTGTCAACGGAAGCCTTGATATTGTTTCGGTGGATGGTACCACCTTGATTATGCGGGTTCCGAAAGTAATCAAGCAGACAGACAGGGAGGGAATGGAATGATTCGAATTGTGATTGCGGAAGATCAGCGGATGCTGTTGGGCGCATTGGGGTCTCTACTTAGCCTTGAGGATGATATGGAAGTGGTTGGAAAAGCTGGCAATGGAGAAGAAGCCATTTCCCTCGTTCATGAACTGAAGCCGGATATTTGTATCATGGATATAGAAATGCCTGAAAAGACGGGACTTGAAGCGGCAGAGGAATTAAAAGGTGAAGATTGTAAGGTGATCATCCTCACAACCTTTGCCAGATCAGGCTACTTTCAGCGGGCTTTAAAGGGTGGAGTGAAAGGGTATTTGTTGAAGGACAGTCCCAGTGAGGAACTGGCGAATTCAATCCGGCTAGTGATGGATGGTAAGCGTATCTATGCACCGGAGCTGATGGATGACGTCTACAGCGAAGAAAATCCCCTCACAGACCGTGAAAAAGAAGTACTCGAGCTCGTTGCCGACGGGAAGAACACAAAGGAAATCGCCGATGAACTAAAGCTTAAAACAGGTACTGTAAGGAACTATATCTCCACCATACTCGACAAGCTGGAAGTGAAAAACCGAATCGAAGCCATCACACATTCCAAAGAAAAGGGATGGTTTAAATAATAAGAGGGGCGGACCTTCGAAAAGGTCCGTCCCTCTTTAATGATTTTGCATGAAATTGAATGTTTATTCGGATTTGATCGGGATGTAGAAACGAACCTACAAAATTTTTAATAAAAAAATATGTCATAACATTTATCCTGCTCCACCTTTTGCTGCCATTGAATCCGACAGCCATTTGGAAACGGATTAAGAATCATGATATTGTATTTTTATGTTGACAACTCAATGAATCATGATACGATAGCATCGAAAACAAAATTTCATAAGACGATCCACTAGGGGTGCCTTCGAAAAGGCTGAGATTAAAGTGTGACTTTAAGACCCTTTGAACCTGATCTGGTTGAGACCAGCGTAGGGAAGTGGTGTTTGACGGTCGCAAAGAATATAATTCTATCATTCTGATCTCAAGCCACTTTCTGTATGCTGTATGCATAATGGAAAGTGGCTTTTTTTGTTGCCCATTTCGGGTCGTCTGGAAAAGGAGCAGGAAATCATGACATTTTCAACAGTGTTACGAAACGAAGTCAACGACATTTGGGACGCAAGCTTCGATCATCCTTTCGTCAAAGGGATCGGGGATGGGACTCTCCCCATCGAGAAGTTCAAGTACTACCTCTTGCAAGATGCCTATTACCTTTCACATTTCTCGAAAGTGCAGGCACTTGGCGCTGCAAAAGCATTGGACTTACATACCACCTCACGAATGGCATCCCACTCTGTAGGAACAAATGAAGCAGAGCTTTCTCTTCATGAAAATTTCTCTAAACGATTAGGGATCACGGATGAAGATAAAATGAATTTCAAACCGGCTCCTACAGCGTACGCTTATACGTCCCATATGTATCGTTCCGCAAGATATGGAGGCTTAGCTGATATCCTGGCGGCAATCCTCCCATGTTACTGGCTCTATTATGAGATCGGGGAACGCTTGAAATCATGCACGCCGGAACAACCGGTGTATCAGGAATGGATTGAGGCATACGGCGGGGAATGGTTCAAAGAGTTAGTGGAGGAACAAATCAATCGTCTTGATGAATTGGCAGAAACCATGACCTCATTTGATAAAAAGAGAATGAAAGAAAATTTCATTATGAGCAGCATCTATGAATGGCAGTTTTGGGAGATGGCTTACACCCTTGAAAAATGGCCGTTTCAGAATGCACTGGATGTCGGGAAAGAAATGAGTGGACACCATGTCTAAATTAAAACTGACCGATATTTTAGTGACGGTGGTCATTTCCATCATGTTCGGGGTCATTTATAAGCTTTGGGGTCCATTTTATAACCTGTTGAAGCCGATCGGGTTGCATGCAGATCAACTCATCTATGGAATGTGGTTCATGGCGGCCACAGTAGCATTCTTGATCATCCGTAAACCCGGCGTCGCCCTTTTAGCCGAAATCGCCGCTTCTTCAGGAGAGTTTCTCATGGGCTCTGAATGGGGACTCGAGGTCCTTTTATTCGGAATCATTCAAGGGTTAATGGCAGAGTTGGTTTTCCTCCTGACGAAATACAGACGCTATGATCTTTCGATTATCTGTTTTGCTGCGTTCGGTTCTGCATGGGGCTCCATCTTCATGGATTACATGAAAGGGTATATGGGGGATTTAGTCCTTTGGAATCTGTCATTGTTTATCTTTGCAAGATTACTCGGATCGATTGTCATCGCAGGTGCAGGATCATTTTATTTGGTCAGGGCTCTCGATAAAACCGGAGTCACAAGTCTGGTCAGACGTGCAAGTCAGGATGATTACGATGTATTGAACCAGTAAAGGGGGTGATGCTTATGCATGTCGAAAACCTTCGACTCACCTATCCCGGAACAGGGAAACGGATGTTTAATGATATCAGTCTGTCAATCAATGAAGGGGAGAAAGTATTGCTATTGGGTCCATCAGGATGCGGGAAGTCAACACTTTTACATGTTTTATCCGGAGTGATCCCCCGCTCCGTGGATGTTCCCACGAGGGCTGCAAAATTGGAGGTATCTGATTCTTATGGCTATGTATTCCAAGATCCGGACTCGCAATTTTGTATGCCATTTGTGGATGAAGAATTAGCCTTTGTGCTAGAGAATTTACGGATGCCCCGTGAAGAGATGAAAGAGGAAATACAACGGCTGCTCTCGGAGGTGGGACTGGAACTTGAGGATCCCCATACGAAAATCTCAACATTATCAGGAGGCATGAAGCAGAAATTGGCCATTGCTTCTGCGCTTGCCCTGAGACCCGATACCTTGTTCCTGGACGAACCGACTTCACTATTGGATGAGGAAAGTACAAAGTCTGTCTGGAAGACAATCAAAGAAATCGGTTTAGATAAAACCCTGGTGATCGTTGAGCATAAACTTGATCACGTTCTTGACATGATCGATCGAATCATTCTTTTCGATGCCGATGGAACCATCAGGGCTGATGGAGCGAAAGAGTGGATCCTGAACCATTACAAAGGTACGTTGAAGAACTTGGGAGTCTGGTACCCGGGCGCATGGGAGGAATATCTGGCATCCAGTCAGATGAGGGAGCGTCCCTCATTCGGACCTGTGATTGCAAGAATGGAGGATTTTAAAGGCTATATTCAAAAGAAAGAGAAGATTCACCTGCCCTATGCCGTGATCCGTAAAGGGGAATGGATTGCTGTTACAGGAAGGAATGGTGCAGGGAAATCAACGTTACTGCACAGCTTAATGAAATTCAACCGTACTAGCGGGACGTACGAATTAAACGGGGTACAGATGAAAGGGGAAAAAATTTCACAAGAGTGTGCCTTCGTTTTTCAAAATCCCGAATTACAGTTTGTCACCCATTCCGTTTTTGACGAAGTGGCCTATGGTTACCGACTAAAGGATTCGAGCGAAGAAAGCATAGATAGAAAGGTTTATGAGCTACTCCAGCGATTCAACCTTCGTCCATATAAGAAAAATCATCCTTATTCGTTATCCGTGGGTCAAAAACGCAGACTGAGTGTTGCAGCTTCCATCGTTCCCAGTAAGGAGATTCTGTTATTGGATGAACCAACCTTCGGACAGGACGCTCATAATACTTTTGAATTGCTCGAAATGCTTCTTGAGTTACAGAGTGAAGGAGTCACCCTCTTGATGGTGACTCACGATGTTAGAATCATCCAGCACTTAGCAACCAGGATATGGACCGTTGAAGAAGGAAGAGTGGTTCAGGATGAGGATCGAGAAGCAGCGAGGAGTGAAGCATTATGAACATGGAAATCGATCATAAACACACCTGGCTTCATCACATTAACCCGAGTATGAAATTGATCGTAATGGTTGCGCTTTTTCTATTTTTACTATTCGTCCATTACCTGAACTGGCTCGTGTATTTGACCTTGTTCGCTTTCCTTTTATTGTGGTCATTCTCTGGATATTCAAAGAGGTTAGTGATGCTGATGGCCCTGCCTTTTTTCCTTGTCTTTCTCTCTACGGCATCTTCGATGATTATGTTTGGGAAAGGAGAGACGACGTGGTTTACCTGGGGGATGATCCATGTGACAGAGGAAAGTTTTTATAGGGGGGTTCACATTGGTTTAAGGGCATTCCTATTCGCTGTTTTAGGCCTAATGTTTGCTCTGACGACGAGACCAGTCCTCCTGTTTTATTCACTTATGCAGCAATTGGGCCTTAAGCCGAAGTACGCTTATAGTTTTATGGCCGGGATAAGGCTGATCCCCATCATGATGGAAGAATTCACTACCATTCGGAATGCACTGAAAGTCAGGGGCACCCGTGAACGAACGGGCTATACGAAACTTTTCCATACTATACAGTCTTATTCCATTCCCTTGCTGGCACAAAGTATCAGGAGGGCTCACAGAATTGCAGTTGCCATGGATACGAAAGGCTTTGATGGTGATGGGGAAAGAACTTATTTCTACAAAGTCGGATTTTCGAAATTTGATAGCTATTTTATGGGGAGCATCCTACTCATGGCTTCCTTGAGTTACATTCTTTCTATTTATCTACCATTATTTCCGACGGGAGATGTTCGCTATGGAAATTGAAAAGAGAAGGCGGCTACATGTCATTTCCACTGGTCAGCAATCAAGGGAAGTATTGGTCAAAATATCGAAAACCATTCACCCCTATATCGATATGCTTCATATCCGCGAAAAAACCTGGACAGCTGTGGAGTTGATTGAAACCGTTGATGAATTAACAGCTGCTGGTATTCCGTTAAGAAAGCTGTGTATCCATGATCGTGCAGACATCGCTTGGATGAAACATGTGAGAGGAGTCCAGCTTTCGCAGCATAGTGCTCCTGTTGCTCTTGTGAAGGAACGTTTTCCATCTTTGAAGGTCGGTTCATCGGTGCACAGCATGCAAGAAGCACTTTGGGCATGTGACGAAGGAGCCGATTTTCTCCTATATGGGAATATCTATGAAACAACGTCGAAACCAGGGAAGCAAGGCACAGGGATTATCAATTTGGAAGACATCGTTTTGAACATTCCCCTTCCCATTATCGCCATCGGGGGTATTACGCCCAAACGGGTTGAGGCCATTTTGAGAACCGGGGCAAAAGGTATCGCGGTATTATCAGGAATCTTTCTTTCAGAAGATCCCCTTGAAGCAGCACGGGCTTATTATATGGCGATCCAAAAGGAGGTGAAACAGCTTGGCGAAAGCATATGATGTGGTGATCGTAGGGGGAGGTGTAATCGGCTGCTCGATTCTGTACCAGCTTTCCAAAAGAGGAAAAAAGGGATTGCTGATTGAGAAGGAACAATTGGCATCCAGAGCCTCAAAAGCTGCAGCGGGGATGCTAGGGGTCCATACGGAGCTCAATGGGGGAAGCCCCCTCTATCGCCTGGCGCAGAAAAGCAGGAATATGTACCCTGCCCTTGCACAGGAATTAAAAGAACTAACCGGTATGGATATAGAGTATATGGAAAATGGAATGATCAAACTGGCAAGGAAAGAGGAAGAGGCCCAGAATTTAATAAGAGCTGCTTCGAAAATGGATCAGGATGAAGGGGTTGAATGGCTCTCTCCTCTAAAACTATCAGCCTTCGAACCTCAACTCTCTAACCATACGAAAGGCGGTTTGTTCATTCCCCGGGATGGGAACGTCTCGGCACCAAAGCTGACAGAAGCGATGGGGCTCGCCTCAGTCAGGTTAGGGGCTGATATCAAGGAGTATACGGAAGTCCATGACTTTATTGTTGAAGGAAGCAGGATAGTGGGAGTCCAAACATCGATCGGCCCCTATTATGCATCTGAAATCATCGTTGCAGGCGGTGCGTGGAGTCAATCACTACTGGAGAGAGTCGGCTTGACACTTCACTCTTTTCCAGTTAAAGGTGAATGCTTTTCGGTGAAATACTCCAGGAAATTGGTGGAGAGGACCATTTTCACCGAGGGCTGCTACATTGTCCCAAAGGTGGGTGGCCGATTTTTAATAGGAGCAACAGAATATGCGCACACCTTTGATGAAACCATTTCCGTTAGTGGAATGATGAGTTTAATGCAGAAAGCTACAGACATTTTACCAGACCTGATCCATGCCGATTGGGAAAGAGCCTGGTCAGGGATACGGCCTCAAACAAAAGGAGGACTGCCTGTCATCGGAAGAAGCGAAAGCTTTGAAGGGCTTTCCATTGCAACGGGCCACTACCGGAATGGCATCCTCCTTGCCCCCATAACGGGAGTCATGATGGCAGACCTGATGGAAGGCAAAGAGAATCCATTACTACATTCACACATGGGGAGTTGAGAAAGTGGAATTAAGGATTAATGGACAGCTGGTGACCGTGCCAGACACAGTCAAGACGATAGACGATCTTATACACCATTATAAATTGAAGAATCGTACAATCATGGTCGAAAAAAATCACATTATATTACGGGCATACGAGCATGAAAAGGCAACAGTTGAAAATGGAGATACCATTGAGTTGGTCCAATTTGTAGGAGGCGGTTGATATGTTGAAAATCGGAAATTATACATTTCATTCAAGATTATTGTTAGGGACAGGGAAGTATCCTGATTTTGATATCCAGAAGGAAGCGGTGGAGGTTTCTGGGGCAGAGATTCTTACGTTCACGGTAAGGAGGATGAATATATTCGAGCCCAATCAACCAAACTTCCTGGAAAAACTCGACTTGGAGAGCTACTCATTATTACCGAACACGGCTGGCGCAAAAACTGCTGGTGAAGCGGTGCGGCATGCACAGTTAGCCAGGGCATCGGGACTTTGTGACATGATTAAGGTGGAAGTAATCGGTTGTGATAAAACACTATTGCCGGACCCGGTTGAAACCCTGAAAGCAACGGAAGAACTGCTCAAAGAAGGATTTACGGTCCTCCCATATACTTCCGATGATGTGGTTCTTGCGAGAAAATTGGAAGAGTTGGGCGCACATGCCATTATGCCCGGTGCATCCCCGATCGGATCGGGGCAGGGAATTATAAACCCCGTAAACCTCCGTTTCATTATTGAGCAGGCAAAGGTACCGGTCATCGTTGATGCTGGAATCGGTTCTCCTGCTGATGCCGCTTATGCTATGGAACTGGGTGCAGATGCTGTGTTGCTGAACACGGCGGTATCACAGGCGAAAGATCCTGTTAAAATGGCCAATGCCATGAGGCTTGCGATTGAAGGTGGCCGTTTTGGATATGAAGCCGGAAGAATCCCCCAAAAGCCCTATGCTTCAGCGAGCAGCCCGATGGAGGGGATGAGTGTTTGAATGAGGAGAGATATTCAAGACAAATTTTATTTTCACCCATTGGAAGTGAAGGTCAGGAAAGAATAAGGGATAAACATGTACTGGTCATTGGAGCAGGAGCTTTGGGAACGGGGAACGCAGAAGTCCTCGTTCGTGCCGGCATCGGAAAGCTGACGATCGTCGACCGTGATTACGTCGAATGGAGCAATCTGCAGCGACAGCAGCTTTACAATGAGGAAGATGCAAAAAGTCGACTACCGAAGGCGATCGCTGCCAAAAAGAGACTGGGGGAAATTAATTCAACAGTTGATATCGAAGCACATATTCTCGATGTCATGCCTGAAGAGTTAGTGAACTTGGCCATGGGTGCAGACCTGATCATCGATGCTACAGATAACTTTGAAACGAGGATGATCATAAATGATGTATCTCAAAAATATTCCATTCCCTGGATCTATGGAGCATGCGTGGGGAGCTATGGCATTTCATTCAGCATTCTCCCAGGTGTCACACCTTGCCTTCACTGTTTAATCGATGAAGTTCCGATAGGGGGCTTGACCTGTGATACAGCAGGAATCATCAGTCCTGCCGTCTCACAGGTGGTCGCCCATCAAACGACAGAGGCACTAAAAATGTTGGTGGAAGATTATGAATCTCTCAGCCATAGGGTCGTCTCTTTCGATTTATGGAAAAATGAACATACGTCTCTTGATGTAAGGAAGGTGAAAAAAGAAGAGTGTCCCTCGTGTGGTGTTCATCGAATGTACCCAAGTCTTCGATATGAGAATCAAACGAAAACGGCCGTCCTATGTGGAAGGGATTCCGTGCAAATCCGGCCAGCGTCAAGGCACTCTGTTAATCTCTTGGACATTTCAAAAACACTTGAGAACCAGGGCAAGCAAGTGGAAAGGAATCCTTATTTGATCAGGTTCAAGGTCGATTCCCTCCAAATAGTTTTATTTTATGACGGACGGGCGCTTATCCATGGAACGAAAGAAATGAAGGAAGCAAAATCAATTTATCATCGTTATTTTGGTTGAAAGAGGAGTGTGAAAGATGGTATATAAAGCGTTGACAATTGCAGGGTCGGATAGCGGTGGCGGCGCCGGGATTCAGGCGGATCTAAAAACGTTTCAAGAGTGTCATGTTTATGGGATGTCTGCCGTAACAGCCGTGACAGCTCAAAATACAAAAGGGGTGCAGGGTGTATTTCCATCGTCGACATCAGAAGTCTTGGAACAATTGACTTCCATTAATGAAGATTTGCCACCCGAAGCCGTAAAAACCGGAATGTTGGTGAATGATGAGATCATTGCTTCTGTTGCGGATTTCGCAAGCATCTCCGGATGGGAGAAGCTTATAGTGGATCCTGTGATGATTGCGAAAGGGGGAGCTTCTTTGTTAGGAGAAAAATCCATTGAAGCGTTGATCAATCGTCTAATCCCGGTTGCTTACGTCATCACACCCAATATCCCTGAAGCAGAAGCTTTAACGGGAAGAGAGATACGGGATGTTGGTGATTGCCGGAAAGCTGCTGAGGACCTATACGAGATGGGGGCCAAACATGTGATCATTAAAGGCGGTCACCAATCACAATCTCAATCATCTTATGCGATTGACATTCTTTATGACGGGAAAGAATTCTTTGAGTTTACAAGTCCAAGAATTTCTACACCCCATACGCATGGAACGGGCTGTACGTTCTCTGCGGTCATCACGGCAGAATTGGCAAAAGGGAACACCGTCTTTGATTCAGTCCATACTGCCAAGGGATTTATTACAGCTGCCATCTCACATTCACTCGGGATCGGGAGTGGACATGGGCCAACGAATCATTGGGCCTATCATGAAGGAGTCAAACTATGAATCTTAGAGACTTCTTAAAGCTATATTTCGTGATGGGCAGTCAAAATTGTGAAAGATCTCCTGTCGATGTATTGGAAGAGGCACTCTCGGGCGGGGTTACCATGTTTCAATTTCGGGAAAAGGGGACTCGCTGTCTGGAGGGAAAGCCCATGATGGAACTGGCTCTTGAACTCCAGCATGTATGTCAAAAGTACAGGGTTCCCTTTATTATCAATGATGATGTGGAGCTGGCTTTGACAATGGGTGCAGATGGTGTACATATAGGACAGGAGGACGAATCAATCGGAGTGGTCCGAAAGAAGTTGGGTGATAAAATACTTGGGGTTTCCGCTCATAATGTGAGGGAAGCACAACTCGCTTTAGAATCGGGAGCGGATTATCTGGGTGTGGGTCCCATGTGTCAAACTACAACTAAGAATGAATGCAGACCCGTCCAAGGACCTAAGGTGATTGAATCTATGAGAAAAACGGGGATCCGTCTCCCCGTGGTCGGAATTGGAGGCATCCATCCCGGCAATGTCCATAAAGTAATGGAAGCAGGATCCGATGGTGTGGCTGTCATCTCGGCGATTTCCAAACATCCGGAGCGTACCCATACTCTCTTTCAAGGGGTTCAGGATAGTTTGTTAAAATCTTTCTAGAAAATCACCGGACAAAACAACATATCCTGCCCTCCTCTATCATACGATACAGTAGACCCCGGTCTAACTTGTATCACCATCAACGATAAGAGGGAGGGTTTAGAATGAATGTCTGGTTTGTTTTGTTGAACATTTTGGTGTTTCTTGTTCTCATTGGTGTACTATTTCATATGCAAAGAAAAAATGTTTCGTTTTCAAAACGGGTGTTTGCCGCACTCGGACTGGGAATTGTTTTCGGTCTCGGTTTACAGTGGGTGTATGAAGCAGGGGATGAAAATGTCACCCAATCGATTGAATGGTTCAATATTGTGGGAACGGGTTATATTAAGCTGCTTCAAATGATTGTCATGCCACTTGTATTCGTGTCGATCCTTTCAGCCTTTTCAAAATTAAAACGATCTTCCAATCTAGGGAAAATTTCTGTATTGATCATCGGATTGCTTGTCGGTACGACTGCCGTCGCGGCTGCAGTAGGTATCGCGACAACCGCAGCCTTCGACCTGGAAGCCATCCAAATTGATCAAGGAAACGCCGAAGCGGCAAGGGGTGTTCAGTTGGAGGAGAGGGCAGCGGCTTTAGAAGGCCAAAGCTATCCTCAAAAAATCCTGGAACTCCTGCCTCAGAATCCTTTCCTTGATTTGACCGGGGAAAGAGCCACGTCGACCATAGCTGTTGTGATTTTTGCAGCCTTCATCGGTATCGCCTATTTAGGGGTTCAGCGTAAGGAACCTGAAGCGGCGGAATTTTTCAAAAAAATCGTGGATTCCATCTATGCCGTCGTAATGAGAATCGTGACCCTGGTATTGAGGCTGACGCCATTCGGTGTGCTTGCCATCATGGCGAAAACAGTCGCACTGAGTGATTTCGATGCCATCATGAAACTGGGTGAATTTGTAGGGGCGTCCTATATTGCCCTTATCATCATGTTCTTGATTCATTTAATCCTATTGACGCTTACAGGACTGAATCCGGTCACATACGTGAAAAAAGTACTTCCCGTATTGGTTTTTGCCTTTACCTCAAGATCCAGTGCAGGGACGTTGCCCCTTAATATTCAAACCCAGAAAAATAAACTGGGTGTTTCAGAAGGGATCGCCAACTTCTCGGGATCTTTTGGATTATCCATCGGGCAAAACGGATGTGCCGGCGTGTACCCGGCTATGCTTGCCGTCATGATCGCACCTACGGTTGGCATCAATCCTTTTACCCCAACATTTATTTTTACGCTCATTGCCATTGTTGCCATCAGCTCCTTCGGTGTCGCCGGAGTTGGCGGCGGTGCCACATTTGCCGCTATCCTCGTCCTTTCTGCCATGGACCTGCCGGTTGCGTTAGCGGGTCTTCTGATTTCAATCGAACCTTTAATCGACATGGGCCGGACAGCCGTTAATGTGAGTGGTGCGATGACATCTGGAATCATCACGAGTAAGGTAACGGGAGAACTGGATACAGAGACCTATAATAAAGAAATGATCGAAGCTGAAGCTTAAATGCCGGGCCGGCTCATTTTTGATGAGCCGGCTTTTTTATTGGAAAAGGAAATTTTACATGTTTTTGAGTGTTTATGATTGAAAATTCAGACTATATTCTTTACTATAGAGGTAACATACCGACCGGTTAGTATCTTGGTGTGTGAATGACTTGAAAGAGGGAGGCAGGAATATGCATGTAAAGGAATTGTTTGATTTATCCGGTAAGGTGGCACTGGTGACTGGTGGAGGCAGGGGTCTTGGAAAGCAGATTGCAACCTGTTTTGCGGAAGCAGGAGCAAATGTTGTCGTCTGTTCAAGAAATGTAGAGGCATGTGATGAAGTCAAAAAGAATTTAGAGGGTATGGGTGTACAAGCACTTTCCTTTCAATGTGATGTCACGGATCCGGAAGACGTCGCGAGAGTTGTGGATGAAACCCAAAAGGCATTTGGACGAATTGACATCCTGGTGAATAACAGCGGAGCTTCATGGGGCGCTCCTGCAGAAGAAATGCCCCTCGAGGCATGGCATAAAGTCATGAACGTAAATGTGAACGGGACCTTCATTATGTCACAGGCGGTAGGAAAGCTGATGTTAGCACAGAATGAAGGGAAAATCATCAATATCGCGTCTGTAGCGGGTCTTCAAGGAACGGACCCAAGATATATGGATGCCATCGGCTATAGTACAAGTAAAGCAGCAGTCATCAACTTCACCAAGGATCTTGCCGTGAAATGGGGCTCTCGCGGAGTCCATGTTAACGCAATCGCACCAGGCTTCTTTCCGACAAAAATGTCAAAGGGGATCCTCTCCCATGCCGGGGAAGCCATTTTAGAAGGTACGCCGTTAAATCGATTCGGAAGCGAAGATGATTTAAAAGGGGCGGCTCTTTTCCTTGCTTCCCGTGCCTCTGATTTTGTAACAGGTTCGGTCCTTGTGGTGGATGGCGGCTCCTCAGCGATGTAACCAGATTATTTTTAATAAGGAAGGATGGATGTCATGGAGTTCTCCTATTCTCCAAAAGTACAAGAATATCAAAATAAACTATCCCGCTTCATGGAAGAGTTCGTATACCCGGATGAATCTCTTTATGAACAGCAATTAAACAGGCAGGACACCCGATGGAGTTCAGTCCCGCCCATCATGGAAGAATTAAAAACCGAAGCAAGGAAACAAGGGTTATGGAACTTATTTCTACCAGAAAGTGAATATGGGGCTGGATTAAGTAATGTGGAATATGCACCGCTTTGTGAAATCATGGGCAGGTCTTTAATCGGCCCGGAAGTATTCAACTGCAACGCTCCAGATACCGGTAATATGGAAGTGTTGGAGCGGTATGGCACCCCTGCCCAAAAGGAGCGATACCTGATCCCCCTCCTGAATGGTGAGATCCGCTCCTGTTTCTCGATGACGGAGCCGGAAGTCGCTTCATCCGATGCCACAAATATCAAGGCAAGCATCGTTCGGGACGGGGATGAATACGTCATCAATGCCAGGAAATGGTGGTCTTCGGGCGCTGGGGATCCACGGTGCAGCTTCTCCATCTTAATGGGGAAAACAGACCCTGATGCAAAACGCCATGAGCAGCAATCGATGATCATCGTACCTTTGGACGCGGAGGGTGTAAAAATCGAACGGATGCTTCCGGTCTTTGGATATGATCATGCTCCTCATGGTCATGGAGAAATCACCTTTACTGATGTGCGGGTGCCCCTTGAAAATATGATCTGGGCGGAAGGGAAAGGTTTTGCCATTGCTCAAGGGCGATTAGGTCCAGGGCGGATCCATCATTGCATGCGTTTAATCGGAGCTGCGGAAAGGGCGCTTGAAGAATTATGTAAGCGTGTTCAAAACAGGGAAGCATTTGGAAAGACGCTCTCAAGTCAGGGGGTCGTCATGGAATGGATCGCTGATTCACGTATTGAAATCGAGCAGGCACGCCTTCTGACCATGAAAGCCGCTTACATGATGGATACCGTCGGAAATAAAATGGCCAAACAGGAAATCGCCATGATAAAGGTAGTGGCCCCTTCCATGGCATTACGGGTGATAGACCGGGCCATTCAGGCATTTGGGGCTGCCGGGGTATCAGGTGACCATTCAATGGCCGCACAATGGGCGAATGCCCGCACATTACGTCTTGCCGACGGGCCTGATGAAGTACATCGTGCCCAACTAGCAAAATTAGAACTTAGAAAATATCAAAAAGCCTCTCCGGTAGAGAGCTAGGAAGAGAGAGTGATTGCATATGAGGCTATCGGGTAGGGTTTCGATCATCACTGGAGGAGGCGGTGGAATAGGACGTGCGACCGCTTTAAGATTTTCTGACGAAGGGGCGTCAGTCGTCGTGGCAGATCTGGATGAATCGAGGGGGGAGGAAACGGTAAGGCTCATCAGGGAAAAGAATGGGCATGCGATGTATGTAAGGACGAATGTAAGAGACAGTGAAAGCATGCAGGAGCTCGTACATAAAACGGTCGAGCATTTCGGAAGTCTGGATATCCTCGTGAACAATGCCGGAATCGGTCAGTCGGAAGTCAGGAGTGTCGATTTGGAAGAAACGGAATGGGATGATGTCCTTGATACCAACTTAAAGAGCATCTTTCTGGGAATGAAACATAGCATACCGGAACTGATGAAAAAAGGCGGGGTCATCGTGAATGTTTCAAGTCTTCTGGGTTTAAAGGGGAGGAAGTACGTATCCGCTTATAATGCGGCAAAAGGCGGAGTGGTATTGTTGACGCAAAATGCCGCTCTGGAGTACGGAAAAGAAGGAATCCGGGTAAATGCTGTAGCTCCGGGTGTCATCGATACAAACATCATTGAAGGATGGAAGAAGGATGAAAGGAAATGGTCGGTGATTTCTCAATCGAATGCCCTCAGAAGGATTGGAAACCCGGATGAAGTGGCCTCCGCCATCTTGTTCCTGGCATCGGATGAAGCCTCCTTTATCACCGGATCCACATTATCTGTAGATGGTGGTGGGTTGATCTATTAGGACCATGCAGTGGCAGCTGAATAATCAAAACGGAAGGAATGATTTTGTGACAACTAAATCCTGGCACGTTCATTATCCTGAATCGTTCGACACAGATATTCCAGCAATTGATTTCTCAATACCCCATATGCTCCAACAAACTGCTTCGGGGTACCCTGAGCATCCTTGTATAAGCTTCTATCAAAAGCGCATGACGTATCGTGAACTTCAAGATGCCGTCACATTATTTTCTTCGTCCCTCCAGCATATCAGGACGAAGAAAGGAGACCGGGTTGCCATCATGCTCCCTAACTGTCCCCAATATGTCATTTCTTATTATGGGATCCTTACCACTGGCGGGATTGTTACTCAAGTTAATCCAATGTCTGTAGAAAGGGAACTCATTCATTTACTGAATGACTCCGGGGCGGAGACGATCATTGTATTGGACCGCTTTTATCCCATTATTCAATCCATTCAAAAGGAAACCAAGGTTAAAACGATCATTGTCGTTAGCTTCCAAGGGGAGGATCATGAGACGGATTACACGTTTAATGAATTTTTGAAGCTTGGGGACGGTGAAGTTTCTCCCATTTCAATAGAGCCGGAAAATGTGGCGGTCCTTCAATACACAGGTGGAACAACTGGCGTGTCCAAGGGTGTGATGCTCACACATAGCAATATCCTTTCAAATGTCATGCAAAGTCAGCGTTTTTTTAAAGAAAGCATTCAAACAGGGGAAGAAAGAAGTCTGAGTGTGATTCCCTTCTTTCATGTATTTGGAATGAATTCATGCATGAATCTCTCCATTTATACAGCAAATGAAATGATCCTGCTGCCACGTTTTGAGCTCTCAGAAGTATTATCAACCATAAAGAGGGAGAAACCCACATTGTTCCCTGGAGTGCCGACCATGTATGTGGCGATTACGAATCACCCCTCTGCTGAAGAGTATGGGATTCATTCGATCAAGCTTTGTAACAGCGGCAGTGCCCCCATGCCTGTTGAGCTATTAAATCAGTTCGAGAAGAAAACAGGGGCAAAGATATTGGAAGGGTATGGTTTATCCGAAGCCTCGCCGACGACCCATTGCAACCCTGCCTTCGCAGAAAGAAAGCCTGGAACCGTCGGAATCGGCCTCCCGTCTACGGATTATAAGGTAGTGGATTTAGCGACCGGCATGAAGGAAGTACCTCCGGGAGACATTGGAGAGCTGATCATCAAAGGTCCCCAAGTCATGAAGGGGTACTGGAATTTACCTGAAGAAACCGCCAATGCCCTTCGTGACGGATGGCTATACACAGGAGACATTGCCCGGATGGATGATGAAGGGTATGTATCGATAGTGGATCGAAAGAAAGATATGATCATTGCTTCAGGATATAATGTGTATCCCCGGGAAGTGGAAGAAGTCATCTATGAACATCCCTCTGTACAGGAAGCGGTCGTGATCGGGGTCCCTGACTCCTATCGAGGAGAAACCGTGAAAGCCGTGATTGTGTTAAAGGCTGGGGAAAAGGTATCAAAACAAGAATTGATGGGGTTCTGTCAGGAGAATATGTCTTCATTCAAAGTCCCAAGGATCATCGAATTCCGGGATGAACTTCCAAAGACGAGTGTAGGTAAGATTTTAAGAAGGGCCCTCAGGGAAAATGTGATATAATTCAGGGGATATTTGCAGATTGAGGGGACTTCATATGAAAGAAAAAATGACAGAGCAAGCAGTGCGGTTATTTGATCAAAAGGGCTTTACCGTCACGTCCATTCAGGATATCGTCGAATCGATCGGGGTGACAAAAGGAACATTCTACTATTATTTTTCCAGTAAAGAAGAGCTTTTAAAGGAAATTCATATGAGATATATAGATGGCTTATTGTCCAAACAGGAGAGGATATTGGAAAATGAGAGCAAATCTTTCCGTGAGAAACTCTTTGACATCATTCATCTTTCCATCGTGGACATCAAAGAACAAGGGGCCAGTGCCAAAGTGTTTTTCAGGGAGATGAGACACTTAAGCAAAGAAAGCGTGGATCAAATCGAACCCAAACGGGATATGTACCGCTACAATATTGAAAAGCTCTTGAAAGAAGGAAGAAAGTCCGGAGATTTCCGAATCGACTTTGACGTTTCCGTTGTAGCCTTCGGTATACTCGGGATGATGAACTGGAGCTATCAATGGTATAAGCCTGGCGGGGCGAAGACGGATGAAGAAATAGCAGGTACGTTTGTCGATATGGTCTTGAAAGGGATCCAAACAGAATAGAGGGGAAGCGGTTTCAGCATTTCCTCTCCCACTAACATACCGACTGGTTAGTATTTACAATGAAAGAAGGCGGATAAATGGATTCTATCAACGTAAGAAGTAGATTCTGCGAAACAGATGCACTGGGGCATATAAACAATACCACTTACTTTGTCTATTTAGAGGAAGCGCGAATTAAATTCTTTCAAACAATCGGATTCGATATGGACGTGAAGGATTGGCAGTTTATCCTGGCTTCCACCAAATGTGATTTCGTATCACAGGGTTATTTCAATCAAGAACTTGTGATCACCACCCATGTTTCCAAAATCGGATCCAAGAGTTTTCAGTTAGACCATGATATCCTGTGTGCGGAGACTCTTCAACTGATTGCAAGAGGAAACGCGGTCATTGTGTATTTTGACTTTCAGGAACAACGGAGTAAAGCAATCCCTGATCTGTTAAAAGCTCAGTTAAATATTCATTTACGTTCTGAGAAAACTGAATATTCTTGAATCTAGGAGGGGTAAAATGACCGAGCGGGTGGAAAATGAAACAGTTTCAGTCCGAAAAGGAGAAGAATTAAATGAAAGGAAATTACATGACTTCCTGGTTGAACATTTTCCTGATCTGCAACAAGAAAAGTTGAGCATTAAACAGTTTTCTGCAGGTCACTCAAATCTAACGTATTTGCTTTCAATGGGAGAATGGGAAGGGGTTTTAAGACGCCCCCCTTTAGGGCCCGTCGCACCGAAGGCACATGATATGAAAAGGGAATTCAGGATCCTTTCAGAGATCCATCCTTTATTCGACGTTACACCAAAACCCTATGTATTCTCCGAAGATGAAGGGATAGTCGGTAGCCCATTCTTCATCATGGAACGAAAAAGGGGGGAAGTATTTGATACATCATTTCCCCCGCATCTGAATGTAACGCCTGAGGTATGCAAGAAAATCTCGGAAGAAATGGTGTCAAGAATGGTTGAGCTTCATTCCATTGATCATACCAAAACCTCACTCCACGAAATCAGTAGACCCGAACATTTTATGGAGAGACAGGTTCACGGGTGGATCAATCGCTATGAACGTGCGAAGACAAGTGAGATTCGTGATGTAGAACATCTGACACAGTGGTTGACTAGAAATGTTCCGGAAAATGCTGAGTCCACGATCATTCATTATGACTTTAAATTAAACAATAGTATGTTTTCTGAAGACTTGACATCCATGGTGGGATTATTCGATTGGGAGATGGCGACCGTCGGAGATCCCCTTGCAGACCTGGGTGTCGCCATGGGGTATTGGATCCAGCAAGATGATCCTGAGTTGTTAAAGTACGGTCTTGGGAAGCCTCCAGTGACCATCATGGACGGTTTTTACAGCAGAAGAGAGTTCATTGAAAAATATGCAAAAAAAAGCGGCAGGGACGTAAATCACATTCATTTCTATTTGTCTTTTGCCTACTTTAAGCTGGCGGTTATTGTGCAGCAAATTTATTACCGTTTTAAGATGGGTCAGACAAGTGATGCCCGTTTTTCCGGGTTCGATCGGTTTGCCGAGTCTTTAATTACCCTGGGTAATCAGGCAGCATTTGATTCCAGGGAACAAATATAAGGGGATGAATGCCATGCAATCATTATTAGTCGAAATGAACGACCGGGTGTTGAATGTTACCTTGAATCGACCAGACAGCTTAAATTCATTTGATGAGAATATGCTTACCGGATTGATAGAAGCGGTAGAAGAGGGTGGGCGGAATCAGGAGATCCGGGCGATCGTGATCCGCGGTGCCGGGAGGTCATTCTCTGCCGGTGGCGACGTGAAAACGATGGGAAGTGCAACATCAGCCCAAGTCTATGAACATATCGGAATACTGAATTCATGTATCAAAGCCATCAAAACAATAGAAAAGCCGGTCATTGCCTCCGTCCATGGTTTCGCCGCAGGGGCTGGATTTAATTTAGCATTGGCCTGTGATCTAATCATTGCATCCGAAACCAGTCAATTTGCACTGAGCTTTTCCAAAGTAGGGCTCATTTCGGATGGAGGGGGTTCTTATTTTCTCCCACGGTTGATCGGCCCTCATCTTGCCAAGGAGTTCTTTTTTACCGGAGAACCTGTGTCTGCCCGGAGGATGTATGAATTAGGGGTGATTAATAGACTGGTGCCCGCTGATCGTCTGGAAGAAAAAACATATGAGCTGGCTTCAACACTCGCTTCGGGTCCAAGCAAAGCCTACGGCATGATGAAAAAAATGATTGATCGTTCATTCACCACTACCCTGGATGAAATACTGGAGCAGGAAAGAATCACTCAAACCCTGATGATATCAACGGAAGATCATGTAGAAGGAGTATCAGCGTTTAAAGAAAAAAGGACCCCCTCTTTTTCGGGGAATTAGGAGGAGTTTAGATGAAAGCAATCCAATTTAGGGAGTTCGGTGGTCCTGATGTGTTGAAGAATGTGGAGATTGATATGCCTTCACCCCGTGGGAGGGAGGTATTGATAAAAGTTCATGCCTCTGCTGTCAATTATGCGGATACGGCCAGGAGAGAAGGTCAATATGTGGTAAAGACCCCCCTTCCTTACATTCCCGGTGCGGAAGTATCAGGCATCGTAACCGAAGTCGGAGAAGACGTAGCAAGGGTCAAAAAAGGAGACCGGGTCGTAGCGATGATGGATTCAGGTGGGTATGCAGAATATGCCATGACAGATGAACGATCCATCATCCCCCTTCCATATGGATTGGACTTTAAAGAAGCGGCCGCAATACCTGTACAGGGATTGAGTGCGTATCATATTTTGAAAACACTTGGGAGACTCGAACAGGGTGAGACGGTCCTCATTCATGCTGCTGCAGGTGGTGTAGGGCTCTTAGCCGTTCAACTCGCAAAGCGATTCGGTGCAGGTAAAGTGATCGCCACTGCAAGCACCGAGGAAAAGCTTCGTATAGCAGAAGATATGGGAGCAGATGTACTGGTCAACTATACAGAGGAGGAATGGGAGAAAAAAGTTCTGGATGCAACAGGTGGAAAGGGTGTGGAACTTGCGCTGGAGATGGCAGGTGGTGACGTCTTTTATAAAACATTAAAATGCCTCGCCCACTTCGGGAGAATGATCATCTACGGTGTAGCGAGCGGGGAGCAAAGCAGATTCTATCCCTCTTCCTTAATGGCAAAGAATCAGTCGGTCACCGGCTTTTTCCTTCCTCCTCTGATGAGGGACACCGAGTTGACACAAAAAACCCTTCACGAAATCTTTCATTACGTGGCGAACGGAGATATAAAGGTCACAGTGGGGCACGTGTTCCCATTGGAAGAAGCGGCAAAGGTCCACTCCCTCATGCAGGGAAGACAGACAGTGGGAAAAGTGATTTTGCAGCCATAATTTTATCATACAAGGGGGAATAAAAATGAACTTACGCTTGTCAGATGAACAAAAGATGATACAAAAGACCATCCGTAGATTTGTAGAGAAAGAATTGATTCCTTTAGAAAATGAAGTGCTGCGAAATGAACGGGAAGGAAAGCCCAGCCTCTCTCCAGAAAAGATAAAAGAGCTGCAAATGAAGGCAAAGGATGCAGGTTTCTGGGGGATCAACACTCCGGAGGAATACGGAGGGGCGGATCTCGGTCAAATGATGATGGCCATCGTCTATATGGAAATCTCCAAGACCTTTGTCCCGTTCTCCTTTGGAGGGTATGCGGATAACATTCTTTACTACGCCAACGATGAACAGAAGAAAAACTATTTAATACCGACAATCAATGGAGAAAAGAAATCATGTTTTGCCATGACCGAACCCGGAGCGGGATCTGATACTCGTAATATCCGGACCACAGCCGTTAAAGACGGAAACGAATGGATAATAAATGGAGAGAAAACGTTCATTACGGGTGGAAATGAAGCAGATTTCGTCATGGTCATGGCCGTGACGGATAAAGAAAAACATCGTCGTACAGGTCGGGAAGGAGTCACTTGTTTCATCGTCGATCGAAGCATGGGCTGGAAATCCGAATATATCCATACAATGGGGGAATGGGGACCGGCAAGCCTTATTTTTGAAGATGTAAGGGTTCCTGAAGAAAATATCCTTGGTGAAATCGATGGCGGCTACAATCTGGGATTGGAGTGGATCGGATTTGCCCGCTGGATTGTAGGGGCACAGGCGGTGGGAGCAGCAGAACGACTTCTTCAAATGGCCATCGACTATTCGAAAGAAAGAGAAACATTTGGAAAGCCTATCGCAGATCGGCAGGCGATTCAATGGCAGATAGCGGATTCAGCCGTGGAAATTGAAGCGGCCCGCTGGCTTGTGTTAAATGCGGCATTCACACTCGACCAAGGGGAAGACAATCGTCACGTTGCGTCGATGGCCAAGCTATATGGATCCAATATGGGGAATCGGGTCGTTGATCGCGTCCTCCAGATCCATGGTGGTATGGGCTATACAAGAGAGCTGCCGATCGAACGATGGTACCGGGAGGCAAGGTTATGGCGCATTTATGATGGAACCGATGAAATTCAAAAACTGATCATTTCAAGGAATTTATTAAAAGGTCATGTGAAACTTGGGCAATTTGTATAAACAGATAAAGGAGGCAGATGAAATGGGAGAGCGATTCAGAGGAAAAGTGGCTTTGGTTACAGGTGGAAGCAGAGGGATCGGCAGGGCGATTGCCGGATTACTGGCTGAAGAAGGGGCCAAGGTGGCCATCATCGACGTGAATGAAGATGCGTTGAATGAAGCAAGTGAGGTATTTAAACAATATGAATTGTATACAAAAGTGGCAAATGTCGTAGAATACCGGGAAGTTGAAAATGCGATGAAGGAAGTATATGAATCCTTCGGCTCCCTGGACATTGTGGTGAATAATGCAGGGGTCATCAGGGATAATCTGTTATTCAAAATGACCGAAAACGATTGGGAGACAGTCATGGATGTGCATTTAAAGGGTTCATTCAATGTAGTGAAGGCCGCCCAACAATACATGGTCAAACAAAAGTACGGACGCATCATCAATATCTCATCCACCTCAGCATTGGGAAATCGGGGACAGGCGAACTACGCAACGGCTAAAGCCGGTCTTCAAGGCTTGACGAAAACCCTTGCCATAGAACTTGGTCCATTCGGAATCACCACGAATGCTGTAGCACCGGGTTTTATCGAAACCGAGATGACGAAAGAAACGGCGAAACGGATCGGGATTACTTTCGAACAATTAGTAGAAGCGAGTCTCCAGGGTATTCCTGTTGGCAGAAGCGGGCTTCCTGAAGATATTGCAAATGCAGTCGCTTTTTTTGCAGATGAAAAATCTTCATTCGTCAATGGTCAGGTTCTCTACGTTGCTGGAGGGCCGAAAGCCTAATAAAGGAGAAAGGGGTGAAGAATATGTTTGAATCCTATATCGGAAAGAGATCTACTCCCACCCGAAATGCAGTGGAAAGAGGGGCGGTTCGGAAATTTGCAGAAGCCATTGGCGATCCCCATCCCCTTTATGTGGATGAAGATACCGGGAAGTCCTCCTTTTATGGGGGGAACATTGCCCCACCCACCTTTCCGAGAGTGTTCAACTATGGTTCGATCGAAGGCTTTCATTTACCGAATGTTGGGTTGATTCACGGTGAACAATCCTTTCATTATGAAAGACCTTTGAAGGTAGGGGAAACGATACAATGTTATACGGAAATAAAAGACTATTATGAACGGGAAGGTACCGGGGGGAAACTGGGATTCCTTGTCATCGACGATGTCGGGGAAGATTCTCGTGGGGAAAGAATCTTCACTTCCCAGGCGATTGTCATTATTACAGAAGAAGTCAGAAAGAGGTTGAGTAAATGACAACACTACAATCATTCGGATTAGGAGATACACTTCCCCCGGTTGAACTGGCTCCGGTCACAAGGATGGACCTGATCAAATACGCAGGAGCTTCCGGAGACTACAATCCGATACACACCATCGATGATGAAGCCTTGAAGCTGGGTCTTCCAGGAATCATCGCTCATGGAATGTGGACGATGGGCAATGTGTCCAAACTTTTCAGCCCACACTATGATGAAGGCTTTATCCAGAATTACTCGGTACGATTTAAAGGGATGGTCATGTTACATGATGTGGTTACATTAAGGGCAGAATTAATGGACAATCAGGGTAACCTCCTTCATTTTAAGGTTTTAGCCACAAATCAAGCCGGGAAGAAAGTAATTGAGGGTAACGTCGTTTTTAGGGTCCTTGAATAGTAACGCAATGCTTTATGAAAAATTGTCGTAGATCCACCCCCAATCGAATAACATGTAAGGAATGATCGTTTAATAAAATAAGACAAAAGACATAAATCCGATCGAAAAAGTCGGGTTGACTTCTTCCGTAATTGTGATATTATTTAGAATATTAAAATGAATAACTCTTATCCAGAGTGGTGGAGGGATCTGGCCCTGCGAAGCCCAGCAACCTACGTATTGTAAGGTGCTAATTCCAGCAAAATGTGAAGTCATTTTGGAAGATAAGGTAACCTTACCTGAACAACTTTCCAAAATGGGAAGTTGTTTTTTTCTGACCTGGATAAGATGAAAACTGGGGGTATCATGTGAAAAAAGAGAAGAACCAGCAAGTACAGTTTGACTTGGTAGCAGAGAAGATCCAGTCCATGCTTGAAACCATGAGCTATGGTTCGATCACGATTATCGTACAGGATGGAAAAGTCATTCAATTAGAGAAAAATGAGAAAGTCCGAATTAAATAAGCTGACTAGACAAACTAGAGGCGCGTAGCAAAAATATAGGGACTCCTTATATTTTGTTACCGCCTCTTTTTCTATGGATAAGCATTATGGAATGGGGTGTACTATGTTAACGTATCAGACTTGGAAACAGCCATCCGTGGAATTTGAAGTGGATCCGGTCTATAAAGGAGCGTTGGACGTCCTGAAATGGACATATGATCATTACGGTGACGAGGTTGTCTATGCGTGCAGTTTCGGAATAGAAGGCATTGTGCTTATCGATCTCATATCCAAGGTGAAACCGCAGGCGACCATTGTATTCCTTGATACAGGGGTTCATTTCAAGGAAACGTATGAAATCATTGAGAAAGTGAAGAAGACGTATCCCGCGTTGACCATCCATATGAAAAAGCCTCAGTTGACCCTCAAGGAACAAGCAGAGGCATATGGGGATAAGTTATGGGAAACCAAACCAAACCAATGCTGTCAAATACGGAAGCTTGACCCGTTAAAAGAAACATTATCCAAGGGGCACGCATGGATTTCAGGCCTAAGGAGGGAACAATCCCCAACAAGACAACATGTTGAATTCATTAATAGAGATGACAAATTTCAATCCGTCAAAATTTGTCCGTTGATTCACTGGACGTGGAAGGAGATCTGGCGTTATGTCCATAAACATAATCTCTCTTACAACCCCCTCCACGATCAAGGATATCCGAGCATAGGCTGCTTTCATTGCACCACGCCGGCTATTGATGTCAATGATCTTCGCTCCGGAAGATGGAAAGGAAAAGGGAAGACAGAATGCGGCCTCCATTAGAAAGGGTGACAGTCTTTGCTTGAGGTTGCAGCCCTTCTGATCAGCTTGTTCTTCGCCATGAACATTGGTGCCAGCGGAGCGGCAGCGTCAATGGGAGTGGCATATGGTGCAGGGGCTGTAAAGAACATCCGGACAGCGCTATGGATATGCGCAGCAGGTGTCCTTAGTGGAGCGGTTCTGGGTGGTGGAGAGGTTGTAAAGACAATCAGTTCAGGAATCATCCCGCAGAATCTATTGTCGATTAAGATTGTTCTCATTATTTTGTTATCTGCAACGATTTCACTATTTCTGGCGAATGTGATCGGCATTCCGCTGTCTACGAGTGAAGTAACGGTGGGAGCCGTTGTAGGAGTCGGGGTAGCCTATCAGGTTTTGTATGTAAAATCACTTATTACGATCATGTCCTTCTGGGTCATCGTCCCTGTCATCGCTTTTTTCGTAACCTGGTTTGCGGGATTAGGTTTAGTCCAGCTTGGAAAGCGGGGGTATCATTTTGATAAACAGTGGCTTGCTTATCTGTTGATCATCGCCGGATTCTTTGAAGCTTTCTCAGCAGGGATGAATAATGTTGCCAATGCCGTTGGTCCATTGGTGGGGGCAGGCCTGATATCACCTTCACGTGGAATCTTGATTGGTGGAGCATTTGTTGCACTTGGAGCTGTTTTACTGGGAAAGAAAGTAGTCGAAACAAACGGCAAGAAAATTACGCAATATTCTAAAGCTGAAGGAATTGTCATTTCCTCGACAGGAGCCTTCCTCGTCATCTTGAGCTCTCTGTATGGATTGCCGATCCCTCTGACACAGGTTACATCCTCTTCCATCATTGGTTTGGGCGTAGCTAAAAACGGCAAGCACATGCTTCAAAAGAAAATCGTCAAAAAAATCATCAAAATCTGGGTGGTCTCTCCCTTGATTTCACTCAGTATTTCATACTTCTTGGTCAAACTGTTAATCGATAGTGATTTGTACTCGATTGTCGTACCGATAAGCGTCATCATTGCCACGGTAGGTGCGTTGTCGTTGATGAGGGTCATTAATGAGGAAAGACGGTCTGTCCACGAAGATGGAGGAGGCATTTGATCTTAATTCCGATTATACAAATATGTTAAGGAGGATATTTTACATGAGTTTACAGCCGCACGGAGGAGCACTGGTCCAATCCTATTTACCTGAAGAATCCTATAAGGACATCGAACACGAACTGCCACTGGACGACATCGCATTGAGTGATTTGGAACTGATTGCAATCGGTGCTTACAGTCCAATAGAAGGATTCTTGACCAAGCGGGATTATCAGACCGTGGTGGAATCATTACGGCTTGAGAGCGGATGTGTATGGAGCATTCCCATCACTCTGCCCATCGAAAAGGAGCAGGCTGGTTTTGCACAGATAGGAAAAAGGAACAGGCTTGTCTATAAAGGAGAAACATACGGGATTATCGACGTAGAGGATATCTACGAACCTGACAAAGATAAAGAAGCCCTGCTTGTCTATGGAACGACCGACCGGGATCATCCCGGAGTAAGGAAACTATTCCAGCGTGGTGAAGTATATGTCGGAGGCAAAATTACATTAGTGAAAAGGCTATCGAAGCCTTTCAAGGAGTATTCATTCGATCCAGGTGAAACGCGAAAAAGGTTTAAAGATAAGGGGTGGAAAACGATTGTCGGTTTTCAGACCAGGAACCCCGTGCACAGGGCACATGAATACATTCAGAAAACCGCGCTTGAAACCGTGGATGCCCTATTTTTGAATCCGCTGGTCGGTCAAACGAAAGCAGATGATATTTCAGCGGAAATCAGGATGGAGAGCTATGACGTACTATTAAGGAACTATTACCCGAAAGACCGTGTTTTTCTCGGAGTATTTCCTGCTGCTATGAGATATGCAGGGCCAAGGGAAGCCATTTTTCATGCATTAGTACGAAAGAATTATGGATGTACTCACTTTATTGTCGGGAGGGATCATGCAGGGGTTGGTGACTATTATGGAACCTATGATGCCCAAAAGATTTTTGATCAGTTTACGGAAGAAGAGATCGGGATTACGTCCCTTCGCTTCGAACATAGCTTCTATTGTGAGAAATGTGAAGGGATGGCGACGACGAAAACCTGTCCACATGGAAAAGAGCATCATGTCATTCTATCCGGAACAAAAGTAAGGGGAATGCTGAGGAACGGGGAAGTCCCTCCTTCAACATTCAGTCGTCCAGAGGTCATTGATGTATTGATCAAGGGTCTAAAACAAGAATCCAAATAATCGGCTGGGGAGGAAGATAGCTTGAGTGAAAAACAAGAAAACATTGTATGGCATGAATCAACAGTCACCAAGCAGCATAGAAGGAAAAAGAATGGTCATCAAAGTTTCATTCTCTGGTTCACAGGATTATCCGCTTCAGGTAAATCGACAGTGGCGAATGCACTTGCTGCCTCCCTTTTTAATCAGGGAAAGCAGGTGTACGTTCTGGATGGAGATAACGTCCGGCATGGGTTGAATCAAGATTTGGGCTTTAACGAGGACGACCGTAAAGAAAACATCAGACGGATAGGTGAAGTGTCGAAACTCTTCATTGATAGCGGTCAAATTGTGCTCACCGCGTTTATTTCACCTTTCAGAAAAGACCGGGATCTTGTGAGAAGCCTGGTCGGCCCTGAAGAATTCCTGGAAATATACGTACATTGTTCCCTGGAGGAATGTGAAAAGCGGGACCCAAAAGGGCTGTATAAAAAAGCCCGTAAGCAAGAAATCACCCATTTCACGGGGATCAGTGCTCCGTATGAGGAACCTGAAAATCCTGAAATCGTCCTGGATACAGAAAAGAACTCCATTGAACAATGTGTAGAGAGTCTTTTGATCGAATTAAAGCAAAAACAATTGATATAAGGAGAGAAAAACATGGCATATAAGAAATCGTGGGAGTCAAATGAAAAGCTGAACAAAACAGAACAATGGAAGCTCGAAAAAGACGGATTGAAGGTATTCGAAGATATTCCGTATTATGCCGAAAACGGATTTTCCTCCATCCCGAAAGAAGAATGGGATAAATTCAAATGGGCTGGACTTTATCTCCAAAGACCGAAGGAAGACGGTTATTTCATGATGAGGGTGAATGTCCCGTCCGGAATACTGACTTACGATCAAGCAAGGGAGCTAGCGTCGATTTGTAAAGAATACGGAAGGGATGTGTATGATATCACGACCCGCCAGGCCATCCAGTTCCACTGGCTGAAGATTGAACAAATCCCCGATATCTTCAAACGCCTGGAAGAAGTCGGGTTGTCTTCTGCAGGGGCATGTGGGGATATCACGCGTAACATCGTCGGGAATCCTCTGGCTGGCATCGATCCGGATGAACTCTTTGACACAAGAGCCGTTGTGAAGGAAGTCTATGACTTTTTCCAACATAATGAAGACTTTTCAAATTTACCGAGAAAGTACAAAGTCTCGATTTCCGCCAATCTCAACAATGCAGCGAATGCCGAAATCAACTGTGTTTCTTTCCTTCCGGCGAAAAAGGAGATAGACGGTAAAGAGGAGAACGGGTTTCACCTGAAGGTCGGAGGTGGTTTGTCTTCGAGACCTCTTCTGGCAGAAGAATTGGACGTATTCGTTCTCCCACATCAGGTGAAAGACGTAACGATTGCCCTTACGACCATTTTTCGGGACTACGGATATCGGGAGAAACGGCATTTGGCCCGTTTGAAATTCTTAATGGCTGACTGGGGGCCGGAGAAGTTCAAAGAAAAACTGCTGGAGTATGTAGAGCTTCTTCCGGCAGGGACCGACGCAGTGAAAGGATGGAACGCAGGGTATTTCTACGGAGTTCACCCCCAAAAACAGGAAGGACTCAATTATATTGGACTGAATGTTCCCGTAGGCAGACTGAATTCCGATGAAGTATATGAACTCGCGAGAATATCCAAGAAATATGGAAATGGAGAACTCAGAAACTGTAACTCTCAGAATCTCATCATTCCGAATATCCCCGATGAGCATGTGGATGCATTGCTTAACGAAAAGATCTTTGACCGGATTTCAACGAGCCCTTTATCTTTCATCGGATACTCTGTATCGTGCACAGGAATCGAATATTGCAATCTTGCTTTGGTAGAGACAAAGGAGCGGATGAGACAGATCGCCAATGACTTGGATCAGGAATTGACGTTGGATGTCCCAGTGAGGATCCATATGGTGGGTTGCCCCAATTCATGCGGTCAGCGACAAATTGCAGACATCGGTCTCCAGGGGATCAAAATGAGGACGAAAGATAAGAAAATGATTGAAGCCTTTGAAATCTATGTAGGTGGTACCCTTCAGGACGGCGGCAAATTGAATGAAAAGCTGAAAGGGAAAGTGGAAGCCGCCAATCTGTCCGAAGTCGTCAAGCAACTCTTGATTCATTTCAAACAAACAAAGGAACAAGGGGAAACGTTCTTTGACTATATCAACCGAGTCGGTACCGCTCCCCTTCAGGAATCGTTGGATCAACTGCTGCAGGAAGCATAAGGAGGCAATGAAAGATGAATTTATATCGATTTGAAGTCACTGCCCGTGATTTAGTCACGATTGTCGTCGTAGCAGCTGATACGGATGAGAAAGCTTTTGACCTGGTTGAGATCGAGCTTGAGAAGTATTTCTTGAAAAAGCCGGATGTCAGGGATATCTCCCTTTATGAAAAAAAGAGAATCCGGGGAAATGGTGCAGGATTTGTCCTGCACGAACAGGAAACCATCATTACATCCTGAGGAGGGAAACAATGGGCAAGGTATATTTAGTCGGAGCGGGACCCGGAGATCCGGAACTGATCACGGTAAAAGCGCTGAAATCCATACAAAAAGCAGACGTCATTCTTTATGATCGCCTGGTGAACAAGGAACTTCTCACATACGCGAAGAAAGGGGCAGATTTGATCTACTGCGGAAAACTGCCAAACTATCATACGATGAAACAAGATACGATCAATCATTTTCTAGTACGCTACGCGGCAAGCGGAAAAGTGGTGGTCAGGTTAAAGGGGGGAGATCCCTTTGTATTCGGAAGAGGCGGTGAAGAAGCGGAAGCATGCGCGAAAAAAGGGATTCCTTTTGAAATCATCCCGGGTATCACGTCTGGAATCGCAGCCGCTGCCTATGCAGGGATACCCGTCACTCACAGGGATGCAAGCTCAAGCGTTGCATTTGTGACAGGGCATAAACAAAACAATCAACTTGAAGATGAAAAATGGGAAAGCTTATCGAAAGGAATCGATACCCTGGCCATCTATATGGGAGTCAGTAATCTCCCTTATATCAGAGAAAAGCTTATACAATACGGCAAATCCAAGCATACTCCTGTGGCACTTGTTCACTGGGGGACGACAGAAGTGCAAAAGACCGTTACAGGGACCCTTGATACCATCATTGATATCGTGAAAGAGGAAAAAATAGAAAATCCAAGTATGATCATCGTAGGCGAAGTGGTACGGTATCGTGAGAAAATTCAATGGTTTGAAAAGAAAATGATTATGAGCGAGGCTTTATAGATGAAACGTGCGGTATTGTATGTGTGCCATGGCAGTCGTTTGGTGAAAGCCCGTGAAGAAGCTGTTGCCTTCATCAAGCGATGTCAGGAACATGTCGAGGCGGATATTCAGGAAATAAGCTTCCTTGAACTTGCCAGCCCTTCCATAGATGAAGGATTCCGTTCATGCTTGGACAGAGGGGCCACTCACCTGACTGTCGTACCACTCCTCCTTCTGACAGCGGTCCATGCCAAGAAGGATATCCCTGATGAAATTCAAAGATGCAAGGGTTTATATCCTCATATCAAGGTGAAATACGGACGTCCAATCGGCGTCCATGATCGGATGGTCGAAAGTGTCATCAATAAGATCGAGGAGGCTGCCCCACTTCATTCATCTACAACGGTCATTTTAATCGGAAGGGGAAGTTCAGATCCGGATGTCAAAAGGGATCTCAGTGCTCTAGCTGAGATTGTCCAAAGAAAAACAGCAATAAGCGAGGTAAGAACATGCTATTTAACGGCAACCTCACCGAGCTTTACAGAGACTCTGGAGTCCTTGAAAAATACTGAGGGAAACGTCGTCTTCCTTCCTTATCTCCTATTCACCGGGCTATTGATGAAAGGGATCGAGAAAGAAATCCGGAGAACCCATAATCAACATATCCTCCTGGCGGATTATTTAGGATATGACCCTCTCGTGGAGCAGGCATTTCTGGACCGGGTAAATGAATCTCTGTGGGTCAAAGGAGAAGCGTATGCTTCCGATCATGATTGATGTGAAGGATAAGCAAGTAACGATTATAGGTGGAGGAAAAGTGGCACGTCGTAAGCTCTCTGTATTTCTTGAACAGGGAGCAAATATCACCATCATCAGCCCTGAGGTGGTCGATGAGATCAAAGTACTACATGAAGAGAAGAGAATAGTATGGATCAAGAGAGAAGTGCTGCCGGATGATATAAATAAAGCGTTCATTGTCATTGCTGCGACGAATAAACGATCGGTGAACGAACAGGTGAAAAAGTATTCTGACATAAATCAGCTTCTATGTGTAGTGGACGATGGGGATTGTGGAAATATGCAGATGGTCTCCTTTACACAAAAAGGAACTTTCACCATCGCTGTATCTACAGGCGGAGCAAGTCCATTCTTAGCAAAGAAGCTTACGAATCAACTGTCTCAACCATTTGATGATTCTTTCATCGAGAAGCTTGCAATCATTTCTTCTGAGAGAAAGGATATCAAAGCATCGGATTTACCTGAAAGGGAAAAAAGAAAGCTGTTAAGAGAACTGTCGCATAAGCTTGAGGTAATTGAAAATGAGTAAAGCATGGATGGTATAAGTTTCCCATGCTTTACTCATCTGTCATCTATGAAGATTATGATTGACCCTCTACAAGGCTCTGATTTATTTTTTGCTGATTCAAATGTACAATTTCACTTAATCCCAAGAAAAACATCGTTGCTCCTAGAGAAAGAAGATATAGCAGCCAAATAGCAGATGTCATATCCTCGATCCCGAAAATACCTGATTTAGAAACATCCAATTTCATTGCGGTAATACTACCGGCGAAAAATAAAAACCATGCAAATACTTTTAGACCTATGGCCACGGCATTTTGTTTCATAGAATCCCTCCTGTTATCCCATAAGGATGAAAAATCACTACATAATATGATTATAGTTCTGACCATTGAAGATATGACTTTTTATCTATTTTATCAATGAGATATTTTCTGAACCTATTTCCCTTTGTATAGGGAATCATTAGAAAACGCTTCTTATTTCACGAACATTAAACTTTGAATTTGTTTTAATGTTAGGAAATGAGTCTTTACAAAAGGATGAGTTGCCGGTATACTAACCAATATCAAATTCATATTTATTTTTCACTCATATAATAGCGGGGATATGGCCCGCGAGTTTCTACCGGATTACCGTAAATGATCCGACTATGGGTGAGCAATGATAGGTGCGTCTTAATGGACGTTCTTTGCCTAACCCAAAGGTCATTGTCTCACTCTGATGTGAGCACAATATCCTTTGGGTTTTTTAGTATCTACAACAGGTAAAGGAGCGGTTCAATCATGAATGTATTAAAAAATAAGATCAAAGCGGAGGGTGTTGTCCTTTCAGAAACGGTATTAAAGGTCGATTCATTCCTTAATCATCAAATCGATCCGGAACTGATGATGGAAATAGGGAAAGAATTTGCGCATCGTTTCAAAGATGAAGGAATCACGAAGATACTGACCATTGAATCATCAGGGATCGCGCCAGGTGTGATGGCTGCCCTTCATATGAATGTTCCATTAGTCTTTGCACGCAAAAAGAAATCGTTGACGCTTACAGAGGGAGTTCTTACTTCAAAGGTATATTCATTCACCAAGCAAGAAGAAAATACCATTTCCATCTCGAGGGAGTACATACAAAAAAATGATCGGGTCTTGTTGATCGATGATTTCCTGGCAAACGGGCAGGCAGCATTGGGGTTGATCGACTTGGTGAAACAGGCGGAAGCGGGAGTCGCCGGAATCGGGATTGTCATTGAAAAGTCATTTCAAAATGGAGGGAAACTTGTTCGAGATACGGGCTATAGGGTGGAATCTTTAGCTGAAATCGAGTCCCTTGAAAACGGAGAAGTACAATTTAAGCAAGAGGAGGCGACTGTATCATGAAGAATCAACCTCTTAAACTGGCTTCACTTGGTATCCAGCATGTTCTTGCCATGTATGCCGGTGCGGTCATTGTCCCCTTGATCGTCGGAGGGGCCCTTGGGCTTTCGGGAGAACAGCTCACGTACCTTGTTTCCATCGATATCTTCATGTGTGGAATCGCTACCCTGCTGCAAGTGTGGAGTAATCGATTTTTCGGGATCGGACTACCAGTAGTACTGGGATGTACGTTCACGGCAGTCGGGCCCATGATCGCGATTGGAGGTCAGTATGGGATTTCCGCCATCTATGGATCGATTCTCATTTCAGGTCTTTTCGTCATTGCGATCAGCAAATATTTTGGGAAGCTTGTCCGCTTTTTCCCGCCTGTCGTGACGGGCTCTGTCGTGACGATCATTGGGATCACTCTGATCCCTGTTGCCATGAACAATATGGCAGGCGGTCAGGGAAGTGCCGATTTTGGTTCATTGGAAAATCTATCTTTAGCGTTTGGAACGTTGGTATTCATATTATTCTTATATAAATTCTTTACAGGTTTTGTCCGCTCAGTATCCATTTTACTCGGACTGATGGCAGGAACGGCTGTCGCTTTCGTTCTCGGAAAAGTCGATTTCAGTGCTGTTGGCGATGCTTCGTGGTTTCATATGGCTAAACCATTCTACTTCGGGATGCCGACCTTTGAAATAACAGCCATCCTCACGATGATTCTTGTAGCCATGGTCAGCCTTGTCGAGTCAACGGGGGTGTATTTCGCCCTTGGGGATATCACTGATAAAAAGATTTCGGAAGAAGATTTAGCAAGAGGGTATCGTGCAGAAGGATTGGCCATCGTCCTCGGCGGATTATTCAATGCATTTCCGTATACGGCGTATTCCCAGAATGTCGGATTGGTTCAGCTTTCAGGTGTGAAGCGGAATAATGTGATATATGCAACGGGTTCTTTTCTTGTGATCCTTGGTTTGGTCCCGAAAATCGGTGCACTTACCACCGTGATTCCAGCTTCTGTATTGGGAGGTGCGATGGTCGCCATGTTCGGTATGGTGGTCGCGTATGGAATTAAAATGCTGAGTCACGTGAATTTTGCTTCACAGGAGAACCTATTGATCATCGCATGTTCTGTAGGAATGGGACTTGGGGTAACGGCTGTCCCTGAATTGTTTGCTCAAATGCCGACAAGCATCCGCATCTTGACGGATAATGGCATCGTTGCTGGCAGTTTAACCGCGATAGGGCTGAATATCTTTTTTAATGTGTTATCTAAAAGAAAGTTGAATGTTGTGGTGAGGGAGCAAAAAGCTTCATAATTTTGATAAAACCGTCATTTCTATTCCATTTAGAGATGACGGTTTTTTCTCCATGGTATATATCTGAATTATCTGATATCAGGAAGGGGAAACGGACACCCGTCACGAACAATATGGATAGGGAATGTGTCAGAATAGAACACCTTACTAATAAGGAGGAAAAAAATGTACGCAACCACTGGATCTATTTTTGATCAAACGGTAATGAAATTCCGCAATAAGGAGGCCATCGTGGAAGAGAAGACTGGTAAGCGGTTAACCTTTGGGGAGTGGCAGGATGAAGTCCATCGTGTGGCCAATGCTCTCTTGGAAGCAGGAGTAAGGAAAGGGGACCGGGTTTCTACGTATCTATTTAATACATTGGAGTTAGCGAATGTCTATTTTGCATGCGGGAAAATCGGTGCCGTGATCAATCCGATAAACTTCCGTCTGAAAGGAAAAGAAATCCACTTTATTTTAGAAGATGCAGAACCTAAGGTCGTACTGTTTGAAGAAGCTCTTTCCCAACCGATTGAAGGGATATCCAAGAACTTTCCTCAGACCCTTTTTTGGTATGTGGGGGACAATACGCCAGCATTTGCTCAAAGTTATCATGAGGTAGTGAGTCCTTGTTCCACGGCACTTACTGATTTTTCAGTAGAAGAAACGGACATTTATGCCATCATGTACACGAGCGGGACCACCGGCAGACCAAAAGGGGTGCTCCACAGACACCGGGATATGGCGGAGCAGAGCTTGATCTGTACATCGGTCATGGGGCTTACACCAAATGATATCGGACTTGTGACAGCGCCCATGTTCCATTGTGCCGAACTTCATTGCTGTTTCCTTCCACGGGTACAAGCGGGAGCGAAAAATATCATCGTTCATCAGTTCCAGCCCCAGACGGTATTGGATGTGATACAACGTGAGAAAGTCACCAATCTTTTCGCGGCACCGACCATGTGGAATATGCTTCTCCAGCATGGGGTGGAGGAGTATGATACTTCATCACTCCGGATCGGTCTCTACGGGGCTGCCCCGATGGCACCAGTTCTTGTCAGGGCTCTACAGGAAACGATGAATGTCGACCTGATCCAGGCGTATGGTCAGACGGAGATGGGGCCAGCGGTTACGTTCCTGCTTCAGGATGAACAGTTAACGAAAGCGGGTTCCGCCGGTCGTGCCGCTTATAACCATGAAATACGAGTGGTAAGACCCTCTGAGAACGGTCCTTCTGATCCTGAAGATATATGTAAACCCGGTGAAGTCGGGGAGATCATCGTCAGGGGGTCATGCACGATGCTTGAATACTTTAACCGGAAGGAAGCGACAGATCTAGCGTTGTATAAAGGCTGGTACCACTCCAGTGACTTAGGTTACATGGATGAAGACGGATATTTGTATGTGGCTGACAGGGTGGATGATATGGTGATTACAGGAGGGGAGAATGTCTATCCGCGTGAGGTAGAGGACGCCCTGCATGTTCATGAAGATGTGTTGGATGTCGCCGTCCTCGGTCAACCGGATGAAACATGGGGAGAGCAGGTATTAGCAGTAGTGGTATCAAAAAATCCTTCTCTGTCATCAGGGGATCTTGATTTATTTCTGAAAAGAGGTGATCTGTTGGCAGATTATAAGCGGCCAAGGGAATATGTATTTGTGAATGAGCTTCCCCGTAATGCAAGTGGGAAAATTCAAAAGTTCCTGCTGAGGGAACATTTTAAACAAAGAGAAAAACAATGAAAAAGGGATGTTACATCAGATAAGAACACATGTTCTGTTCGAGAAAAATAAGCATACAAGGTAGTAAACAAGAGATATATGAAGGAAATCAAAGATAAAATAATCAAAAGCGCCTGGAAATGTATTTCCAGGCGCTTTTGTTATTCTTCGCAATCTGTCGAAAATAAGATTGCTACACCGCAAACATCATCTTTCATAACATCACTGAAAACAGTTGAAGCTACACCTGTAAAGCTATTACAAAGGTTCGATATATCATCGTTAAAAAACTGGATAACCTCGGCTTTAAATACTGGGTAAACAACGTTTGGCCCACCAGGGAGCTGAGGTTTGACCACTACTCTTTCAAAGTAGGGATTTCCTTCCAAAGCGACTTGTACAAGTTCGGCTACTGCAAATGAACGGAGTGGGCAGGGGAGCCCCGTCACGATTTCCTGTTCATTGTTTACAACAATCACGGTCAAAGTGACGTTACCAAACTCAATGGATGGATCAAGGAGAGTTGCCAAGGCGGCAGCTTTTTCATTATTTGTTGTGGTCACGATGGCGATATATTGTGAATCTACCGGAATCAGCGGTCCCACTGTTACTTCGGGATCTGTTCCGATTGTATTTTTCAATTCATTAAAATAGGTGATCCAGGGAGGGGAAAGCTGAACATTCATTTTCTTATCCATTATCTGACATCCTTTTACATGATTCTAGTAATCTTACATAATATACTATTTTTAATGTCGAAAAATGTGAGGGCTGATAGATCATTTATTTTGTATAACGGTTGGCATAGCTGGAAGCGACGAAAGCATCAGGTTTAATTTTCGGTTCTACACCTATGGCTTCCATCCTTGAAACCATTTCCTTTACAAACTTACTCGTTTTATTCTGCTTTCCATTTCCGATATCTATATGACCCTCCATAGTAAACGTGGCTCCTGCATAAATATTAGGAAGGACGATATCAATTAACTGATTTTTCCTTTCCTCAGTAAACAGCGAAACGATTTCTTCGGATAATGATAATTCGTATGAGATCCGCTCATGCAATTGCAGCATTCTTCTTGGTATTAACACTTTTCTTATACATGCCCACACACCATTTCCTTCGTTTAAGATCACAATTCCTGTTATGAAGGTCGTATGCGCTTGATGAACTTGAGAATCAGTCCCAACCATTAATCGATAGTGGCCGTTTGGCTCTGATTGCATGAATTTCACAATATGTTCAAAGACCTGGTCAAATGACATCCCGATTTCCTGTAGATTTTGAAATGAAAAGTGTTGATCCTTATTATTTTTCATCTTGTCAATCACAGCTTTCTTAACCAATTTGTGAATGTAAGGTGTAGATTTTATCTATATTCTATGATGAGAATTTATTTAGTGTGAAATGATTACCTACGATTATGTTTTTACCTAAGTCAAAAATATTTAGAGTTTCCATCTTTGATTATAGAACGTTTGTTCGGTAAAATAGAGATACATATGAATAAAGGTGGTGCTTTATATGACAAGAAATAAGAAATGCACCCTAGAAAAATCTGAAATTATAAAGATGTATGAAGAAGGTGAAAGGACAGCTGAAATTGCCCGGAGAGCGAATGTATCTACCCGTTATATCAATTCAGTATTACAAAAGAATAAGGTGGTCAGAAGTCCACACGGGAGCTGGAAACGAAAATACAGGGTTAATGAAGATTACTTTAAGACCTGGAGCAATAACATGGCCTATATACTCGGGTTCTTTGCTGCAGACGGGTATATCAGCAGCCGCAATCATACGGTTTGTTTTTCTCAAAAAGATCCTGACATACTAGAGAAGATCAAGAATGAATTACAGTCGAATCATCCATTAGTGTTAAACAACACAGAAGTTCATACATTAATTATTGGAAGTAAGGTTATGAAATATGATCTGATGGAACTACACGGAATGACGAGTGATAAATCAACTTCTCTTAGAATGCCGAGCATCCCTGAAGGATATTTAAGTCATTTTGTTAGAGGATATTTCGATGGAGATGGCTTTGTTAACTTCGATCGAAAGATAGTCAGTTTTGTAGGTGGTTCGGAATCATTTATGAGTAAGCTAAATTTAGAGCTGCAAAAAAGAAATTTCAACTCTAGACTATATGCGGATAAAAAGTATTTTCGAGTCTTTATTACAGGAAGAAAAACCATTCATTTGTTTAAAAAATGGCTTTATCAAGATGTGGGCCTATATTTAAAAAGAAAATATGAAGTATTTGATAAAGAAACGATTCAAGATGCTAGCAAGATACCTGAAAACAGAATGAAAAGGACAAAAGCAGCCGTGAAGAATCGAAAAAAGACGTTCTTGAGACTCTATAAAAAATCTATGACAATAGACGAAATTTGTAAGGAAATAAAAATTAGTCCTGCAACAATTAAGACTTGGTTAAAAAATGACCTGGAATTTAAAGAAGAATTCGATTCAATAAAATAACTAAATATACAATATCTTATTACAAGACTTTACAGAGAAAAAATTTCTCGTAAAGTCTTATTTTTATGAAGAAGGGGAAGTTCGCACAGTTAAAGCATATTAAAAAATTCAAGTAGACATAATGTAAATTATAGGAACCTAAATGAAATAGTGAATTTCAGTCTCGTATCACAAGTATACTGTTTATAATGAGACGGAAGAAAAAATAAGGATAATTAAGGATGATTATCTGTAATCCGTTTACGGTTATCAAATGTTTCTATCCTATTAACAATTGTCTGGCTGCTCATTCATAGCAAGTTATAACGAATCATTTTTTATCATCATTCAGATGCTATTATCTGACTTTTTAGGTTTCCAATTGATACATTTGAACATTCTTGTTATCTTAGTGTTCCTTTCCTTATTACTGGATTTTGGCTTTTCATCTACTTTAGTTTACATAATATCGAAGTGGCGATTCATACTCCTTTAAGGATTTTCCATCCAGGAACCATTCTCTTTTCCTGATCGTACGGTAATTCGCGCAATAAAAAAGCATAAAGAGTCCCTACAGTCCTCTCTATGCTTATGCATTATTTAACGAGATATTGTCTTGGTGTCCCGAAATAAAGCGTTTGCTGATATTCAGGGTATATGGATTCAAAACAGATGATAATGGGTGCATCAAGAAGCCATGGATAATACGTGTAAAAATCTTTATCCCCGTTCACCATTGCTGCGAGCGCCAGTGGCAGCTCCTTTTTAAAGATCATGAATCGTACGTTGGAAAGCTGCTGATCGAATTCCCCCCCACTGACATATGCAGTCCCGGTCAACGTATATTGACCGAGGTTCCGTCTCCATTCTCCCAACACTTCGTCCCTCATGGTCGTATTGATCTTTTCAAGATCATAGTGGCAGCCGATACTTAAGTATAGTTCGCCTGTCGTATCGGAATGGGTTAACGTGTACTTCCTGTTATCAATGGGATTGAAGATGGATGCAGGCGGCAAATATTGAACCGTTAACTTTTCAGGCTTAAATTCACTCATGTATAAGCCTCCTTTTACAGTAATGGGCTTACAACAGAGTATGACGTTTGCCTAGAAACGGTTCTTTTTCAATTTTCTCTCCACTTAATTTTAATCAACTTCCATTTGCCTTTTTCATAATACCAATAAGAAGTGGCTGTACCGATTCCATCAGCATGGTAGGCACCACTGATTTGCTGATAACCCTTCAACCCTTTTCCGCGTTTCCCAAAGACTTTGACCGGTTCGAAAAAGGCATACGGTCCCACCATCAATTCCATAGGTTCATTTAGATTCCCGTCAGTATAAATCCCCAGTCTTTCGTAATCCTCTTTCCGATCGCTTAAATCCACTGTATAGGATTGATTTGTATCCACAAACGTAATGGATGCCTTATATTGATCTTCAAATTGAGCTTGAATCGTAAGGGGCTCAGGCAGTCCGATATCAACGAGTTTATTATCGGCCAATGTATGGAGAGCCATATAGTATAGGCCGCCGCTGCCACCGGTTGCAGCTGAATACAGCATATCCTTAATACCATCATGATTTAGATCGACAAATTGAATTTTCGGTTTATAACCACCCTCATAATCAATCCGGATGTCGCTTCCCTTGGACGTCTTGATATCCGCCCAAATTTGTTTGAGAAACAGGGCATCAGGAGAAAAAGGAATCGCTTTGAGTGTGATCGTATCTTTCTTACCATCACCGGTCACATCTTTTTTATATACTGTTACAGTCATTTCATTTACTGGTTGTTTTTCCATCGGTTCAGTGGAATAGTTCCCGGCAATGGCATGAAGCGACATAATAAAAAAGGCACCGAATGCAAATAGTAATTCTTTTCTCATGATTCTCTCTCCTCAGTGGAAAATTATTCGTCATTATTTTCTCCAGAGAAGGTAATTCTATGTAATCATTATCCATCTTTTTATTCTCAGTAAAGAAAAAAGACCAGCCAATCTTTTGGCTGGTCCATACTTGCTATTGATGTTCTCTTGCTTCAGGCTTTGCTTCCCAGCTTTCAATGCCTTTTAACCCATTAATCGAATCAGAGTAGAAAACAGGATCTTTCCCCTGCCTTTTTTGCTCTCTATAATCCTTTAATGCAGCAATGGCAATTTTAGCTAGTAATGTAATGGCAATCAAGTTGATGATGGCCATCAGACCCATGAATAGATCGGCTAAGCTCCATACGATATCCAGTTTCACAACCGCTCCGAATATCACCATACCCAGAACCGCGATCCGATAGATAAATAGGGAGACCGGACTGTATTTAATGAATTCGATATTGGTTTCCCCGTAATAGTAGTTTCCGATGATTGAACTGAAAGCGAACAGGAATATGGCGACAGCTACAAAGGTATCCGCCCAAGCACCTACGTGGAAGCTCAAAGCTGCCTGCGTCAACTGAATGCCATCGATCCCGGTTGTATATTGATCGGATAAGATGATCATGAAGGCAGTAGCCGTACAGATCAGTAACGTATCTGTGAAGACACCAAGAGTTTGGATCAATCCTTGTTTAACCGGATGCGTGACCCCTGCAGACGCCGCTGCGTTAGGTGCACTACCCATACCCGCTTCATTCGAGAATAATCCACGCTTGATTCCCATCATGATGGCTGCTCCGACACCGCCGCTAGCTACTTCACGAATACCGAATGCATTCTCGAAGATGACGACAAACATGTCTGGAAGCATGGTGATATTGGTGACTAGAATATAGAAAGCAAGGATCAGATAAAGGACGGCCATGATCGGAACGACGATTTGAGTGACACTCGCGATCCGCTTGACTCCACCGAAGATTACGAGTGCAGTTAGCACAGCCAGAATGATGCCGACTGTCATACGGTCGAATGAATAGGCTTCTTCCATAGCAAGTGAAATGGTATTGGATTGGACCGAGTTAAATACGAGACCAAAACAGAAGGTAATGATGACGGCAAACAGAATTCCCATCCAACGGGCATTTAATCCTTTTTCCATGTAGTAAGCAGGACCACCACGATAACCGTCCTTTCCATCTTTCACTTTATAGATCTGAGCAAGAGTACTTTCCACGAAACTGGTTGCTCCACCGAGTAAGGCGATTAGCCACATCCAGAACACAGCTCCTGGCCCTCCGCCTGCGATCGCTGTTGCCACACCGGCAAGGTTACCGGTACCTACACGCGAAGCCGTACTGATTGTGAATGCCTGGAAAGAAGAAATCCCCCGTTTTCCTTCTGAAGAAATGGTCGTCTTATCAGTTAATAATCTCCCCATTTCTCCTAAATAACGGAACTGTGCGAACCTTGTGCGTAACGAGAAATATAATCCCAGTCCGATTAATGCCACGATCAGTATGTATGACCACATATAATCATTCAAGGTGCCTACGATACTTGTTAATAACTCCATAAATGTTCCCCCTAGATGTTATATTTTTTACAAATAATGGTTGAGCCAATGTATGTTTACCCAATCAGACATTGTTTTAATCTATCAAAAAAAAGATTTTTCTTCAACAGATAGATTCATATTTTTGAAAGAATATGAATTGTAGTACAATCAAATACTGGTATTGTACTACAATAGCGAATGAATATACATTTATCATTCACATTTATCCTTATGATGGAAAAAAGCGACCAGTATCATTTCTGGTCGCTTTCTGAATGTCTATTCTTTTACTTCGGGGGTTCGGGATTCTGCCCAGGTTTCACAGACGGAACCGCTATCCCCTTCATCGATCACAAATGAACCATTTGAATAGCGGTCATTTGGTCTAAGGTCTGAAACATTTACCTCTTCTGTTTTCCCTTTTGTTGTTAATAGCCCTACTTTATCAGTATCTTTCACTGCTTCTATGCTCACCACTCGATGAGGATTGGATTTCAATTCCCGGAGCATGATGACTCCACGTTTAGCACGTGACGTTTTTTCGAATTCCGCCAGTTTCATTTTCTTCACGGCCCCACGCTGCGTAGCCAGGAAAATGAAGTCTTTCGCTGGGTCTTTTATGATCTTGCCGGATACGACAAAGTCATCATCCTTGAGGTTGACCCCTTTTACTCCCGCTGCCCTTGGTCCGACGATGTTCACATCTTCTTCTGCGAACCAAAGGCCGTAGCTCAAGTGCGTGGCGATGAAAACATCATTCGATCCATCTGTTATATGGACATCCACGAGCTCATCGTCACCTTTAAGATTGATTCCCACCAGCGGACGGGAATATCGTTGTGCTTTGTATTGAGGCAGCTCGGACCTCTTAATCATACCGTTCTTTGTGACAAACAGTAAGTAGTGCGACGGGTCAAACTCTTTAATCGGAATCGCTTTGAGAACCTGTTCATCCCGGTCGATCGGGACAATATTCCCTACATGCTGACCAAGATCCTTCCACCTGATATCCGGAAGCTCATGGACAGGACAATAAATATAGTTCCCTTTGTTTGTAAATACGAGAAGGACATCTGTCGTATTCATTTCAAATTGTCCCAGAAGCCTGTCTGTTTCTTTCATGGCAAGGTCCTGACCATTTGAGGCAGAATAAGAACGAAGGCTGGTTCGTTTCATATACCCATCCCGGGTCACCGTGACCATGACATCTTCACTGGCAATCAGCACTTCCAGGTTGATTTTGATTTCTTCGATCTTTTCCTCTATTTGCGTTCGTCTGGCGTCAGCGAATTGCTTTTTGATTGCTTTTAGTTCTTTTTTGATCACACTGTAAAGTTTGCTTTCACTTTCCAGTATTGCCGTAAGATCTTCGATCGTTTTCGCCAATTCTTCCGCTTCTGCCTGAAGGGCGGTAATGTCCGTATTCGTCAAACGATAAAGCTGTAAGCTGACAATCGCTTCAGACTGTGCTTCCGTAAACTGGAACTTCTGAATTAAGTTGTCCTTTGCATCACGTTTATCCTTCGAAGCACGGATAGTTGCAATCACCTGATCCAATATCGACAGTGCTTTCATAAGACCTTCCACGATATGCTGACGGTCCTTTGCTTTAGTTAGATCATGCTTGGTCCGGTTGGTCACCACTTCTTTTTGATGCTGTATATATGCATCCAGCAGTTCACGAAGTCCCATCAATTTAGGACGTCTATTATGTATGGCAACCATATTGAAGTTATAGGTGATTTGAAGATCACTGTTTTTATAGAGGTAGTTTAAGACACCTGATGCATCCGCATCTTTTTTTAGTTCAATGACGATGCGCATCCCATCGCGATCCGTTTCATCCCGGACTTCTGCAATCCCTTCCACTTTTCGGTCCACACGGAATTCATCCATTTTTTTGACGAGATTGGCTTTATTGATTTCATAAGGGATTTCCGTAATGACGATCTGTTGTTTGCTGCCACGGATGTTTTCGATATCTGCTTTCCCTCTGACGACAACCTTTCCTTTTCCGGTTTCATAGGCTTTCCGGATGCCATCAACCCCTTGGATGATGCCCCCTGTCGGGAAGTCCGGTCCTTTTAAGACCGTCATAAGGTCATCGACTGTACTCTCAGGCTTGTCCATCCGCATGATGGCTGCATCAATCACTTCACCGAGGTGATGAGGAGGGATATCCGTTGCATAACCTGCCGAAATACCGGTGGAACCGTTGACGAGTAAGTTCGGGAACCGTGACGGCAATACAGTCGGTTCACTTGATGTATCATCGAAGTTCGGAACAAACTCCACGGTTTTTTTATCGATGTCACGAAGAAGCTCCATGGATATCGCAGAAAGGCGGGCTTCGGTGTAACGCATCGCAGCGGGGGGATCTCCGTCCACGCTCCCGTTGTTCCCATGCATTTCAACCAGGTAGTTACGTACCTTCCACGTTTGACTCATACGTACCATGGCATCATACACAGATGTATCACCATGGGGATGATAGTTACCAATAACGTTACCGACGGTTTTCGCTGATTTCCGGAACCCTTTCTCCTGAGTGTTCCCATCCACATACATGGCGTAAAGAATACGCCTTTGTACCGGTTTCAATCCATCACGTGCATCAGGTAATGCACGCTCCTGGATGATGTATTTACTATAACGTCCAAATCGGTCGCCAAGCACCTCTTCCAGAGGTAAGTCTTGATATCTTTCTACAGTTGTCATTGATTACCCCTCCTCTCGGACCGTAATGTTTTCGTTTTCGAGAATGCTTCCGTCTTCTTCCAATCCAAAGGCTACATTGCTTTCAATCCATTTACGGCGAGGTTCTACTTTGTCACCCATAAGAGTGGTCACACGGCGTTCTGCTCGTGCAGCATCATCAATGCGTACCCGGATCAACGCCCGTGTTTCGGGATCCATCGTCGTTTCCCACAGTTGATCGGCGTTCATCTCTCCAAGACCTTTATAGCGCTGGATCATATATCCTTTCCCCACTTTGGAGATGGCCCCTTGAAGCTCATCATCCGTCCATGCATATTCAAGTTTCTGCTTCTTCCCGGTTCCCTTGCTCACTTTGTACAGGGGTGGAAGTGCAATATACACTTTTCCCGCTTCTAACAATGGTTTCATATACCGGTAAAAGAAGGTCAGTAAGAGAACCTGTATATGAGCTCCATCCGTGTCCGCATCGGTCATGATGACTATTTTGTCATAATTGATGTCGTCCACATTGAATTCAGGACCGACTCCACCGCCAATGGCATGGATGATCGTGTTGATTTCTTCGTTTTTGAAGATGTCCTGCAGTTTGGCTTTTTCCGTATTGATGACTTTTCCCCGAAGTGGAAGAATCGCCTGGAATTTACGGTCGCGTCCTTGCTTCGCAGAACCTCCTGCTGAATCTCCCTCCACCAGATAAAGCTCGTTACGCTGTGGGTTTCTTGATTGGGCCGGTGTTAACTTCCCGGATAGGACGGTTTCAGAACGCTTACGTTTTTTCCCATTACGTGCATCTTCTCTTGCTTTTCGTGCCGCTTCACGGGCCTGGGCCGCTTTAATGGATTTCTTGATAAGAAGGGAACTCGTTTCAGGATTCTCTTCCAGGAAATAGAGAAGATGTTCTGAAACGACCGCATCAACCGCTGATCGTGCTTCGCTTGTCCCGAGCTTCCCTTTTGTCTGCCCTTCGAATTGAAGAAGATGTTCTGGTATGCGTACAGAAACGATACTCGCCAGCCCTTCGCGAATATCGGTACCTTCAAGATTTTTATCCCTGTCTTTAAGAATCCCCGCTTTACGGGCGTACTCATTAAAGACGCGGGTCATGGCCGTCTTCGCTCCTGCTTCATGGGTTCCGCCGTCTTTTGTACGGACATTGTTTACAAAGGATAATATGTTTTCTGAAAATCCATCATTGAATTGAAAAGAAAATTCCACCTCAATGGTGTGATGTTCCCCTTCAAAGAAGGCTACGTTATGTAGGACGTCTTTCTCTTCGTTCAAGTATTGGACAAATGCCTGGATACCGCTTTCGAAATGAAAGACTTCTTTCTGATCATGACGTTCATCAATGATTTCGATTTTCAACCCTTTTAACAGAAAAGCAGATTCCCGCAGGCGTTCGCACAGTGTTTCGTAATTATAAGTGGTATTGCTGAAAATCTCCGGATCAGGTTTGAAATGGATACACGTTCCTGATTTTTTTGTCTTACCGATCTTTTCGAGGGTGGTTTCTGGCTTACCGCCATTGGTGAAACGCTGTTCATATTTCATGCCATCCCGTTCGATCGTGACGACAAGCCACTCGGACAGTGCGTTTACAACAGAGGCACCTACACCATGGAGTCCACCACTTGTTTTATAGCCTCCCTGCCCGAATTTCCCTCCTGCATGAAGAACGGTAAGGATGACTTCAGGTGTCGGCTTCCCGAGCTTATGCATTCCCGTCGGCATACCCCGGCCTTTATCTTGGACTGAAATGCTATTATCTTTATTTATCGTAACAATAATCTCATTCCCGAAGCCTGCTAATGCTTCATCGACTGAGTTATCGACAATTTCGTATACTAAATGATGCAAGCCTCTTGAATCGGTAGAGCCTATATACATACCAGGTCTCTTACGGACGGCTTCTAAGCCTTCTAATACTTGTATGGCATCATCATTGTAATCCATGGTCTTATTCTGGTTGGCCACGAACATTCCCCTTTCAAAACTTCTCTAACCGTAATAGTGTGGTTCTTGCAAGCTATTATTGGTTGTGTCTCTATTAACTATAACACAAGAACATCTGTTCGTTTACCTGTTTTGATCAATCTTTAAGGTAAACCACTATTGCTTATTGTAGCGTTTTATTTGATTTTCGCAAATGGAATTTCCGTGAACCCCTTAAAATTTGCCCTGTTATCCCCAGGATTATTCCCTTTGTCAACGTGGGTTCTGCACGAAAAAAACAAGCGGTCAGAGCCGCTTGTTACGAGTGAGGATTATTTGGTTAAAGCATGTTCAACCTTAATACAGCGATCCATAATGACTGTATACCCACGTTCCTTTAAAAAGCGATAAGCCTCTTCATTCATGACACCAAGTTGCGCCCAAAAGACGTTTGAATCGATCTGATCGAATTCTTCCGCAATTTGAGGTAAAAATTCTGAGCGGCGAAATACATTGACGATATCAACATGTCCCTCTATCTCCTGCAGGGAGGACACAGCCTTTACCCCTAGTGCAGACTCTATGGTAGGGTTTACGGGAATGATCTCATATCCCTGGTCCTGCATGGCCTTAGACACCATATAGGATGTCCGTTGAGGATTATCACTTAAACCAATCACTGCGATGCGTTTGGATTGTTTCAGTATGTTTCCGATTTCTTGTCGTGATGGATTTTCCATGGTTGTTTACCACTCCTTCATTGATCCTTAACGATAAAGTCTGGAACTGTTTCTTAAGTCCTATTCTTCTTTTATACCATATTTCCCTTTAATTTTTCAAAATTTCATAAAATTATCTAAATAAAAGGAAGTGTCAAAACAAAAGCCAGGGTGCGTTTTTCCATTCCGCTGCACCTCCTTACCTGTTGACACTCCCATTATACTTACTTTTCGATCAACCCTTTGGATATAAGGAATTCACGTGCGACATCTTTGGGATCTTGTTTATCCATATCCACTTTAGCATTCAATTCGCTCATTTCTTCTTCCGAGATTTTGCCTGCTAATTCATTCAACACTTTCTTTACTTCAGGATGCTCTTTCAGTACTTCTTGACGAATGACCGGCGCAGCATCGTATGGTGGGAAGAATCCTTTATCATCCTTTGTCGTTTTTAAATTGTAACGCTGGATCCGTCCATCGGTTGTAAAAGCAGGGATAATGTCTACATCCCCGTTCTTAACGGCTTCATACATAATGTTCGGGTCAAAGCTTTTCTTTTCTTTGAATTTGAATCCATAGGCTTCACTGAAGGCATCGTATCCGTCCCCTTCCCGTTCATAGAACTGGTGGGGTGCACCGAAGCTCAAGTCTTTGGATAGTGGCACGAGGTCAGAGAAAGTCTTTGCATCAAAGTCCTGATCCCCTGTATAAGCAAGCGTATACGTATTTTCAAAGCCAAGTGGCTTCAGCCAGGTGACATCGAACTTTTTCTCATAGCCTTTACGCACTTGTGAAAGGATTTCATCTGCTGAAGCGCCTTCTTTTGCTTGTTCTTTCAAGACCGCTTCAAGACCAGTACCTGTATATTCCACATAGACATCAATGTCGCCTTTTTCAAGGGCCGGTGTGAGGATCGATACTTCCCCTAACCCTTCCTCGACTTTTATATCAAGATCTGTCTTTTCTTTGAGAAGTTCAGCCATCATTTGCGTAAGGATGAATTGCTCCGTCCACATCTTACCTGAAACGGTGATGGTATCTTTATCTCCGCCATTTCCGCACCCTGCGATGAGGATGGATAATACAGTGAGTACGATAAAACCTTGTAATTTCTTTTTCATTCTTACTCTCCTTTGGATATTGCTTTATTTTCGTGCTTTCAATCCTTTAGGTGTGGTCAATCTCTCCAGGATTTTTAATATGAAATCAAAACCTAATGCAAGTAGGGCCGCTGGGATGGCCCCGGCAAGGACCAGTGCATTATTCCACGTGGAAAGTCCTCGGTAGATAAGGTCTCCAAGTCCTCCTGCCCCTACAAAGGTTGCAAGTGTGGCGACCCCTACTGTCAGCACGGTAGCGGTGCGGATCCCCGCCATGATAAACGGCAGGGCAAGCGGCAGCTCCACTTTGAATAACAGCTGAGAGTTGGTCATCCCCATGCCTCTTCCTGCCTCGATCACGCCTTCATCCACCCCGATTATGCCTGTGTATGTGTTCCTCAAGATCGGAAGAAGTGCGTATACCGTCAGGGCAATGATTGCCGTGATACTGCCCGTACCAAGGAGTGGAATAAGAAATCCGAAAAGGGCCAGACTTGGTATGGTTTGAAAAACGGCTGTGATCCCGATGAAAAATTCGGCCGATTCCTTCTTTCGTGATATGTAAATACCCAGAGGCAGGGATATCGCAATCGCAATGAAAATCGACACAAAAGATAAATAAAGATGTTCAAATAATCCCGTTAAGATGGCATCCGAACGGTTTGAAATGGTTTGGATGAACAGGATGGAAAATGTATTCATACAGAACTCGCCTCCTTATTTCCTTCTGAGGCGATATTCTTAAGAATGTCGCTGGATGTGACGGTCCCGATCTTCCTGTCGTCTTTTATCACCATAAGATATGGTTTACCCGTTGAGAGGAGCATGCTTGCCGCTTCATGGATGGATGCATTAAATGGTATCAATGAGTATTCCTGTTCCTCAAGCAGGATGTGGAAATTGTTCTCATCACCACTCATGATGTCAGATACCTGCTTGTGCCGCTGAACGTTCAGTCGGTTTTCACCGATGAAGGCGCGTACAAATTCATTGGCAGGTTCTGATAGAAGGTCAGCTGGCGCTGCAATCTGCTCGATTTTACCATCCCGCATGACAGCGATCACATCCGCGATCTTTAACGCCTCATCAATGTCGTGAGTGACGAAGACAATGGTCTTATGTATCGTATTTTGAATGCTTTTCAGTTCATCCTGGAGCTGTTCCCTGCTGATCGGGTCCAGGGCGCTGAATGGTTCATCCATGAGGATAATCGGTGGTTCCGCTGCAAGGGCGCGTATCACCCCGACCCGCTGCTGCTGTCCACCGCTCAATTCGAGTGGATATCTTTTCTTGTATACGTCAGGTTCCAGTCCTACGAGATTAAGAAGCTCATCGACACGTCCCTCATATTTTTCCTTCTTCCATCCTTTTAGGCGGGGGATGAGACTGATGTTTTCTTCGATCGTCATATGAGGGAGAAGCCCGATCCGCTGAATGACATACCCGATATTTCGCCTGAGCTCCACTTCCTCCGTTTCTGAAATGTCTCTTCCATCAATCCGGATGGTACCCCCTGAGGGAGCTATCAGTTTATTGATCATCTTCATCGTAGTCGTTTTCCCGCATCCGCTCGGACCGATCAACGCAACAAGCTTTCCTTTTGGGATTGTCAGGTTGATACCCTTTATGGCTTCTGTTCCATCCTCGTAGAGTTTCGTGACATTTTGGAATTCAATCATTTTTACACCTGCTTTATGTACTGAGAAATTTTTCTAAACATAGAAGGGATACCCTCATTATACAAAAGGTAAACATGTAGTAAAAGAAAATGCCCTTGTCCCCATTAGTTTGTGATGAATGTGGCACGGGCATACAGCTTTCTTCCTTTTTCACCAGATAAAAAGTCCAGCACACTATTGGCTGCTGGACTTTTTGATGATATATTGTTCCACTGCGATTGCTGTTATCGTACCCAGTATCAATCCATTATTCAAAATGGAAGCAACGACGACCGGCATGTCCTTAAAGGCCGCTGCCGGAACAAACATGGCTCCGACCCCGACAATGAGTGAGATCCCCGCTACAAAGTGAATTCTTTCTATGTCTTCCTCTTTACGGTATTCGGATAGTGCGAGTCCCACCATCTTGATGAAAATGACCGTCGTCACGGCATATCCTACTGGTGCAGGGAGACTGGCGAATAGATTCATGATCTTTGGAATCAGGCTGATGACCATGATGATCCCGCTGCCTATGATAAAGGGGATGATGGAATACATTCGTGTCGCTGCGACAAAACCTGCAGACCCTGAAATGGGAACGGAGCCGATAGCAGAAAACACTCCCCCGAATAGCTGATTCATTCCTGATGCAAATCCGCTCTCCATATACCGTTCGTATGTAGGCTCCCCCTTTGCTCTCATCACCTCTTCCATCACCCGTATGGAAGCGATCATATTCGTCGTTAACAGGAAGGTGATGAATATGGAAGTCACGATGACACCCGTATCAAACACAGGTGCTCCGAATACAAACACATGAGGTAAAGAAAACCAGCTGGTTGATACGGAAGTACTCTCGTAAAGCCCCATGATAATGAAGATGAGCCATCCTGCGAGCAGGGCAAGAATGATGGAATATTGCTGGATCCACTTAACCTTATGGCTTGAAAAGTATAAGGCTAGAAGGATCGTCAGAATACTCCCCAGTAGGACAAGCGGCTCCAGGGATTGTCCTTCATGCTGGATTCCGAACATCCCTTTAATGAATGATCCGCTTAATTGCAGAATTAACAGCATCAAATAAATGAACGTAATGGTTGGAGTGAATAGAGAAGATAACCGCTTTAGAAGTCCTGTGGAAGATAGGATGAAAAAAATCACACCACTGACGATCATCCCCCCTTGCAGTACGGTCAGAACTTCTTCGTGACTGCTATAGAGAGTTCCGGAAAACCCTGCATAAATGGCAAAAACGCCCCACCACAGTCCTGCCGGTCCTTCATTGATCGGAAGTTTATGACCAAAGAGTGCCTGGATCAGGCTCGCGAGCCCCAAAACGAATATGGTCCGCTGAATGAATCCGGCTGTATCGGCAGGAGACAATTGGAACAAGTCAGCAATCGCGATGGGTGCGGCAATGGATCCCGCTACCATGAAGGCCACCCATTGAAAAGCTGATAAAAGTATTTGCATCTGTGTACACCTTCATTTCAACTATGTAAAGTGTGTTCATTTTAACATACTTCCCCTCATAAGATGACGGTGAAGGTGGAATTTTATGTTATGATATCTACTTTTATGAGTAGGTACTAATTTTTTTGCTTATTTTCTCCCCTTTGGAGGGAAAACATGTTAAAATAAGAACGGATTAGTTATTTTCAAAGGAGCAGTGATGATGATTTTTGCCCTTATACTCATACTTTCTTATTTACTGGGTTCCATTCCATCAGGTTTACTGATCGGTAAGACCTTCTACGGCAAAGATATCCGTGAACATGGGAGCGGAAACCTGGGAGGAACGAACACGTTCAGGACCCTGGGTGTGAAAGCCGGTATGATTGTGACGATCATGGATATTCTCAAAGGAACCCTGGCCACTTTGCTGCCGTTGATGTTTGCAAGTGACGTACATATGCTGCTTGCAGGGGTATTCGCCGTTATCGGTCATATGTATCCCGTTTTCGCAAACTTCAGGGGAGGAAAAGCAGTGGCAACCTCTGCTGGTGTCCTTCTAGGTTACAATTACATTCTTTTCTTAATCTTACTGGCTGTCTTTTTTATTTGCTTGTATGCAACGAAGTATGTGTCCCTATCTTCTATGATTGCAGCGGTACTTGCCTTTACGTACTCGATCTTCACTGGCGATATTCCACTCATCATTGTTGTTGGCATCCTGACCATCTTTGTGATTTACAGACACAGGGCAAATATTGTTCGGATCAAAAATAAAACCGAACCGAAAATTAAATGGCTCTAACGAAAAAGCAACCTATGCACGGGGTACCGGACTCTCGGATACCCTCGCAATGGTGGCTTTTTTTAGTGTGACGTACCAGGTATACACATTCTCTCATTTGAGAAAGATGAGGAATAAAAACTGTGTCCAAAAAATGATAATATTCTTCAGAATTCTCTAAATTTCTCCCCATTTCTACTTCTTTTTTTGTAAAATGGAAGTAGAGCATAATAAAGGATGATGAATATGAATAAAAAGCGAATGATAATAGGGATGATTCTCTGTATTCCATTCCTGCTGATGATCGGTTTCCTGCTAAACAGGCAGTATGCCGACTGGAATTCCACAACAAAAGGAGTTGAAGCAACTTCCCTCCTCCATGCAACCAGGGAGGTGCAGGCGTCCGGTAAATCAATCAAAGCCAATGCTTCCATCGCTGCAATCGGAGATATCCTCATTCATGATACCGTCTATAATGACGCAAAAAAACAAAATGGGTATGATTTTACACCGATGTTCTCTCCCATTAAGGATATGCTTTCTGCACCGGATTTTCTGATTGCCAATCAGGAATCAACCCCTGGTGGTGTGGAACTTGGCGTTTCAAGCTACCCTCTGTTCAACAGTCCGCAGGAAGTGGTTAAAACACTCCAGGAGGTTGGAGTGGATGCTGTGACCACTGCCAATAATCATTCGTTGGATCAGGGTGAAGAAGGTCTATTGAATGCGATTGATTATTATGGGGAGATATCGATGCCGTATGTCGGATCATTTAAAAGCCCGGAAGACCAAAGCCGGATACGTACATTTAATGTGAATGGAATCAAATTTGCCCTTCTTTCTTATACCTATGGTACAAATGGGATTCCTGTCCCTGAAGGAAAAGAGTATTTGGTTAATGTCATAGATGAACAAAAAATGATCCAGGAAATCCAGAAAGCCAAAAATCTGGACGTTGATTTAGTGGTCATGAGCCTTCACTGGGGAAATGAATATCAACGGTTCCCTACGGAGGAACAGCAGAGACTTGCCAAGCTGCTGACGAATAATGGGGTCGACATCATTTTCGGACACCATCCACATGTCCTGCAGCCGATTCAGACCTATAAGACGCGCGATGGACGGGAAGCCGTTGTCATTTATTCTCTTGGAAATTTCCTTTCCGGTCAGAAGGATGATTTCAAGGATATCGGTGGCATGGTGACGGTTCAGGTTGAGAAAACGATGAATCCGGCGGGTTCCAAAATCACCTTCCCGTCCATTGGTTTCCAGCCTACCTTTGTTTCAGAAAATCATTACAAAAACTACCGCATCTACCCTCTCGATTTTGCCAGAAAAAATGGCATGATTGCATACACGGAAGAAGAAATGGTTTCCCATATGGTGAACGGGGTGCCGGAATAGATGGCAGGTTTATAGTATGAACGGAAAGAACGAGCCTCCTTATGCCCATAAGGAAAGCTCGTTCTTTTAATGTCCCCCGAATATCATTGAATTGAAGAATATCCCAGCTAGAGCTATAATAGCCAACAAGGTATTAGCCAACAAGAAAGTTTTACGGGTACCCTTAAAGTACAGAGTCACCATTCCATAATAAATGACTGCTGCAATGACAATGAAGGTCCCTGCTTCGATCTGATATTTGGCTTCATGCAATTGTAATAGGGTTAATATACTTAATCCGGCAAAGATAAAGGCACCAATGTAATATAATAATGCTTGTGTTTTCATCATTCTCACCCTTTATACGTATTAGTAGATGTTCAGGCTTCATTATGTTTATAATAGGAAATGAAACTTTCTTTGTCCAGGATCACTCTGGAAAAATACCAAGTAGAGAAAGGAGTCTCACCAATGAACATACATATTTCAGAAGAAGCTCTTACGTGGTTTAAAGACGAGATGCTTGTGGAGGAAGGCGAACAAGTCCGTTTTTATGTGCGATATGGAGGTTCCAGTCCTCTCCACGATGGTTTTTCATTAGGAGTGAACAAAGACGAACCAGTGGATGCTGGTGAACGGATCGAAATCGACAAACGGGAATTTTTTATAGAGGAAAGAGATTTATGGTTCTTTGATGGTCATGATTTATATGTTGAGTTTGATGAAAAGCTTCAAGAACCATCATATGAATATAAGAAATAACGGAATGATCAAAGGCTGGCATATGCCAGCCTTTCTACTTTAGAGTCTGCCCCCTTACTTTTTTACAAATCGGGCAATATGCTCCTGAAGGCCTTCCTTCATCAGGATTTCATATTGTATGTCCCCTAACAAATCAAAGTGTGGAAAGCCGTCTTTCCTTTGATGAATCCATTCTTTTTTCAAGCCATACTTCTGTCCCCATCTGGATAATACATCAATGTTACAGCAGCCCACTTTCGTTACAGAGCGCACATTGGGAAATCGTTCATCCAGCCAGTAGTGGGTAAGAAAGGCAATCTGCCCATTCCTCACCTGGTGTTTCCATCGGTTTAGCTCTTGTTTGGTTAATCCGAATGCCATGACCCTCTTCCTTTCCCTTTTAAGAAAAGTTCTCGGTAAAAACCCTATGTATTGATTATTTCTTTGCCTTTTCATAGGCGTCGTGCCAATCGGGGAACATCTTCCGAATTGAAATCGGACGGAAGTTCTCTTGCTTGACGCACACATGTTTCGACTGCCCGGTAATGGCCAGCTGATTCTGTCCGTTATAAATTTCGTAAGCATATGTAATCCGGAGTCCATCATATTCTTCTATCCAAGTTTTAATAAATGCTTTTTCGCCGTAGCGGACAGGTGACTTATAGCTTACATTCAGGTCAATGACCGGGGAAAGAATTCCTTCTTTTTCGATATCTGCATATCTGAAGCCCAGATCTTCAATCAATTGTGTACGACCAAGCTCCATCCAAACAAGGTAGTTCGCATGATAGACAACCCCCATTTGATCCGTCTCTGCGTAACGCACTTCAATGGTTTTTTCTGCAATTTGCATCCTTTACACCCTCTTCATCTAATCAGTATCCTATCCTATCTTATCATACAAGCTACAGGCATAGAATTAATCGGCTTGAACGAAAGTCAGATATGATTTCTTTCTTAGTGATGACAAAAGTGCCATTAACATTATGACCCGGACAGAAAGTCTTATTAATAAGAACCTTTCTGTCCGGGTCATTGAAACCTTTATCCTTTATTGCTTTGTTTGATTCGCTTCATCTTTTATTTCATTGCGGAAAGCCTCTAGACTCTCGCGACGGCGTTCATTCTTTGCCTGAATGGACTGAAGCTGCTCTTCGCTGTCCGTACAGGCCATCGACTCCTCGGCCCGGTCCATATTCTCAATCGTATGCTGAACCATACCCTGAAGCTTCTCTACATTATCACTGCGATCATCCGGATTCGGTTTATCCCATGCCATCCTGCATTCCTCCTGTATCAATAGTATGAGGGACGGACCTCTAGGGCTGCTCCCTCTTCAAGCCAATGAATTATTCACCCTTCGTTTGGATCACTTGTGCATGTTTACCTGATTTATCCTGCATTTGTTTCCCTTTGTTGCCTCCTGCAGACCTCGATTGTGTCCCGATATGATTAGGTGCGAAGTGATTCGGACTTCCCTTTGAATTACTCATGTATATCCCCCCTTACTAGTATGATTACCAAAATAACAAGGAAGAATAGGCGTAATAATTGGCAGTAATAATATCAGAGTCAGGGCAAAAAAAATAAGCCTCGTAATTTCTTACTCGGCTTTGCTTACTGGACGCTTTATTTCAAGCCTTGCATCAATGCGCTCTTCAATGGCATCAATGGCATCCTGATCCAACAGAAGCTGTTGTTTGTTTTCTTTTACAAGGTCTGCAAATGATTTTTTGCGTGGTCTGCGCAATACAATCCCCTCGCTCTCTAATGTGGTTTGTATAAATAGTATATCCAAATGTCAGATATTTTAAACAAAGGTCACAATTGAGAGTGGGGATTGATTTGGGACTGACGGGAAATAAGCGGTACCTAATTATTTGAGGTCCGTCCCTCACTTAACCAGTGCTGTGAGGGAATCCATATTGGTGATCGCTCCGATTTGTTTGTGGGTGATGATCCCTTGTTCGTTGATGACGAATGTGGTGGGGACGGTCAGGATGTCATAGGCATTATTGATTTTGTCATCAGTGTCCAGTAGGATCGGAAATGAGAGTCCCAGTGATTTCTGGTATTCCTTGACGTTGTATTGTGGATCGATGTTTATGGCAAGGATTTCAACATCTTTCCCGTATTTCGTATAAAACTCCTGCATGACAGGCATTTCTTCTTTGCAGGGAGGGCACCACGTAGCCCAGAAGTTCACAATCACTTTCTTGCCCTTAAGTTCAGATAGGGTTATGGATTTGCCATCCAGGGTATCCAGCTTGAAATCAATGGCCTGGTCCCCGACATTCGGACCCGGTAAATTTTTCACTGGAGTCGTCTCAGAAACCTCTCCTTCTTCAATATCGATTAATTGATCGTAAGCCTCGGCTTGTTGAAATGTGCTTTTTGAAAAGGATGAGGGATCGGATTTATTCTCAATATAGAATGAGAAGACTAATAAGGTGACAAGTAAAACGCCAAATACGGATTTCAAAGGAGTGCACTCCTCTCCTGTAAATGATTTTACTATCATCATATGTAGGCTTGTCTCCCTTTAGTCATATATTTTTGCACTTGTTGATGAGGAAATGAGAAAAAGCCCCGGGGATTTCCCCGGGGCTTTCAGCATGTATTATGCTTGTAATTTATTTCGAAGAACCATTTGTAGGATACCGCCATGACGGTAATAGTCTACTTCTACATCGGAATCAAAACGGGCAAGTACTTCGAATTCAGTCTTAGAACCGTCTTCAGCCACAGCTGTAACCGTTAGAATATCACGAGGTTTTACATCGTTTGTTACATTTACGGAAATCGTTTCTCTACCCGTCAATCCTAATGATTCAGCGCTGTCACCCTTCTTGAATTGAAGTGGAAGAACTCCCATCATCACAAGGTTTGAACGGTGAATACGCTCATAGCTCTCAGCGATGACAGTCTTGATACCAAGTAGATTCGTACCTTTTGCTGCCCAGTCACGAGATGATCCCATACCGTAATCTTTCCCTGCAAGAACAACTAATCCAGTTCCATCTTGTTGATATTTCATGCATGCATCATACATCGGCATCACTTCATCTTCCGGCCAGTAAGTGGTGAATCCACCTTCAGTACCAGGAGCGATTTGGTTACGGATACGGATATTTGCAAATGTACCGCGCATCATCACTTCATGGTTACCGCGACGGGAACCATAAGAGTTAAAGTCACGTGGCTCTACATTATTCGCACGAAGATATTTGCCTGCCGGTGTATCTTTACCGATTGCACCTGCTGGAGAAATATGGTCCGTTGTGACAGAATCCCCAAATTTACCGACAACGCGGAGTCCGTTCAAGCCTTGAATGTCTTCAGGCGTAGTCGCAAGTCCTGTAAAGAACGTTGGATTCTGGATGTAAGTCGAATTTTCATCGAAGCTGTAAAGTGGTTCGTTACTTGTCTTGATTTCATTCCAACGCTCGTTTTCAGAGAAAACGTGCTCATATTCTCTACGGAATAATTCAGGTGTAACGGTTGATTTCACAGCATCTTTCACTTCATCCTGTGAAGGCCAGATATCTTTGAAGAACACGTCATTTCCATCTTTGTCCTTACCCAGAGAATCTTTTTGAAGATCGATGTCCACAGTACCTGCCAGTGCATATGCAACAACGAGTGGTGGTGAAGCAAGATAGTTTGCTTTCACAAGTGGATGGATACGACCTTCAAAGTTACGGTTACCTGACAGGACGGATGTTAACAATAGATCAGAATCTGAAACAGCCTTTTCGATTTCAGGACGAAGTGGACCGGAGTTACCGATACAAGTCGTACAACCATATCCGACAAGGTTGAATCCGATATCTTCAAGATAAGATAAAAGACCTGAATCTCTCAAGTAACCAGTTACAACTTTAGAACCTGGTGCAAGAGATGTCTTGACATAATCAGGAACATTCATACCAAGTTCCACTGCTTTTTTCGCAACTAAACCGGCACCCAACATTACATATGGATTCGATGTATTTGTGCAAGAAGTGATGGCAGCGATTCCGATTGCACCAGTTGGCATCTCAACATCTTTACCATCTTCTGTTGTATATTTGGCTGTTTTGTTGATTTCAGACGCGTCCAGCCCAAAGCCTTGAACGCCTTCTTTAGCCGTGATGGACTTATGGAAAGCTTCTTTCATATCAGAAAGAGGAATTAAATCCTGTGGACGTTTTGGTCCTGAAAGATTTGGTTCCACTGCTGAAAGATCGATTTCCACTACATCAGTGTACGTAGGTTCTTCTTTTTCAGGAGTGAAGAACATCTCATTTTTCTTTAAGTATTCTTCAACCATTTTGATATGTGTTTCGTCACGGCCAGTCAGACGCAGATAATCCAGTGATTCTGAATCCACCGGGAAGAATCCGCAAGTCGCACCGTATTCAGGAGCCATATTGGCAATCGTTGCACGGTCGGCTAGTGGAAGAGTTGCTACACCTGTACCGAAGTATTCGACAAATTTACCTACTACCCCTTTTTGACGCAGTACTTGTGTCACTTTAAGGGCTAAGTCTGTAGCGGTCGCTCCATTAGGAAGCTCACCAGTCATTTTGACCCCGATTACTTCAGGGATCGGGAAGTATGAAGGCTGACCAAGCATTCCAGCTTCCGCTTCAATACCGCCAACACCCCATCCAAGTACACCGATACCGTTGATCATGGTTGTATGAGAGTCAGTACCAACCAATGTATCAGGATATGTTTCAAAATCGCCTTCTGTTGTTTCAACAGCGTGAACGACATTGGCTAAGTATTCTAAGTTTACCTGGTGAACGATACCTGTTGCCGGTGGGACAGCACGATAGTTTTCAAATGCCTTTTGAGCCCAGCTAAGGAACTGGTAACGTTCGGCATTCCGTTCAAATTCAAGGTCCATATTGGCCTGAAGTGCGTTGGCCGTACCATATTTATCAACCTGTACCGAGTGGTCGATTACCAGGTCAACCGGGATTTCAGGATTGATCTTTTGTGGATCTCCACCGATATCTGCCATTGCTTTACGTAGAGACGCTAAATCAACTACAGCCGGCACACCTGTGAAATCCTGAAGGATAACACGTGATGGTTTGAAAGGAACTTCTGCATCCTTTACTTCAGTTGATCCCCAGTTTGCCAGATTTTCAACATGGTCTTTGTTAATGACACGTCCGTCAAATTGACGAAGTACAGACTCCAAGAGTACCTTCACACTGTAAGGTAAGCGGTTAATTTTTGTTACTCCTGCTTCTTCAAGCGCTTTTAAACGATAATAATGATAACGTTTTCCTTCTAGTTCGAAAGAAGATCGTGCATTAAATACATCGTTCTTTGCCATTTCGATTCCCCCTCTAAACTGCATCAAACAATAAGTCGAAAAGTTTTCGTTCTAAACGAACTTTTCTCACATTTACATCTTAATACAAGCGATTACATAAGTAAATAACAATAAAGTTATTGTTTTTGATAAGTTTTACTTATCTAAATGATTAAACTCCTTAAGGTTTCTATAAAAATATTGGTATTACAACATTTCTGGCCTTGTCAAATCGTGTCAGCTCGTCTAAAACATTATTTTGAAAAAATGAATTTGTAAGCGATTCCCTATTATAGATGGTCAAAGATGGTGGCATTCTATCCTTATGGAGGTGTTCTACATTGGCAAAACGTAAAGCGAACCATGTAATAAATGGAATGAATGCAGCAAAAGGACAAGGCCAAGGTGCCGGTTACAATGAAGAATATTCGAATGAACCATTGACTGCAGCACAACGTCAGTTTAATAAAAAAAGAAAAACCAATCAGTAAAAAATATAAGGGTGGCTATCAGCCTTCTGCAAAAAATTTGTAGATATGGTCACCCTCCCTCCTTGGAACTATTTTCATCTATTTTCCCCTACCCTCTTCGTTCAACTATAAAACCCACCCTTGCCATTCAGCAGGGTGGGTTTTATTTTGGGCGGGGCCAAAAGGTTGATTCTGTTATTGTTCATTCACTTCATTCACAATGGATGACAAGTCGGATTTGAATTGTTGAAGTTGTGCCCGTTGAGTATCCGATGCGACTTCAAGTGCATTTTCTATTTGTTGATAAGCCTCATTCACTTCATTTTTGAGATGGGCCAATTGAGAGCCGTAGCTTGCTCCATCCAGTACCAGTTCGTTGATGGTATGCTGTACTTCCGTCACGCTTTGCTCGGCCGCCTGGAAGGCTTGTTGTTTATTTTTATTGTAAGGCATTGATGATCTCTCCTTATTCAGAAATTAGCTTCTTTAGTTTAACCAAAACTTCAGGAACCTATACGTGTGAATAAACAGATAATCAACTTAGCATCCTAAAGATCAGGAGGGATGATACATGAACAAAAATGATGGCAAAGATATGCGTAAAAGTGCTCCGAAACAATCAGGACAGCCGGAGCCTTTAAGTGGTTCACATAAGGTGAAGAACCAAAATCATACCCGTCAAAAAAATAATAGTCACCACGATATGTAAGAGATTTTAGGGAGTGCCGGCGCTTAATGCCTGCACTCCCCTTTCAGTCTGTTCCTGGTATGGTCTTTAAAACGTGGAGGATTTCCTTCTGCTCGTCCATGGAAACGGTCCGTAGATCAAAGAGGGCGACGCCGTCCTGAATCCTTGTAAGAACGGAAGGGCTCCCCTTTCTGAGCTTTTCATGAATGTCCTGTGCTGAATCAAGAGCGTGGGATACTGCGACAATGTACGTGTCTAATTCAACATCCGGCATCGTCCCTCCCCCGATCTGGCTTTGCCCTTCAACGATGGTGGATGTGTAACCGTTCCCGAGTCCCTCTACACCCTCAACGAACTTCCGGGACTGATGCAGGATTTCTTCTTTGGGCCGGGTGATGGCTGCAATGGTTGGATTTTTCTCCTGTTCCTCCCCCTTTATATAGTGTAAGAGGGTCATTTCCAGGGCTGCCAATGTCATTTTATCCACCCGGAGGACGCGGGCAAGCTGATGTCTCTTTAATTGATCAATCAAACCCTTGTGTCCCGCTATGATACCAGCCTGAGGTCCCCCCAATAATTTGTCACCACTGAATGAGACGATGTCTGCCCCTTTATCCAGCACTGATTTAACCAGAGGTTCATTTCCGATTTCCAATCGGGCGAAATCATAAAGAGCACCGCTTCCTAAATCTTCATAATAATGGACAGTGGAATGAAGGTGGGATAATTCAGCCAGTTCTTCCGTCGGTACTGAAGCAGTAAATCCTTTTATGACAAAATTACTTTGATGAACCTTCATGATCATTTTTGTTTCATCGCTCACCGCTTCTTCATAATCTCTTAAATGGGTCTTGTTCGTTGTCCCCACCTCGCGAAGGAGAGCTCCGCTTTCTTCCATGATAGAAGAAATCCGAAATGATCCGCCGATCTCCACCAGTTCCCCCCGTGAAACGATCACTTCTTTTTTCTTGGCAAGAGCAGTAAGAATAAGAAAAACGGCTGCTGCATTATTATTGACGACCATGGCTGCTTCCGCCCCGGTCAATTCACATATGAGCCGTTCTGCATGGCTGTGTCTCGAACCTCTCACACCCTCATTGATGTCATATTCCAGATTGCTGTAATGACAAGATGCATCCATGACGTGGTTCATCGTTTCCTGACCCAGCCGTGCCCTCCCCAGGTTCGTATGTAAGATGGTTCCCGTAGCATTTATGATCCTCCTGAGAGACAGGGAATGGGATTTGCGAGCCAAAGCTTCCGTTTGGCCAAATACCTCATCAATGAAATCTGGTGACGATGGATGAGGTCCGTCCCACTCTTCATTCAGGATGGACGCCCTAAAAATCGAGATCACCTGTTTAAAGAGGTCCGTCCCTCTTTCCGTCGAAAGGTTGTGATGATGCAGGAAAGTATGGAATTGTTTGGTCTGCTGCAGTTCGTGTATGGATGGAATGTGTCTGACAAGATGGTTCATGACTTTTGCCCCTTCTTTCTTTTCCCTCATTATAACACCCTCACCATTTATAGTAGAAAGAATACAATATGTAAAAGAGTTGTTGGGGGTCAGGTGTAAATGAGTAAGGATAAGGAGGATTTCTATTTAGAGAATTGGGAGGAGAGTATGAAGGATTGGTTATTGGATCCTGCTACGGTTCAGTTGGATGAACAAGAATTCCGTGTGGATTTTCTTGATACGACGGACTCGTTCATAGTGGAGATCGAGACAGAAAATATTTGTCCCGAAGAATTGATTATTAAGAAGAAGGATACTCACTTGTTGGTATTGATCATGCTGAAAAACGAAAGTAAAGTCAGAAAACGCTCCATTCGTTTTCCTTTCTGCTTAAAGCAGCGGGCCATTACCTATTCCATTGAGCATCATACAATCGAAATCAATGTGCCTAAAAAGGCATGTTCCACCCCCTCTTCCATCGTGATTCGTGTTCAGGGATTGTCGAATGAATAACCGTCATTCTTTAAATAGAAGAAAAGGTCATCAGCATGGGCTGATGACCTTTTCTGTGTGTTTTATTGAGATTCAATGATTGAAATGGTCTCGTTGATATCAGGAAAAACGCCTGTATCAAGTTTGGAGTAAATTTTTTTCCCGTCTACTGTAATTTCGAATGCCCCTCCAGAAGACGGTACTAACGTCAGTTCCTTGATATCGGATCTGAAATGGTTGAATAACTGTTCCGCGAAACTCGCGGCTTTAGGTGCATAGTTTCACATCATACAGAATTCAATCTTCATGTTCACAGCTTTCATCAAAATCAGCCTCCTTCTAAGATCACTTTCAACGTGTATGTTCATTTTATTATAGAGGAAATACTTGTGCAAATATTCAGTTCTCTCCATCATTTCCACTTCTCCTTACTTCACCTTTGCTCAATTGTATTTTTATCCTGTACAATGAATTTATTCATACATAAAGAGGTGAATAGAATGAGCAAGGAAGAGATAATCCGCTTAACAGAGCTTTCCTCAAAAGCCGGCTGAGGCTGTAAACTTAGTCCTAGTGACTTGACGCAAGTTTTGCGTCAACTACCTCCTCAACCATTTACGAAAGAATTATTAGTAGGGAATGAATCATCCGATGACGGAGGCATCTTTCAGCTGACAGATGACCTCGCCATGGTTCAAACGGTTGATTATTTCACGCCGATTGTGGACGACCCTTACCAATTCGGTCAAATTGCTGCGGCAAATGCTCTAAGTGATGTGTATGCGATGGGTGGAACAACGAAAACCGTATTAAACATTGTAGGCTTCCCCATTAAAAAACTGGGAAGCGAGATGCTTGCGGCTATCCTTAAAGGGGCACAAAGCAAAGTGATCGAAGCCGGTGCCGTGACCGTAGGAGGACATTCCATTGACGATCAAGAACCTAAATTCGGCCTGAGCGTGACAGGAATCGTTCATCCGGAAAAGTATTGGACCAATACCGGTGCACAAGAAGGGGACGTCATTGTACTGACAAAACCATTGGGTGTGGGGATCCTGACAACCGGAATCAAGCGACGGGCTGTGACTCCCGCTCAGGAAGAGGCTGTCATAGAGGTTATGAGCATGCTGAATAAAACGGCTGCAGAATTGCTGCAAAAATTTCATCCGAATGCCGTGACCGATGTTACAGGATTTGGATTGATGGGACATGCATTTGAAATGGCGAAGGGCAGTAACGTATCAATTGAATTCTCTTATTCCTCGATCCCGCTATTGGAAGGGACGAAAGAGTTAGCAGATCTGGGAGTCATTCCAGGGGGGACGAAAGCGAATGCCACTTGGCTTCAAGACATGGTGCAGTATGAAGCGGGTCTTACCCAGGAAGAACGATGGATCCTCTCTGATGCCATCACTTCCGGAGGTTTACTTGTCAGCCTGCCTCATTCCGAAGGGCAAAAATATGTAGAAGAACTTCAGCGCCACTCCATCTCCGCCGGGATCATTGGTCATGTCCGACCAAAGCAACCATGGAGTATAACGGTAGAAAAATAAGAAAACGGTGATCCCTTTGAGGAAGAAAGCAGCTCAGGAGGGATCACCGTTTTTTATTCTTCAATCATTTTGAAGAATTGACGGGTTATTTTTTTGGATAAGATTCTCACCTGGAAAGGGAATCGGTTCAATTCTTTTGTAAAAGAATTGAACCAGATTACTTTTTCATCGAATGCGATGAATGGTATCTGGGTGGTGGATTTTTGCATTTTGACGCTCGAAGACAAATGTGAACCACTGCCTGTTTGACTGAAGATCGTTACCTGTTTATCCTTTGCTGCCCTTTGTAAGGCACGCATCATATCGTTTGGGATCTCTTTTATATCCCTGACATTCACTATGATTTCAGCTTTTGCAGCTTCCATATCTTTACCAAGCTTATGATGGTCTTCGATTTTGAACCATTTCATTTTCTTTGTGGAAGTTGGCACCAGTGAGGCGCTCGTTTCGTTATGGACTTCCTGCTTAAGGTGAGAAATGAATTGATGCACAGGTTTAGAAGGATGAGTCTTTTCCCGAATGAATTGATCATTCCCCACTAAAATAAACTTCCCCTTGGCTCGGGTGACGGCTACGTTGATCAGCCTCTCGCTGCCTTTACGGGTAATCAACGTACCCGGATTGCCATGGGATTCCCCGTCGACTAAATCGAATAGAATCATATCATTTTCCGACCCTTGAAATCCATGAACCGTGGCGGCGTATAGTTCGGATGAAGGGGCCATACTCTTTACCAGTTCATCGAGTAAAAGGTTATACCATTTGGCTTGAGCCCGATACGGGGTCACGATCCCAACAGAAAGTAACCCATCACGTATGGACTGAAGCGTCAGCTGGATCGTGACTAAGCTGGACAACAGATTCCATCTTGACCCTTTTTGGGTTTCTGCCCACTCCGTCCCTTCTTTCAGAGAAAATAGTACCGTTCCATGTGACGGGTAAGGTTTCTTATTTGTGATGTTCTCCCGAATCGATTTGACCGAATGATGATCCCCAACCCTTGAATGATAAATATATCGATTGGTGAATGCCGAAATGCTGGGATGCATCCTCCTTTGTTCCGGGAGTAATAAGAGTTGGGGGTGATCCAGCCCATTCCCGACTGCGCCTGCCACTCCGGCTTCATGAAAGATGTCTTCCTTCAGCCACTTGGCTGCCAGGGGATGAAAGGAAGATGAGATGGGTGGAAGTTGTTTGAAATCGCCACATATGATGATTTTCTTCCCCAGTGACGCAGCGAATGCCACTTGAGGTATATAGGCCATGCTTGCCTCATCCACCATCACTAAGTCGAATTCATCTTCATACAGAAGGCGGTCAATGGCCGCCTTTGAGAGGGTGGTTCCGATCACCCTGGCCTCGGAGACCAACTCACCTTCCCTTCTCTTGAACGTTTCCTTGATTTTTTGATAGTGAACTTCGAGATGGGACAATCTCTCTGAATCATAGGAAGAATAGGTTTTTGACAGTTTGTTTTTTAACCTTCTCCTGTACTTTTCTACCTTCCCTTTTTCCTTGGAAAGAGTCGGATCCTGTTGTTCCAGTAATTGAAGGGCGCTTAAATCCGTCACATCGGAACTATAGGTTTTCCTGCTTGTACCGTACCGGATCACCTCTCCAGGGGTCCAACGGTCATGGCTGCTTAGAAAATGATGCATTTCTTCTATTAATACATCCACAGCTGCATTACTATGGGAAAGAAGCAGCACTCTCTTCCCATCTGAATAATGATAAGCGGCCACTCTTGCCAGGGTATAAGTCTTGCCTGTCCCAGGTGGTCCCCACAGATACGTAACGGGATTATATTTACTTCTGACATAAGCTTCATGCAATGGGGTCTTGTATTCGTATCCAGGATGTCTTTGAGCCATTTCGGGAAACATCACCTTCTGGATGCGCTGGGTTTTCCCGTGTCGTTCCCTTGCTTCATCCAACCGTTCGATCAGCTTCTCAAGGATATCCCATGGTTGGTGAAGGATCTGTCCGTATGATACTGTATCCCCGAGGAACCGATCGAGCTCTATGATGCATTCTCTTTCTTCTGAATTAATCACGATCCCTTGGGTTGAAGAATGCTTCCGTTTATACATGACGCTACCCCCCTCAGGGAGCGAAGCGGGGTAGTGAAGGGTGAACCAATAAATATAGGCGCCTTCTTCTTTACGGATGCATCTTCCCTCTTCGATGAGAATCCCATTCGTTTCCCGTTTTTTTAATTGCAGGATCTCCATATCCAAAGCAGATTTCCACTCTTCTATCATGTCTGTTATCTTCATTTAAATCACCTTTGTCATCCGATAAAAATTCAAGACCTTTATCATAACAATTTATTGAGTGAGTGTATAGGAAATCAAAAAAAGAACCATTTCAAAGAAACGATTCTTTCTGATGAGTGACCCATTACATGGGATGCCCTGTATTTTCCTCGTCGAACCGGTCCGCATAATACAGGACATCCTCCACATATTGTTCGCTATGGTTGTATGCAAAGACAGCTTGTTCGAGCTTTCCTTCAGCAGCTCCGTTATGAGCGAGATAATTGGCGGCACTGAATATGGCATCCTCCATCTGAAAAGGATCTGCTTTTCCATCCCCGTTTGCATCCACACCATATCCTCCATATTTTTCAATGACGGCAGGGTCCGTTTTTTGATCTGTAGGAATATCCCCTTTTCCGAGTCCCGAACAACTTGGATGGGACCAGCCTACAAAGGTGCAGGGCATAAACTGCATGTGCCCCTCTGCCCCCGCTGGAGAGACGAGTGACTTCATGGTCGAGAATTTCGTTTCAACCCTGTGATGGGCAGCTAGAAGATACCAGGGTACTCCGTATTCCTCTTCAGCTGCCTTATAGATGGGGATATACTCAGAAGGTATCTCATCTTTTCCAATGGATGAGAGGTTAAATGATGAGTCATCATAATTGAGGGCATAATAAATAGCTAGAATGATGATGGGGATGAGAAGCATTTTAAAGGGTGATGATTGCTTTTTCTTACTGGACTGCTTTTTTCTGGTCTGTTTTTTTGTCATTGAAGTCGATCCTTTACAATGTTATGGCTGCTCCTTGTATTCTAATATGAGAATACATTAATGACAATCCATTATGTAAAAAAAGATGCCCCTTTAGCAGAAGGCTCTCTGCTTCTAAGGGGCATCTATCCATTATCTATTTATTGTTAACAAACAAACGCTGCTCCAACGATAATTAAAAGGATGAATAAAACTACGATTAACGCGAAACCACCAGCGTAGCCACCACCACCGCAGCCATATCCATATCCAGGGTATCCATATCCATACATCATCAGTCACCTCCAGTTATCTTACTACGATATTAATGTATGTAGTGGACAAAATGTAGGTTAATTAAAATCATCAACCACTTTCTATCATGGTTCTGTAAACGGCCTGAATTACGCATAAATAAAGGCTTTACAAGGTGTAAATGAAAGAAAAAATGAGTAAAATGTCTAGTTGTGAGGTCATAAATAAAGCGCCTGAAAGTTTCCAGGCGCTTTTTAAGACGTTTACATATGTTCTTTAGGTTCTTTTGTTTTTCTTGGCTTCGGTTTAATGTATAAACCAAGTTCCTTCTTCTCCTGGTTCAATGACTTATACAGAGAAACCATCATGAGTGCCATGATTACGGAGAATGGCAGCGCTGCGACGATCAATGCATTCTGTAAAGCCTGTAACCCTCCGCTGTATAATAAAATTAATGCCACGGTAGACTGTGCAAGTCCCCAGGTCAATTTCACATAGTTTGGTGGGGTTAGTGAACCATAAGTCGTTTGCATCCCCAACACGAATGTAGCCGAGTCTGCAGATGTGATAAAGAAAGTTCCGATCAGTGTGATGGCAATGACTGAAAGGATGGTTGACCATTCAAATCCGTTAAAGACAGCAAACAGTACTTCTTCTGTTTTCAGGTCCGATAGCGCTGCTCCTGCCTGTTGCACTTCAATCGCGGAAGTACCGAAGACAGCGAACCAAAAGAAGCTGACAAGTGCAGGTAACAACAATACCCCGATCAAGAATTCACGGATCGTTCGACCTCTTGAGACACGTGCGATGAAGATACCCACAAACGGTGACCAAGAAATCCACCATGCCCAGTAGAAGATGGTCCATCCATTGATCCATGTACGGTGTTCTTCATTTAATGGAGCGATCCTGAAGCTCATTGAGGCGATATTTTGAATATAAGCCCCAATCGTATCAGTAAACATATTGAGAATTAATAAAGTAGGTCCTATAAAGAATACCAATACGAGGAGTAAGACCGCAAGAACCATATTTGTATTTGATAAGTACTTGATTCCTTTACTTAATCCGGACCATGCAGACATCATGAACAGAACGGTTACGATCCCGATAATGATCGCCTGGACCGTGAAGTTATTTGGAATATCGAGCAGGTAGGATAGTCCACCGTTAATCTGTGCTGCCCCGAATCCAAGGGTTGTAGCTACCCCTACAACCGTAGCGAATACAGCCAGGACATCGATGATCGTTCCGAGAGGTCCATTCATCTTATCACCAAAGATTGGTTTCAATGTCGCTGAAATTAACCCAGGCTCATCTTTACGGAATTTAGAGTAAGCAAGTGCTAGAGCGACGATTGCATAAATCCCCCATGCGTGAATCCCCCAGTGAAAGAATGTATAACGCATTGCTTCTTTAATCGCCTGGTCGGTTCCCCCTTCTGCCGTCGGAGGAGTCATATAGTGAGACAGCGGTTCGGCTGCCCCCCAGAATACTAAACCAATTCCCATTCCTGCACTAAACAACATGGCGAACCATGTACCTCTTGTATACTCAGGTTTTTCATCCGGTTTTCCTAATCGTATCGTTCCCATGGGACTAAAGATTAAGAACACACAGAAGATGACAATCACTGTAACTAAAATAAGATAATACCAACCAAACGTTGAAGTGATAAATGCTTGCATTTTTGCTGTTACGTCTTCAAATGATTTTGGTGCGATTGCTCCATATGCAACGGAAGCAACAACCAAAATGACTGTAATCCAGAAAACATTTGATATTCTCTTCATAAAATTCTCCTTTCCTTATTAAGGTTTTTGTTTTGGCTCTTTCTTAATGAAGGGAACTACAGTGGGATTCTAGGTGTTTGAAATTGTATGTACACCTACTGTACTAGACCCCTCATCGAAGAGTCCCGGTTAATGCAAATGGGAAAATGTGCATTCTGAGGATGAGGGAATGATTACTTATTACCTATTCCCTTGTCACTCTCTTATAAAACCAACATTTGTTACCCTATCAGAAAGAAGTTTACCTTTGCAAGTGAAAACCATCATTATTTTTATTAGTCTTTGTCATTTTTTCGTTTTCATTCCTTTTCTTTTAGATAGATTTCCCCTTATTACCAAGGTTTTTTAACGAGGCATGATTGGAAATGATACCGCTTTATAAACAGGTTGGGATAGATAGGTCATTGTTCAGATCTATAGAGTTACTGCCCTATAAGAAAGGTATGGATGCGAAATAGAACACAATTAGGAAGGGAAATTGAACACAAAGAATTGGTAATTTTGACATGAATTTGCTATGATGAAATGCCTTTATTAGTGGAACATATAAGAAAAGCTATGTAGGGAGGAAATCCGATGAAAAATAATAACAAGCGAACACAGAATGAAGCAGCAAAAAAATTGGCACAACAGCAGATGGGAGAGGAAAACGAATTGAAATCCGTTGCTCCATCCGCCAAAAAAGGACTTAAGGGGATTTAAGAATAGAAGACATTAAGGAAAAAGGAATCAATAAAAAAAGGACGCTGATGAGCGTCCTTTTCGTTAGACTATTCTTTGATGATTTTGACTTTTACATCTCTTACGCCATATTGAAGGGCATCTTTTTCTTTTTCCATATAGATATCGATGCGGTTACCTTTGATTGCTCCACCGGTATCTTCTGCACGGGCATACCCGTAACCTTCAATATATACTTTGGAACCCAGTGGAATGACGCTCGGGTCCACAGCGATGACTCTCGCATCAGGGTTCTCAATCAAATCTACCCCTGTCTTCGTAATACCGATACACCCTTCACAATGAGCGGTATAAGCGGTTGCTGTAATATCTAATTCTTTCACAACGTTATCAGCATCTTGATCAGTGGTCTTTGCTGCTTTCACTGCTTGCTTCTCTCCTGAATCAGCATTCACAGAATACCCCTCTTCTAACAATTGCTTGCGTGTGCCGACCTCGTCGACGGAAACATGATATCGGTTTGCGATTTCCCAGAGGATATCGCCTTCTTCTATATTATGATAATCATTGATAGCAGTATCATTACTCTCTGCAGAAGCAGAGGCAAGTCCGATTGAAAGAAAAACTGCGAAGGAAAAAATGGAAAATAAACCTTTTTTCATCTTGTCATATTCCTCCTTTTGTGTTTGGTCCTTAGACCAACAGTTGAAATGGTAACATAGACTTACCTCAGAAACATAACAAACTGTTTATAAACCAATAACAATTGGATGACAAGCGTGTAATATTTCTACTATTCCGAAGAGAACGGCTTCCATTTTCCTACTAATTTCATGTAAAGGGAATAAATGTTGGAATCAAAGGTGTTTCTTTGAGAAGTAATAAAATGGAGGGAATGTTAGTGAGGGGCCATCTGGGAATAAAGGATAAAAAAACCACTGGGACATGCCCCAGTGGTTTGTCATCTATTATTTTGTTTCAAGAATTTTTACGTTTACTGTCTTTCTGCCAAAATCAACGGCTTGATCCTTTGATGGAATGAATACATCGATTCGGTTTCCTTTGATTGCTCCGCCAGTGTCTTCTGCAGTAGCATATCCGTAGCCTTCAACATATACTTTTGATCCAAGCGGGATGACATTAGGATCTACTGCAATTACTTTAGCATCCGGATTTTCTTTAAGATTCACACCGGTTGCTGTTGTACCTGAACAACCTTCACAATCGGCCGTATAGGCAGTTGCTTCTACTGTTAGTTCTTTTACTGCTTTTTCTTCTGTAGCAGGTTCAGCTTGTGCAGGTTTTGCTTCCGCTGTTTCCGCTGCAGGTGCTTCAGCTTCTGGAGCTACTTCTGCTTTTTGTTCCGGAGCAGGAGCTGCTGCCTTCTCAGAAGTATTTGCAGTAGCTGAAGGTGCTTTATCTTCTAAGTTGATGACTAATTCTTGTCCAGGGACGATCAGGTCACTTTCAAGTGCGTTCCACCCTTTTAAGCTCTCTAATGAAATGCCATATAGGGATGAAATTCCCCAAAGAGTGTCACCCTTTTTGACTGTATAGTATTCCTTTGAAGAAACCTGTAATTCCTGATCAGGATAAATGATGGATGAACCCAGGTTGTTCCATGTCATAAGTTGATCAACAGTTGTTCCGTATTCTTTTGCAAGTCCCCATAAAGTGTCGCCTTTTTTTACTTCTATGTCTTGTGCTGAAGCGCTAGCTCCACCAGACACTGCAAGTGTTGTAAATGCAGCCACAGAAATAATCGATTTTTTTAGTTTCATAGAAAAATTCCTCCTTATGTAGCTAGCGGTTTATTTATTTTTGCTAACAGGGAAAATACTAACATAGTAAAATCTCAATTCAATAACAGGAACTTTAACATCGTGCGTCAAGAATATTTCACTACTGTAATAGAAAGCGATTTCCTGTATAAACTATCATGTAGAGGAATACTATGGAAAAAAGGTTAGAATAATTTAGGTATAAAGGATATTTATGGATTTAATGGTAGTGGAATATTCGCACTTGGTTGAATCGCATTTTGGACAGAAAAGGGCTCTTAGCGTCAGAAAATGATTGAAAGAAACGCATTTATTAGCGGATCATGACGATTTTTCCTTAACAAGCTTGTCTGTTCCCTCTATACTATAGAAAGAAGAATGGTTTGTACTGGAGGAATAGTGGAATGGAAAACCAAGAAGAGATTGTGGTTCTATATAAAGATGACCCCGACGAGCATAGCGGTCGTTGCGAGTGTGGAAATAATATTTTTAAATCAAGGGTACTGGATGGGAAGTTTTATCGTAAGTGCCAGGAATGCGGGAAAACCAAAATCGTATAGAGGGGATGGAAAAGGGAAACCGGTTGAAGCCGGTTTCCCTTTTCTTTCTATTTGTTAATTTTCTGAATGATGGTGGAAGCAAATTGAACCAACTCGTCTGTTGTATGATTGATCTTCTTGATTGCCTCTACAATATGATTTAATTCTGATTGGTTTCGTTTAAACATATCCATATAGTTTTCCATTTCCATCTGGACCGTCATGATCCCGCTTTGAACATTCCCGATTTCCTTGCGTGAGTTTTCAGTCAGGTCGGTCATGTTGCGAACGCGATTTGAGACAACTCCGATTTGCTTATTGCTTTCATTCACCAATTGATGAATGGAAGTGCTGAGTTCTTTGGAATCTTCGGCAAGCTTTCTTACCTCCGATGCAACGACCGCAAATCCCCTTCCTTCGTTACCTGCCCGTGCTGCTTCAATCGATGCATTCAGTGCCAGAAGATTTGTCTGCTCAGCGATTTGCTGGATTGAGTTGGAGAGAGGCGTGATTTGTTCTGCAATGTTCTTAACGCCCTGAATTTCCTTGAGGAGCGTGTTGATTTGCTCTGTGATGACACCAAAGCTTTCTATCATGTGATCTGTTTGATCTTTATTCATTTTTGAAAGTTGAAGAAGATTTTTGCTGCTCTTCTCGGTATTTTCCGATTCGGCCCGAATGCTTTCAGCTTTTTGGGCAGTCTCATTCAGGCTTTGTTCCGTTTGACTGAGCGAGGAACCCAGTTCTGTATTCATATTGAGCATTTCCAGTTGCAATGCCTGGTTTTCCTGATGCAGTTTTTCAAGCTCGTCCATCCTGCTTTGAATATAGTATTCTGAAACGATGCTTGCATCCAAATGGATACCATGATCGATCGCTATAAGTACAGATGCCAGTTTAGAAGGTTCGTTTTGGTAGAGTTCTACAATTTTTGGGATGAGTAAATGTTGAATGGTGGTATAAGTCGAAATAAACCAATCGATGGTTACCCCATTTCGATTATGGGTTTTTCCCATTCGTTCCCTCATTGAAAAATAATCATCATTCAACTCCCCAGAAAATAAAGAACGGAAATAATCGTTGAAAACGGACTTTAATCGTTCCCTGCTGGAATGGTTCTGGACAATCTCCACTAGACTTGGATGCTTGTATAAGTGATCGAGTACAGTATCGAGCAGGATATCAGAAATTTGATCGTAGACGGGGAGGATTTCTTTTAATTCTTGTAAATGATGCTCCTGAAACTGCATGTAATGGAGCCGTTCATTCAGCTTCTGGTCGCTTAGGACAATGACATTTGATTGGGGTACCATTACAGGTTCAGACTTCGGTTTTCTTGAAAATAATACAGCCATTATGGGGGTGCCTCCGATAATATTGTTATTTTTGGTTATTATGTATAAATTTTGTACAACATCTATATCTTTACTTTACCCCAACTTTTTTCCTATGACAATCATTTTGTTTGTAAAATTTCAAAAAATTCAATGTCTTGATGCAATTGACTATAATAGCCTCCTCCACCCTATATAATATCCTAGGAGAATTTACTGGGCGGGATCTCCTACTTGCATCACGATTGCACGAATAGTTGTACAAAACATATACAATAAGAGGGACGGACCTTGACTCCCAGGAGCTGCTCCTAGGAATCGAGGTCCGTCCCTCTCGCATTATTCAGTTATGATAATGGGTTCATTTTGTGTAATGATGATGGTGTGTTCGATTTGTGCGACCAGGCTGTTGTCCGGTGTGATGTATGTCCAACCGTCACCTTTCTCCACTACGTTTTGGGCTTTGGTGGAGATGAATGGTTCAAAGGCGATGACCATTCCCTCCTTCAAGAGAGCGTTATCCCACGGATCGAAGTAATTAAGGATATGATCCGGCTTTTCGTGCAGGGAACGCCCTACACCGTGACCGGTCAGGTTCATGATGACCGTATACCCATTTTTTCTGGCTTCATTATTCACGGCTTTTCCAATCCCATTTTGTTTAGAACCGGCTCTTGCCTTTTGAAGTCCTGCCTGGAATGATTTTAACGCAGCGTCGCATAAATCTTTAAGCTTGGGATCACCCATTCCGACAACAAATGAAATGCCTGTATCGGCATAATATCCATTTTTTGATCCCGAAACGTCTATATTGACAAGATCCCCTTCGTTTATCACTCTTTCTCCGGGAATCCCGTGGGCAACTTCTTCATTCACACTGATACATGTATACCCCGGGAAGTCATATTCACCTTTAGGACCTGAAATCGCGCCATTTTCTTCAAACATTTTTCCTGCGATATCATCAAGTTCCTTCGTGGTTATGCCGGGTTTTGTTTGAGAGCGCAATTCATCGCGGATCATTGCGACAATACGACCAATTTCTTTTAATGCCTGTAAATCTTCATCAGTTTTGACTATCATAATATCTTCCTTCTCTTTTTGAATTTCCTTCCCTTACTATACATAAACCCCACCCATTTTTAAAGGGAAAGCCCCTGTCTTTGTTAATATGCATCACTTCCTCGCCTGCCCTAAGTTCTTCATTAAGGTGCTTTTCATCAGTAGCTTCCCCCTTGGTCAATGATTAAATCAACAGAAAGAGTATGGGGATGACAAAGGACATGATGGTGGCGGTCAACGCCATCGCGGCACCACTGACTGCCCCTTCTTTTTCACCTTCTTTGATGGCTTGTGCCGTACCAACTCCGTGGGAGATGACTCCGAATGGGAGTCCCCTGGCAATAGGGTGCTTGATCCCCATCGCCTTCAAGAGGGACGGGATGATCATGGCCCCTATCATCCCTGTAACGATGACGACCGTGGGGATGACCTCGATCTTAGCCCCGATTACGTTTCCAATCTCAACTGCGACAGGCGTCGTAATGGTCTTGATCAGCAATGAACGGTTCCACTCATCCGGAATCCCCAACCACATGCTGAAGGTATAGGATACTAGCATGGACAAGCCGCTTCCAAACAGGATGCCCACCAGGATCGGCTGGAAGTTTTTCAAAAGCAATTGCCGGTGCTGATAAAGGGGATATGCAAGAGATACTGTCGCAGGGCCAAGTAAATACGTGATGAATGAAGTGTCGTGGGCAAATTCTTTATAGGATATATCTAAAGTAAGTAATGTGGCAATAATCGCAATCGTACTTAAAAATATCGGAATCGTTAAAGGATTCGGCCAGCGTTTATGAACTTTTACACCCAAAGAAAAATAAAGGAGAGTAATGCCTATTGTAAGTAGAGAATTAATAAGACCGGTCATATTTTCTTTTCTCCTTCCATTTGATGAATACTTCTGCTGAAACGGAAGTAGCCAAAAAACCAATCCCCCCGCTGACAATCAGAATCACCATCAGCTTCCAACCATATTCAATAATATAGGGCCCGAGAACAATCGCGCTGACAGATAAGGGCAGGAAAAAGAAGGAGAAGTGCCTTAGAAAGAATCCTGAACCATCCAACAAAATCCGTTCATTCAGTACACCTGTTACTAATAGTAGGAATAATAATAGCATCCCGATAATGCTGCCGGGTATCGGTAAATGGAAGAAAGCTGTACACCATCTTCCTGCTTCATAAAATAAACAAAGAATCGCGATTTGTATAAGGACCCGAATTGCCTGCATATGCTTCTCCCTTCAACTATATTCTTCTACTGATTTTATCACAATGATATGGAGTATGAGGGTAATAAAAAAGAGCATGGACCTGGTCCATGCTCTTAGAATCGTACAGTATTATAAAACGGTAATGAACGCTTCTGCTGCTGCTTGACTTGATTGTGGATTTTGTCCTGTCACAAATTTACCGTCCGTGATGACATGATTGCTCCATGCATCCGATTTTTCGAATTGAGCTCCCTGTTCCCTCAATTTTGTTTCTAATAAGAACGGCATCAGTGAATCAAGACCGGTTTGCTGTTCTTCTTCATTTGTGAAGGCAGTCAAACTTTTTCCTTCAACCAGCCATTTACCATTGGATAATTTCGTTCCCACAAATCCAGCGGGACCGTGGCAGACGGAACCGATCGCTTTATCATTCTCAGCAAAGTGGACTAATGCCTGTTGAAGTTCAGGGCTTTCAGGCAGGTCAAACATCGTCCCGTGTCCCCCTGGTAAGAAGATCCCGGCATATTCATTCACATTTAATTGGGAAAGGACCAGTGTTTGATCCAGTTCTTTAGTGACCCCTTTCCACTTCTCTACTTGTTCGTCATCAAGGCTGTTCGGATCCAGCGGGATGCGACCACCTTTCAAACTTGCCACATCCACTCCAAAACCTTGGTTCTTAAATTCTTCATATGGTTCTGCGAACTCGGATAACCACAGACCAGTTTCATGTTCGTCATCAATCTTGCTTTCGTTTGTTAAGACCATTAATATCTTTTTCAATGTATACCCTCCATTGTATTCTCTGATTTCTTATCACTCTATTGTTTTATCCATTTCACACAAAAATAAACTTCTTCTGAAGCATTGTCCACTTTGCAGGGGGTCTGATATAAGAAAACGCCCCCTGCAAGAAGGAGTCGTTTTAACGTTGAAATTAGTTGATATCAAATTGGAATTGGATTTTTTTCTGATTGGCATCCCAGCTCAGGTAAGCGGAGAATTCTTTTTCGCCTTTTTTAAATCCGTCAATTCGATCGGATTTGCCTTCGGTTAATACTTTTTTAACGATTTTCTGGGTGATTCTCTTTGATAAGATGGTTTTGGAAATGGTAAAGCTGCACTTCGTACGTTGATAATTGGAGCATCCATAGAATTTCCCTTTATCAATCACGTTCCCCCCACATTTCAAGCAGTTGCCGATACTTGTTTTGGGAGCTCGTTTTCCACTTCGCCCCTTCGTTCTCTGGATAGAATCAGTATCCAGATCCTCAAACTTCCATGTGGTGGATTCCTGGAGGGCGTTTTGAACGAGGCGTTCACTTAATTTCTTCACTTGCTCCATGAATTCAGGTGCAGATGCCCGTCCTTTTCCTATTTCCTGGAGGCGCTGCTCCCACTTAGCCGTCATTTCTGCAGAAGCTAACACATTATCCCCTATGGCACGTATCAATACCTTCGCTTTATCAGTGGGGAAAACGATATTTTTTTGGATATCAATGTACTTGCGATCTTTGAGCATAGTGATGATACCTGCCCGGGTCGCTTCCGTCCCAAGGCCCTCTGTTTGTTTCAATACTTTTTCAAGCTCATCATTATCCATATATTTACCTGCAGTCTTCATTAAAGTGATCAGTTGCCCTTCTGTGTAGCGTTTCGGAGGCTGCGTTTTTCCTTCCTTGCTCACGACCTTCTTTACGACGCCTTTATCCTGTTCTTCTACAGGTGGCAAAAGAGGCTCCTCTTCTTTTTCGTTTTGCATGAGGACCTTACGCCAGCCTTCCTGCAAGATTTGCTTTCCTTTCGAAACAAACTCAGCTCTTCCATCTACGACCGTTGAGATGGTCGTGTAATTTATGATCGCTTTATCGTGGTGTGCCGCGATAAAGCGTTTAACGATGACATCATAGATCTTCCTTTCATCCTCTGATAGGGAGTTGGGATCTGTTACTTGCTCAGTAGGGATAATCGCGTAGTGATCCGATACCTTTGCTTCATTCACAAAGCGTTTATTGTTCATTATGCTTGCATGGGGAGTCGGGATCCAATGATTGTAAGGGCTGAACTCTTTCAGTTTGTTCAATATGTCAGGAAAGCTTTCAGCTTCACCTTTCGTGACATATTGGGAATCAGATCTTGGATAAGAAACGATCCCTTTTTGATACAGTTTCTGCAGCACATCCAATGTTTTCTTAGGTGAGAACTTATACATTTTATTGATGGTTGCCTGCAAGGCTGAAAGATTGAATAGCAAGGGTGGTGCGAATTCTTTCCTTTCTGTGTTCAAATTGCTGACAGTTGCAGGTTTGTTTTGACAAAAGGAAGCAATCTTGTCAGCAAGCTCCCGTGATTGAATTCGGCTTTCTCCATCTTTCTGCCATGTCCCTTCATAGGTGTGATCGCCGATTTGAAAGGTTGCTTTCACTTCCCAAAAGGGTTCGCTCTTAAATCGCTCGATCTCTTCGTCCCTTCTCACGATGAGGGCTAGAGTCGGAGTTTGAACCCTGCCTGCAGAGAAGACATCGGACATCCCCTGCTCTTTTAGAAGGATGCTGTATACTCTTGAAGCATTCATACCGACAAGCCAATCGGCACATGCTCTGGAATAGGCTTCGAAATATAAACTTCTCATTTCTGTTTCTTCTCTTAGACTCTCGAATCCTTGAATGATGGCTTTCTCAGTCAGGGATGAAATCCACAGCCTCTTCATCGGTTTCTGAACCTTGGACATGGAAATGATATTCCGGATGATTAACTCTCCTTCACGCCCTGCATCTCCTGCATGAATGATTTCTGTGACTTCGTTTTTTTTAAGAAGGTCTTTAATGACGGAGAATTGTTTCGCTTTAGCTCTCTGCAACTCATACTGAAACTTTAGAGGAATGATCGGAAGGTCGTCCAGTGACCATTTCTTCCATTTACTTTCATACTTCTCAGGGGCTTGAAGCTGAAAAAGATGTCCAACTGCCCATGTAATATAAGCACCTTTAGGGAACACATCATTTGGATGAATTTCGATATACCCTTGACGTTTCCTATGGGAAAAAGGCTTGGCAAGGGTCGCTCCCTGATCGGGTTTTTCAGCTATTACGACTTTCATAACATGCTCCTTTTAATTTTATTGATTTTATCATTATACCATTTTTTAAGAACTGCTGTTCTACTAAAATAAGAAATCGGACGTGTATTTGTTGAATCAGAAGCTGGTTGTTCATTTGGGGGTTCTACATGTTCATTCAGTATGTAAAAAGGTGTTACAGACTTTGTCCGTAACACCCGTCCATTATTGACCAAGATTTTCTAAGTTTCCTTTAATGTCTTGTAGTTGATTGAATGTATTCACGATTTCAAGATTCTTGAGCTCCGATATTTGAACTTCACCTTTATCAATTTCTACTAAAGCCTGATCAATCCCTTCCAACGCTTGTTGATTATACCCCTCCACTTTTTGGTGGATATCGTCAGCTAATTTGGGCGGGTTTAAATCATTGATTTCCTTGATTTCATTTTTCATATCAACAAGTCTCTTCTCAAGTTCCGGAATAGCGGATGAATCTAAAGCAGCATTTTCCATTAAACCGGGAAGGTCATTGGCAAATTGTTCTGCTTCGTTCAGGTAGTCTGTCATTTCGTCTACATAGGTTAAACTGTTATTTGCTTCTTCCAATATGCCACAGCCAGTCAGTGTAAAGAAACTGAATGATATGAGTATCAGTAATTTTTTCATGTACTCCGTCCTCCCTATATGTTCCTTCCCCTGTATATACGAACCTTATCGATAAAAGTTTCTTTTTTTGTTGAAAGGTCGATCTATATGAAGGTTCGGGGTCAAGCTAAAAAAGAAGGCCGACGCTTATACGTCAGCCTTCTTTGTTTATTCAATGATGCGAAGTTCTTTTGGATAATTGGTTAGCGTGGTATATCCGTCCTTCGTAATGAGGACGTCATCTTCAATCCTCACACCACCGAGTTCCGGCACGTAAATACCAGGCTCTATTGTGTATGTCATGCCTTCTTTTAATATGCCATCATTTAAATGACTCATGGAAGGGAATTCATGGACGTTGATACCTAATCCATGCCCGATTCGATGTGGGAAGTAATCACCGTATCCTGCATCTGTGATGATGTCACGTGCGATTTGATCCAGGTCTCCTATGCGATTACCCGGCTTGCTCGCTTCTAAGGAAGCGAGCTCCGCTTTTAGAACAGTGTTGTAGATTTCCTTTTGTTTCTCTGTTACCGACTTATATGCAAATGTACGGGTGATATCAGAAGTATAGCCTTCAAGGACAACCCCCAGATCAAACAGGACGAAATCTCCTGCTTTCAGTTTACGGTCTCCCGGATTACCATGGGGATCTCCAGCCTTCTCACCGAAGAGAACCATTGTCGAGAATGACATTTCACGGATTCCCTTTTTCTTTAATTCATATTCAATCTTTGCAAGGACTTCCATTTCGGTAATGCCTTCTTGAAGCGCGCTGACCCCTACTTCTACCCCATAGTCAGCCATTTCCGCTGCTCGGCGCATGATCGCGATCTCGCCCTCATCCTTGACTACACGCATTTCATTTAATTTGTCTTCAACGTTCACCACATGTGGTGAGTCGAAGAGGTTTAAAAACGCCTGACTGCGTCCATAGGTGACGACCTCATTCTCAAAGGCCACTTTTTTGCCGGTGATTTTTCTTGCCTGAACGGCTTCCATAATGAAGTCCCAGGGATTTTCGTGGTCTGAGTAGCCAATCACTTCGTTGCCCCAACCGGCATCCTTCACCTGTCTCGCTTCCATTCTTGGAACAACTACAAAAGGTTCGGCATCCGGAAATACGAATAGTCCCATTAATCGCTCATGTGGATCTGTGTGGAAATTCGTTAAGTAAAATACGTTTTCAGTTGAATTGATAAAGGCTGCATCAATTTTCTCTTCTTTCATCCAACTTTTCAACATTTCTATGCGGTGTTTCATAGTGTATTCCTCCTCGAGTATCATGATGTTATGTAATCGATTAATGTGAGCATATCTATGCTAACATATTTCGGTGGAAGTTTGAAATAATTGTAGTGTTGAAGGGTTTTCTCCTGGTGTTTGTTTTTTGACAAGGCAGGCTTTTCCTACCTCCTGCCTATAAAGGGTGGAGGGCATTTGTGATATAATCTGGAGTATACAGTGAATGTAGGGTGGGAGTGGCCACTTCCTTATAGAAGGAGGTGGTGCTTATAGTGACAACGTATGAGGCGTTAACGCTGATGATTACCTTTGGCTCTTTAATTGTCTCCATCATTGCCATAGTTATTTCAAATGACAAAAAGAAATAACCCCACCCTCATGAAGTGCCTAAACTTTGAAGGGTAGAGTCATGTTCCTTTCTCTATTGGGCCACTGCTTTCCTTGCAGTTTGCTGTGTAGCAAGAGACATTGGTTGCCGCCAGTGTCTCTTGTTTTTCGTTATACTCTTTATTTAAGATAGTATATTTTCAATCGGAAAGCAAGATGTGGACGAGCAAAAAAAGAAAGCTCAGAGAATATTCTCCAAGCTATACACATTAATAAACGGTTTCTGTTCTTTTGGGCTTACGGACAAAGGCCATAATGCCGGCGATTAAGAATAAAAGTCCAGGAATGAACCCGAATCCGATTGTTCCAAGTCCGATCACTAGAGCAGCAATGATAAACATGATTCCGGATAGTACCGGCTTTTTATTTTTGACAATGGTCATAACAGCAATGATACCAAGGATTGATGCAATTATGCCTAAGATCACCAGATAAGAACCCATTGATTCAGCTGTTTCCATGATGGCACTCATATCCCCTGTTGTCATACCTGATTCCTGTAGATTCGGGTCACTTTCCATTCCCTCTTCGATTTGGGACATCACTTCCGGGCTGTTCATGCCCATGTTAAGTACGATTCCAATGATGGAAAATAATGCGGATAAGACAATTCCGATCACTCCCATGATGACTTCACCAGTACGCTTTACCATTCTAATCTCTCCTTATTAGTTGAATTCTCTATAGTATATTGTGTTTCTTGCTCATATAGGCCTCCAGGATGGATTGATCCTCTGGAAAGCCTAGGGGCAGATTTTTTAACTCTTGAAGTGAGATCCATTCAATTCTATGTATTAATTGATCGGGATCTTGAAGTGTCGCTTTCCCTCCAAGAAGGTGGACTTCGTAATAGTGAATAGTTGTGGAAATATCGCCTTCACACCCCCATTTAGTGTAAAGATGTTTTCCTGAATTCACCCTATAGCCGGTCTCTTCCCATACTTCTCGTTTACAACAATCCCTAAGGGTTTCCCCTTCTTCAAGACGACCTGAAGGGACCGACCATCGTTTCTCTTCCTTTTCTTTTCCCTGTAATACCATTAATAAACGCCCTTCATTCATACAAAGGGCAGATGCCCCTTTCCATTCATTCATTCACCTCACTTCAAATTGAATCTCACTAAAGCATATTCGCTCTTTTGACAAAATTCTCCTTCTTTAGAATGAAATTCTTTATTTTCAGACTTCAGCCTCTTCCGTTTCAATCAGAGATGCCACCCTTTTTTAATCTAGCAATTACTAACTCATTTACAGGAATATTTTCTCAGTAAGAAACCAAAAAAAGGGCTGGCTTCATCCCATTGAAGCCAACCTTTTAACGAGGAGTCGTGTCAATTTCTACTCTTACTTTATCGTAACGACCTCGCTCCCTCAACTTCCCTCTGAAGGGATATAAAGTTCTCTCAATAAATGAAATGCACGGTTTAGGCGGTTTCAGCTTCATTTCATATATTTATATAATTGTAAGCATAATTCATCATGCATTATTTGATGAAGTGCATTAATAACAGAAAAAAACGGCAGAAAATACATTCTGCCGTTTACAGCCTTATGACTGCAAATCTACCGGTACCACTGCATTTTTTAATTCCTCATTTAAATCACCAGTGTATTTGTCTTTTTGATCAGTAGTCCAATTCAACAATTTGGCCATCATCTCAATGACTGGTTCCTTCCACTTCTCTACCCACTCACGGTCAAAGAACAAAGCGCCTGTCCGTCGAATGAAGAAATCCACCGGTGTCGCAGCCATCTCTTCCTGAATCGCATAAATCAGCTGGGCGTACAAGTAAGGAGGGACGGACCTTTCATCCGTAGATCCACTGTATGCATGAGCAAGCTTAAATAGCTGATCCACATTGGAACCGTACATTCCAGCGAGCTTTCTGCCCTCGGCCTCTGATAATCCGTATTGAACGGCTTCTCCTGCCTTTTGGTCAATGAATGATTGGAAATTCTTTGATCCTCCAACATGACCACCGGAAATCGGCATGTGCTTTGTAGAAGATGCAGGGAACTTCTGTTTATGTTCTTCTTTCAGACGTTTAGATACAAGGTCTACGACATGTTCCCCCATCTTCCGGTACCCTGTCAGCTTACCGCCCGCAATGGTGATCAGTCCGCTTTCCGCTTCCCACACTTCGTCTTTACGAGAAATTTCAGAAGGATCTTTCCCTTTTTCAAATATCAATGGGCGCACGCCTGCCCAGCTGGATTCCACATCCTCTTTCCCCACTGACACATCGGGAAACATGAAGTGAATCGCATTCAAGATATACTCTCTGTCTTCTGATGTCATATGAGGGGATGCTTTTTCAGAGTCAAAGAATGTATCCGTTGTCCCTACATACGCTTTCCCATCACGAGGAATCGCAAATACCATACGTCCATCCGGTGTATCAAAATAGACGGCCTGTTGGAGAGGGAATTTGCTTTGATCAATGACAAGGTGGACTCCCTTGGTCAGGCGGAGTTGTTTATTATTCGTACTGTAATCCTTGCCACGGACATCATCGACCCAAGGACCTGCAGCGTTGACGATTTTCGATCCGCGAATGTCAATCGTTTCCCCTGATACCAGGTCTTCTGCTTCTATTCCGATAACTTTCTTGTTGTCATACAGAAATCTTTGGGATTTCATATAGTTTAGAACCGTTGCCCCATGAGCAACTGCTTCCTTCATGACTTCAATGGTTAAACGGGCATCGTCGGTACGATATTCAACATAATAACCTCCGCCTTTCAAACCATCCTTTTTGACGAGGGGCTCTTTCGTTAACGTTTCTGATACCGACAGCATGGATCGTCTTTCACTTCTTTTGACACCTGCGAGATAGTCATAGACCTTCAAGCCGATCGACGTGCTGAATTTACCGAATGTTCCTCCTTTATGAAGGGGTAACAGCATCCATTCAGGAGTAGTGACATGTGGCCCGTTTTCATATACGATTTCTCGTTCTTTTCCCACTTCGGCCACCATTTTGACTTCAAATTGTTTTAAGTATCGAAGTCCCCCGTGAACCAATTTTGTGGAACGGCTGGATGTACCAGCGGCAAAATCCTGCATTTCCACAAGGGCGACTTTCATTCCACGTTTGGATGCATCAAGGGCAATCCCTGCACCTGTAATACCTCCCCCGATTACAATCAGGTCGAATTGATTGGATGACAGTGTATGTTTTACTTCTTCTCGTGCAGTACTTGAAAATGTCATTGTTGGTTCCTCCTAAGAATTAAAGAAATAATTTCTCACTTACTCTACTGTTTAACCATAAAAAAAGAGACCGAAACTAACATCATGGCGAAAATGTGCCATAATGCAAGTTTGGTCTCTCTTGGTCTCTAACCGTTTTATTAACTTGGGTTCATTATATCATAAGTTTCTATTATTTAAAAGCCATAGCTGCATTTACAGCTTTTTTCCAGCCGTCATATAGTTCTTCCTGTGTCTCCGCGGCCATTTCGGGTTCGAATTGTTTATCTTTATTCCACTGTTTAGAGATTTCTTCGCGATCTTTCCAGAAACCGACGGCAAGTCCTGCAAGGTAGGCAGCACCTAATGCGGTGGTTTCATTGACCACTGGACGCTCGACCGGTACGGATAGCAAGTCACTTTGGAATTGCATCAAGAAATCATTCTTAACTGCTCCTCCATCGACTCTCAGTTTCTTAAGGGAAATTCCAGAATCGGCTTCCATGGCAGTCAATACATCTTTTGTCTGGTAAGCAAGTGATTCAAGAGTGGCTCTTACAAAATGTTCCTTCGATGTGCCGCGTGTCAATCCAAATACAGCACCGCGGACGTCGCTATCCCAATAAGGAGTGCCCAAGCCAACGAATGCAGGGACCACATATACGCCATCAGTTGAGTCCACTTTCTCTGCATATTCCTGGCTATCCTTTGCATCTTTCAGCATCCGTAGTCCATCGCGAAGCCACTGAATGGCTGAACCGGCAACGAAAATACTACCTTCAAGAGCATATTCAACCTTTCCATCGATTCCCCAGGCGAGTGTCGTCAATAAACCATTATCAGACTTCACTGCTTTCTCACCTGTATTCATCAGCATAAAGCAACCTGTCCCGTACGTATTCTTCGCCATGCCTTTCTCATAACAGGCCTGTCCGAATAATGCTGCCTGCTGATCCCCTGCAGCACCCGCAATCGGGATTTCTCTACCAAAGAAATGATACGGAACCGTTTTCCCATACACTTCTGATGAGGGACGGACCTCTGGAAGCATACTTGCCGGTACACCGAGAATATCAAGGAGCTCTTCATCCCATTTCAAGTCATGGATATTATACATAAGTGTACGTGAGGCGTTGGAGTAGTCTGTTACGTGAGCCGTCCCACCTGACATTTTCCAAATCAGCCACGTGTCGATCGTTCCGAACAGAAGCTTTCCTTCTTCCGCCTTTTGCTTTACACCTTCGACATTGTCCAGGATCCATTTCACCTTCGTGCCGGAGAAATAGGCATCAATGAGCAATCCGGTTTTATCACGGAAGGTATCGTTTAGTCCCTGTGATTTTAATTCCTCACAGATCCCAGCGGTTTGTCGTGACTGCCACACAATTGCATTATATACCGGGTCACCGGTCTCTTTGTCCCATACGACTGTTGTTTCACGTTGATTTGTGATCCCGATTCCTTCGATCTGAGTTGGTTTCACACTGGATTCCGATAAAACGCTTGCAATGACGGCAAGGACAGATCCCCAAATTTCATTCGCGCTATGTTCTACCCAGCCCGGTTTAGGGAAATGCTGAGTAAACTCCTTTTGAGCAGTATGAACGATTTCCCCTTTTTTATTAAAAAGGATGGCTCTTGAGCTTGTGGTTCCCTGATCCAAAGATAAAATAAACTTTTCCATTGATAACCCCTCCAAAGATTAATTTTCAGTAGATAATTGATGTACTTTTTTAGCTAAACTGGTCTTTCTGTCACTTGCATATGCAAGTCCAAGGACGGCCAGAGTGATCACAAGAACCACCCAGAAGCTTGTTGTGACTTGTCCGATGAAAACCGCTTTATAAAAGACTCCTCCAAAAGATCCGCCTAACACCGGCCCTACTACAGGTACCCATGAATATCCCCAGTTGGATGGTCCCTTGCCGGGGATCGGAAGGATGAAGTGAGCGATACGCGGTCCAAGATCACGAGCCGGGTTAATTGCATATCCTGTTGTACCGCCAAGAGAAATTCCGATCGCGATGATAAGGAATCCGACGATGAATGGATTTAATCCGTCTGTAAAGGTATTCGCCCCTATGGATAATAATCCTACTACTAATACAAAAGTTCCAATGATTTCACTCAATAAATTTGAAAAATAATGTGGAATGGCTGGACCTGTAGCAAAAACTCCTAATTTCACGCCTGGATCCTTTGTTGCGTGCCAATGGGGTAAAAAATGTAAGTATGTGATGGTTGCCCCGATGATGGCCCCGATCATTTGTGCAAGGATATACTCGGGTACATCGCTCCATGGGAAGTCACCATTGAACGCCAGTCCCAATGTGACAGCAGGATTTAAATGTGCACCACTAAACTGCCCTACGGCGTATACACTCATGGCAACACCCAATCCCCAACCGAATGTAATAACGATCCAACCGGCGTTATACGCAAATGATTTCTTCAGGTTTACATTGGCGCAAACCCCAGCACCGAAAATAATGAGCAATGCTGTACCTACCACTTCTCCTATAAATGCATTCATGCATCATCCCTCATTTCAATTAGATTTTGCTCTGAACCACTATGAGCTGATATCATCAATCGTTTCCATACATGAAGAGCTTGCAGCACCATCGATTTTCAGGCTTTTACGGGGCTTTTTAGCTCGTTTACCCCATAAATGCATGTCATAATCCTATCAGTCACTCACCATGTCATCAGAGCCCGTTGAATCAAAAATAAAGAGACTCACGGAATATACCCATCAATTGCGGGCACTTCACGTGAGTCTCTTCATCTCTTTCACAACGTATTAACTTGTCATTCATATTACTCCACTATGAAAGCGGTGTCAATGGGTTTTCTTGATTTTTTATCTGTCAAAATGTTTCCAAAGGACCCGATCAGAGGTAGTAATTGCCGTCGCTCCTGCCTCAAGTGCCGCTTCCACTTCTTCCACTGTATCTATGAGCCCGCCGGCAAAGATGGGTTTTCCAGTCTTGGAGCATATTTCCTTAATGATTTTCGGAATCACACCGGGAAGTACCTCAATGAAATCCGGATCCGTCTTTTGGATTAATTCAATACTGCGGTTCATGGCGCTCGAATCTATGACAAACATTCTCTGGGTGGCATATACGCCCTTTTGCCTCGCCTTTTTTATAACGTTCCCCTTAGTGGATATGATTCCATAAGGTTTGATTTCCTGGCAGACATACTCCGCAGCGTATTCATCACTCGATAAACCATGAATGAGATCCATGTGCAAAAACATATTACGATTTTCGTTACGGGCATATTCAAAAACACTTTTCAGCATCCCGACATGAAGGTCGAGGAAGACACCGTACTGGAAAGAGGTTTCGAGCATTTTATCAAAGTCCTTCATGGACCTTATGGCAGGCAATATGTTTTGACCTTCAAAACTCAATGTCTTTCACTCCTTAATAGGTATATGCAGGTTTTTCCCAAGGAGAAATTATATCATAGTTCTGTATATCTATTCGTATCATATCGCCCAATTGCCATTTCGGAAAATGGCAACCTTTTTACCATCGCGGCAAATTCCGTCAATATTCATAGAACCTGAACCAATCATGAAGTCTTCATGAACGACACTTTCATTGAGACCCTTTTCTTCCCGTTCCTCGTCAGATAATATGTTTCCATCTTTCATACATGTCGGGTACGAGGAACCGATCGCTAAATGATTTGATGCATTTTCATCAAACAGAGTATTAAAGAATAAGACACCGGAGTCTGAGATGGGTGAATGGTGAGGGACAAGCGCCACCTCTCCCAGGTAAGCTGCCCCTTCATCGGTATCGATTAATTTACGTAGTATTTCTTCTCCTTCTTCAGCGGAGACTTCCTTAATTTCCCCGTCAACAAATGTGAGAGTGAATCCGTCTATTACATTTCCATTGTAAGCAAGTGGCTTGGTACTAGTAACGGTCCCATTCACTCCTGTCTTCACAGGAACTGTATATACCTCCTCTGTCGGCATATTGGCAATGAAACCTGTCCCCTGTGGGGTCTTGCTTGCGCCTGTTAGCCAAATATGGTCTTCATGCAGTTTAATGGAAAGGTCCGTCCCTATCGCGCTGTAGTGAAGGCTTTCTAACTTTAGTGAGTTGAGTTGGGTGGCTTTATCTGTCAAGGTTTGGATATGAGTCTTCCATGCTGAAACAGGGTCTGGTTGATCGATGCGGACCGAAGTGAAAATCCGTTCCCAAAGACTGGATACCCTTTCTGATGCTGGGAGTTCAGGGAACACTTTATCCGCCCATTTCTGTGAGGGAATGGCGACGATGGACCAGCTGATTTCATCCTTTTCAATCGCTTCATAGAATCGATCAAGGGCATCCCCACTCGCTTTCTCGAAATTCATGATCCGGTCAGGATCGATACCTTTCAGAAGATCCGGATCATTGGCCTCTATTTGCAGGAACGCTCCTTTAAGATCAACTACCCATTCATGAGCGGCAGCCAGCCAGCTCGGATATTCATAAAACACATCATCCGGTGCCGATTCATAATGCATTCTCATAATTTCTTCATCATACCATTGAACATGGACGATTCTTGCACCTGCAAGATAGGCTTCCTTCACCACAAGGCGAACGAAGTCTTCCGTTCCGAGTGGTGCCGAGATCCACAGTGGTTGATCTTCTTGCACATTCACCCCGACCTTGACCGCCAGCTCTGCATATTGTTTTACTTTATCTTGAAATTCTTTATGTATAGTCATTTTGAATTCTCCTGTTCCAGTAATCCAGTGATGTATGTTTTCATTTTTTCGTGTGTTTCCTTCAACGATTCGGATGGTTCTTCTACCTGAACATGTCCATAAAACATATCACCAAAATGATCTGCTTCTTCATTTCGTGGAATGACATGCATGTGATAATGTGTTAATTCATTGAAGATTCCCCCATTTTGACAAATTGTCACTCCATTCGGTTCATATAATGCATGGATGGTACGTGCAACCAGCTGTGATGCCCTCATCACAGAGAGACTTTCCTCTTCGTCCATTTCTGTAACTTCCACCTTATGTTTCTTTGGCAGGATCAGTGTATGACCTGCATGGTGGGGAGCATGATCCAGTATGCATGTGACAAATTCATTCTCATATATGATATGTACTTTCTCTTCCTGATTTGAAAGTCGGCACCCAAGACAATCCTTCATTCGAACTCCTCCATTGAACAGTGGATTTAAAAGGTTTTTTTTAAAATGTGTCGAACATTGTAGCATAGGGAAATCACTGCATTTCTCCTATCATCATATCACGAAGTGGAAGGGATATCTGAAAATAATGGAAATTACATTACTTAATGAAACACATGCAAAGGATTATTGGAACCTTAGGTTAGAAATGCTAAAGCAGAGTCCTTCAAGCTTTGGCAGCAGCTATGAAGAGGCACTTGAGCGTCAAAATCCTATTGAAATGACAAAAAAGAGGTTTGCAAGCGGAGAAAGTTTCACGTTTGGCTGCTTTGTTGAAGAAAAACTGGCAGGGGCAGTTACGATGGTAAGGGAAACGGCATTGAAAATGAACCATAAAGCTTCCATTTATGCAATGTATGTCACACCGGCACAAAGGGGGCAAGGATTGGCAAGACGACTGCTGGAAGCGGCCATAAACCTTGCAAAGGAAACAGAAGGCATTGAACAGCTGATGATCACAGTCGTCACCACCAATGAAACGGCAAAAGGACTTTATCACTCGTGTGGATTCAAACCATATGGAACTGAAAAAAGAGCATTGAAATATAATGAGGAATATTACGATGAAGAGTTAATGGTTATGTTTTTATAGTGCTGCTTTGATTGGAAAAGAGACGGTGCCGGGAGTCATTTTTTTCATCATTTTAAAAACGGTGTGTCTCAAAAAAGAGATTCACCGTTTTTCATAATACATGATAATCGAAGCTGATCAATAGAAAAGTCACCACGAAAATGGATGCAATAAAGGCCTTAACAGGATTCAGGTAGTGAAGGCGTAGCATTGGGAACATAATGCAATAAAAGAGCACCGTCCACCATAGATTCCATCCTTCAAAATAATCTATGGAGTCGGTTTTCCCCGCAGCCCATTCAGTCAACGTTGCAACACCGATATATTTTAGATAATAGACGACCTTGGTTCTCCATTCTTCAGGATAATGGCTCAAAAACAGAACGACAAGGCAAGGGTAAGCAACCATTGTATAAAGCGTATCCGTCACAAACATATTGACAAAAAAACCGTCTAATTCCCACACGGCCTTTACTGTATAGCTGAGATACTGATAAAACATATTGAAAAAACTAAAATAGTAGATGGTGGGAAGAAACTCCCTCCACCTACTCCAAGATCCCCATTTCAAGGAACTAAGAACAATCAATACAATCACGGCAATATGAAACATGGGATCCCCCCATAGTATGATACAAATGATTGATCATAGTGTACCCTTCCATTTGGAAATTCATTCCCAGATCCGATTTATTGTCATGGCTGCTGACTGTCAGTAAATAAATCCGCTACTTCGTTGCTGAACTCTCTTAGATAATGAAGGTAGTCTTCCCCACCGTAGTTATAGCGCTTATTATACATCTTTGCTACCACAACGTTTAAGGATGGGATGACAAGAAGCGTTGGTCCCGTCACTCCAAGTATTTGATACGAACCACGGGGTACCCGTTCCCCCATTTCACTTCTCGCCCGCGCATCTCCTTGTACATACCAGAAAAGGCCGTTATCTGGAAGGGACGAGTCATCATAGGCACCATTTTGTATCGAGGTAGATAACTCGATCACCTGAGGTGGAACAACCTGTTCACCGTTCATCCTGCCCTTTTGCAAGTGCAGTTGTCCCCATAAGGCAAATTCCCGTGGGGAAACGAATAGATTTTTTTCTTTACCATCATTGGTCGTCCCCAGTCCGGAAAGAGATGGTTCCGTTACTTCTTCGATAATGTTCACAAGGCTTGCTGAAGGTTCTGTCCGCCAGCCCGTTTCTTTTAATCCGATACGTGAAAATATCCGTTCTTCCAATAGCTGAGGAAACCCTTTTCCGTAAAGTCGCTGAATCAATTCGGTCATGATCTCCACTCCGGCGTTTCGATAAGCCCAGCCGGTCCCTGCCATGAATTCCCTGTACCAATTCCCCTTCTCATCGATATGAAGTCCGTGGGAATGAGTGACAAAGTGCCGGATGGTCGTACCCATCACCATTTCAGGATCCAATTCAGGCATATACTTAGAAATCGGATCGTCCAGACTCTCGATGTATTTGTCAAACAACGCAAAGGAAACGGCAAGTCCTAAATAGCTCTTTCTGGCAGAAGCCACATTGAATTGTGAATCGGCTTGGACATTCCTCGCGTCCTCTTCGTGGGAGTGACGTCCACTATAATGCTCCACCACTACATGATTATCTTTAAGGATATAAAGTGCGCCAGCAGAGCTTCCATTTTTCTCTTTGATATCTTCCACCCAGGAGATCAGTTCCTCTGCACGGTGTTCGATTCCCTTCACTTTCTTCCCCATTCTTCCGCTAACATACCATAGACAATATGATCTACATAGTGATCGTAGAGCCATTCCCTCTGTCTCAGCTTCCCTTCTTCCACAAATCCGAGTCTTTCAGGGATGCTTCGACTCCGTTGATTAAATTCAGCAGCGGTTATTTCGACTTTATTCATTTTATAATAATCAAAGGCGTAGCTCGTCAACCCTCTTGCAACGGTCGTCATGATTCCATTCCCTTGATAGCCTTCACCCAGCCAATATCCAATATAGGCGACTTTATTAGACCAATTCAGTTCATTGAAACCCGCTACACCGACGATTTCATTTTGATAAATGATCGCAGTCGTCAAACTCTTATTATTGGCAAAACCTAAGCGGGTCGCCTGAATGAACTCCTTTGAATCCTCCACCGTTTTTGAGTAGTCAACCCAAGGCAGCCACTCGCGTAAATAGGAGCGGGATCCTTCTGTCAGTTCGAATAACCTTTCTGCGTCTTGTACATCAAGTAGTCTTAATTCCAGTTCATCGCTCAATTGATAGGTAAACATATTCATTTCTCCTTATCTTTGTTTTGTAAGATTAGTGGCATTCATGAAACTCATCACCACTTCTGAGAAGTGATCTGCTTCTTCGTAATGCGGTGTGTGCCCGCTTTGTTTAAAATGGACCCTTTCACCGTTTACGGCATCCCGTTGAAACGTGTGAATATGTTCATCACATGTGACCGGGTCATACTCCCCTGTTAGAAGGAGCATGGGGGTTTCGATGGTTTTAATCCTTTCTAAAAAGTTAGAAAAGATGATCCCTTCTTCACGAAGAAGTTGGTAATGATAATCCGAACGGTCGTAGAAGGTATCCCACTCTTCATCCGTATAAGTAGTATAGTAGTCTGTAGGGTTATCAAAATTATGGGTGTAGATTTCCATTCTGTGTTCTTTGAGTTCGTCGCTGAGGCTCATATAGATTTCCGTGAATTCTTTCGGGGAAAGCTCTTTATCCACAAGACTCATCGCTTTATCTTGAAGCTCGGGTTGATTATACTTTCCGAATAAGCCAGCCGTTTTCTTGAGCAGTCCCTTGGAAGTCAGGGTGAAGTCGAATGTCGGACATTCAAAGATAAGGCTGTCGATGGAGTCTGGATACTGTGATCCATACGCAAGAGCAAGGAAACCTCCAAATGAATGCCCCAGGACAGACCAGCGATCAATCCCCAACTCCCTCCTCAGTGCTTCACAGTCTTCAACAAGATCTTGAAAGCCAAAGGGCTCTCCTTCCTCAATGGCATCCGACCGGCAGACACCCCGCTGGTCGATTGCGACAACAAATAAATCCTTTCGGAGTCTCTTAGCCTGATGAAACGAGAAATCATAACAGCTCTCCCCCGGTCCACCATGTAAATACAACAAAGCCGGGTTCTCAATAGATCCGTACGTTTCTACATGAAGACCCTTTCCCCGGATCGTCATCATATTTGCTTTCATTACTTAAACCTCCTATTTTAAGAGGGACGGACCTTCATACATATAATTATGGTAAACTGCTACTGCATCATGAAGGTCCGTCCCTCTAATTGAATGTTTATCGGAAGGTTTGTGTTACCTTCCCTTTTCCATTATGGACTTCTACTTTTCCGTAAGCCCCATTGATAAATGTAATCTGTGGCGGCTGATGACCACAGTCGATATCATACACAACCGGAATTTGTAACTCGTTGGCGATTTCATGATAAACATCTTCTGCTGTATAGCCGTCCACTGGAGTATTAGCGGCACTTCTTCCGAATAGCAGCCCTGAAGTATGGTCTAACCATCCTGCTAGTTTCATTTGTACGAGTGTACGGCGCAAATCTGCCGTATTGATCTCGCAGTTTTCGAAATACCAGATAATCGGCTCATCGACTATATGTTTCTCCATGAAGGAAGCCACATCCCCGTAAGGTGTGCCGATAAGGTTCCTGATTACATCGATGCAGCCTCCGAGGACTCGGCCTTCCATTTCTGCCTTCCCATTTCCAATGGTTTTCCAGACCGTGGGCTCCGTTAAATGAAATACATGTGGTGAGGGCTTTTCATGATTCCATTCTTTTTGATAATTCTGGGATGAGTATTGCGTGACCGAAGAGCCTTTATCTGTTGTGAGGACACTTTCCCATTGTTTAGTTGTAGGATCAGTTGCCTCTCCTCTCAAGTCAATGAGGTTGGTCCCGTGTGCCGTGGCCATCCCTGTCTTTAAAGTTAATGCAAGTAAGAGGGCACTGATATCGGAATACCCGAGCACCCACTTAGGCTTGATTTGTTGATAATCGATTAAATCGAGGACTTCTATGAGGAGCTCTCCTCCCCAAGGCGGAGTGATGAGTGAAATCGAATCATCCTGAAGCATTCTATTTAATTCGGCTGCTCTCTCGTGAGCAGGAGCAGACTTTGCTTTGTGCTGCTTCCACACGGTTTCACCACACTCTATGGTGTACCCGGCTTCTTCCATTTTAGCTATCGCTTTCTTCAATAAATCGTGGAGCTCATGTGGCACGCCAGAAGAAGGTGCGGTCAAGCCCACAGTAGAATGTTTCTTAAGTAATGGATATGTAATCATCTCTATCCCCTCCCAGTGGTTTACCCGATTTTACCAGATTGGTAGAAAGGGGACAAGAATTATTTTCCATTTAGAGGGACGGACCTTCTCCGTTCATATTATGGTAAACCCAGATTGATAGATGAAGGTCCGTCCCTCAGTACAACAATTATTTACAATAATTTGAACGATTTGAAAAGGTTCATGGGATTTGGGGTGTTTGTTAGGTTTGTATGGTAGAATGATTTGGTTGCGTAAAATTGGTTTTATGGAGGTACTATTTTGGAAAAGAAGACGGTGAAACAAAGCCTGGCGGTTTTGATGATATCATTTATGGCCATGACGCCTTTTCAGCAGACGGCGCATGGTAAATCTACAGTAGAAATCAATGCAGATGCTGCAATATTAGTAGAAGCAGATACAGGAAAGATTGTTTATAGTGAACATGAGGACAAGGCACTCGGCATTGCGAGCATGACGAAAATGATGACGGAGTACCTTGTGTTAGAAGCGATTGAAAAGGGAAAAATTAAATGGGATCAAACGTATAAAGTAAGCGATAAAGTTTATCAATTAGCCAATGCCCCCGGATTGAGCAATGTTCCTTTGAGAGCAGATGAAGAATATACGGTTAGGGAATTGTATGACGCCATGGTCATCAAGTCCGGCAATGGTGCCGCGATTGCGCTTTCTGAGGTTGTGGCAGGTTCTGAAGGGGAATTTGTGAAGATGATGAATGCCAAGGCGAAGGAACTTGGCTTTGAACATTATCAATTCGTCAATTCCTCGGGGCTCAGTAACTACGACATGCTAGGGATGTATCCTGAGGGAACCGATGTGAATGACGAAAATGTGGTTTCAGCGGAAGATATGGCAACCCTAGCCTATTACCTCATTCATGATTTTCCGGAAGTATTGGAAACATCGAGTCTCACGTCTAAAGTATTCAGAGCCGGGACAAGTGAAGAACTTCTTATGAAAAACACAAATGGCCTATTAAAGGGGAAATCCTATCACTACAAGGGCGCAGACGGTCTTAAGACCGGTACGACTCCATTTGCCGGTTCCACTTTTACCGGGACGGCAAAGAGGAATGGGGTCCGTTACATTACGGTCATTCTTGACGCCAAGGATGAGTATGGACAGCCAAGCAGTGCAGAACGATTTATTCAAGCAAGGGAACTCCTCGATTACGGCTTTGATGAATTTAAGACTGTAACTTATGACTTGGACAGCATCGAAAAGAAAAAGAAGCATACCATACCGGTTCCAAACGGGAAAGAGCAGGAAGTGACAATCAAAGTCGACAAACCCCTCTCTATCCGCCTAACGGATGAAGAGAAAGACAAGGTGAAAACCACACTGGATCTCGATGATAATAAAGTCAACGAGGATGGGTCCCTTCAAGCTCCTATTGAAAAAGGAGAAAAAATCGGGGAATTGGTCATCGAAACAAATGAAAAAGAAGAATATATCTTCGACAAGAAGTCCTCAGCTTATAAGGTGGACGTTTATGCTGCAGAATCCGTAAAGAAAGCGAGCTGGATTGTCCGTAGTGCACGCGGCATCCAAGATTTTTTTGGTGATATTTTCTAACGGATAGGTAAACCGTTAATGTTCGGGGTAGATTTAGTGTTTGCTTTTCTATCCCGTTCGTGTCAAACTTATTTAGTCAAGGATTTAGAAAGCAGGTGGCATAATGATCGAAGTAAAACTATCGTCTCTTAGCGACGGAGATTTGAATCGTGGAGTTTTTGCAAAAAGAGATATAGCCAAAGGAGAACTGGTTCATGAAGCACCAGTCATCCCATACCCAAACGAGGAACATGAGCATATCGAGAAGACGTTCCTGGCGGATTATGTATTTGAATACGGAATCAACCACACAGCACTTCTATTAGGATACGGAATGTTATTCAACCATTCATATACACCGAATACGGTTTACGAAATCAATTTTGATAATCATACTTTCGACTTTTATGCTTATAAAGATATTCAAGCCGGAGAAGAACTGCTTATTAACTACAATGGCGAAGTGGATAATGATGAGCCGCTTTGGTTTAATAAAGATAAGAATGAAGAAGAATAAAGAAAAAGGGACTTCCATGTGGGAGGTCCCTTTTTGGATTTATAAAGGGACGGACCTCTATAAATGCTCCATATGTGATTAAGAATCCGCATGAAACCTGAATTCCTCATGGAAATGGTATGTTAATTCGAGGTCCGTCCCTCTTCCAGCTTTGCGAGGATCCTTCTTTTACGGTAGAGCATGCGACCAGTCTCGCCTATGTCTTTGATCATGGATTTGTTGATGAAGGAACCGAATAGGATACCTGCGATGGGAATCATTTGAAAGAGTTTTTTCCATCCGAAGTTGTCACGAAAGCTGATCATCACTTCCCTCCACCCCTGCAGTTGGGAAAGGGTTTGCTCTCTTTTATCCTTCTTCTCCCCATTAAAGTCCTCCAGTTCTTGTAATATAGCTTGTTTACCCACAATGTCAGATGAAACAAATTGGAGGCATTTGATGATAAAAATGCGCTCTTCTTGATCATTGGGATCATAACCGTAGCACAAGGCAATTTCTTGAAGGGTTTTGAGTGATATGCCCAGAATGAATGGGATATCGATACTTAATGTCAGAAAACCACCGATCCCTGTAGTGGCACCTTGAGTCATCGCCACCTTTTTCCTGAGATCCACAATTCCTTCGCTCACTTGATCCATATAGTTAAGGGGAAGAGCTTCAATGTTCTTTAGAGTTAAATCAGACTCTCCCGTTTTTTTGATGAATCGATTTAAGACTTCCTTCTCACTTGTGAGATGACTCCCGCCTTTTTGTATATAGCTCCCTATTTCATCCAAGGCTTGTCCGATTTTATTATGTACCATTTGAGGGGTGATTCGATCAAGAATCATAAATGGAATCCTGCCGAGCTTCTCCCAGAACCACAATCCTTTTTGATCATCTGCCCATTCATTGACAATCTCAAGTTCCTTTAAAAGGACCTCTTTCGTTTCTTCTTGACGCATGTTACAGCTCCTTTCGATTGCGTATAAAAAAACAGGCATCTAAGCCTGTTTTTTTTAACGTATTTTAAACCAGGTCTCCGGTTTTTTCTTCTATAATCTCCACTTTAATTGTACGTACCCGGCGGTTATCCACTTCTTCGACGCTCACCTTTAAGTTTTCATAATCGAAGCTGTCACCTTCTGATGGAAGGTCTTCAAAGCTTTCTACGACCCATCCCCCAAGTGTATGGTAAGAGCTTTCAGGCTCCGGTACGTCGAGTAACTCTGTAAATTCATCCAATTGATATTGGGAATCAAATCGATATTCCTTATCGCTGATTTTCTTCATGGAATGAGTTTTCTCATCCTGCTCATCCCATATTTCCCCTACAATCTCTTCCAGGATATCTTCAAGGGTAATGATTCCGGTGGTTCCACCAAATTCATCCACTACAATGGCCATATGCACATTGTTCTTTTGAAGCTTAGTAAGAAGCGAAGAGATTTTAACAGATTCAAAAATGAACATTGGTTCACGAATCAATTCCCGTATGTTTACTTCACCGAACTTGATCAAGTGAGTAAAGAACTCTTTTTCCGAGAGGATTCCGATAATGTTATCGATGTGATCCTCATATACAGGAATCCGAGAAAAACGTTCTTCAAAGAACATTTCTTTGATTTCTTCGATTGGCTGATTCACTTCCACGGCCATCACATCGATCCTTGGGGTCAAAACCTCGGTTGCAAGGATATCATCAAAATCCATGGAGCGGTGAATCAGCTCCCTTTCTTCTTTATCGATGACTCCTTCTTCTTCACTAATATCAAGCATCACCTTTAACTCTTCCTCTGTGACAGAAGGCATCTCATGATCTTTCGAGAAGAATTTCGATACCAACTCCTTTAATTTAATAAAAAAGAAGTTGATCGGTGTAAGGACCTTGATTAAGAAAAAAAGCACGCCGGATATGGTCAGGGAATACGTTTCTGCGTTTTCTTTAGCTAATGATTTCGGGAGGATTTCTCCGAAAATCAGAATTAACAGCGTCATGACAAACGTACTGATGACCAGACCCGTGTTCCCTCCGAAAATATCTGTCGCAAGCTTTGCTGAAATACTTGCTGCCGCGATGTTCACGATATTGTTTCCGACTAATATCGTAGACAGGGCTTTATCAAAATTCTCAGCAATATAATGTGCTTTAATGCTTCCTCTTCTTCCTTCAGTTACGAAATTCTTAAGTCTGATCTTATTTACGCTTGAGTAAGCCGTTTCCGCCGATGAGAAAAAGGCAGATAAAAGGATTAATGCTCCCAGTAATACTAATGAATTCAGTGGTATATCGTCCAAAAAAAAGTCACTCTCCTGTAGTTGCTTATCTATTATGCTGGATTAACCAGAAAAAACCATTAATGTTTGAAATAAGGCTAACGCCTGTGGTGAAACCTGCTTCAACATGCGATTGCGGTCTTCATCCCCTAATGTGTCCATCGCCTGCAGGACTTCATGTAATTCATTATGCAAATGCTTCATTTCATTTCGTATATGTTTTACCTGCTTTTCAAGCACGGATTGATCCACCTGATTGGATTTCAATAAAATCATACGATCTTTTATTTCATGTAAGGTCATTTTCATCTGCTGACATTGTTCGATCAGTTTCAAATCAGCCAATGCCTCTTCATGATAATATCGATAATTATTACGGGACCTGTCGCATTTTAATAAACCCATTTTCGTGTAATAATCAATCGTTCGCTTGGATACTTCACTTAACTTCGACAGCTCGCCTATCCGATACAACTTCCCAAGTTATCACCTCTAGATTAGTATACTGCATTTTAATAAAACCGTACAGTTAAACGTTACGGTTTAGGGACGGACCTCAAAAATCCATCTATTTTATGGGTGTAAATGCTTTATTATAAGGGATTCCCCCCTGAAATAATGTAGTATTTTGAGGTCCGTCCCTCTATTTGAGGTCCATCCCATTTAACTATGGTAGTAAGGCCTTCTTAATCGTAAGGATGGAACCAGGTGAATGACGCACGATGCCACTATCATCAATACTCCCACGGATAAGAACAACCAGAATAATGTGTTTCCACCCGCTGTAGGTGATGAGGAAATGACATAACATAAAGCAAGGTAGATCACGCCAAGTAGAGCGAGGGAAATCCGGAAACCTGTTTGTTTAATAACCCAAATCCAATCAGTATGAAAAGATAGCTGGCGCTGGTGATCATCACCCCCGGATAGAGTGGCGAGAACTTCGCGGCATATACAAAGAAATCAAGGGCTACAATATCATTCGAACCCGTTACTCTTCCATGAACCATCTCACTAAAAGGAGCCGAATACCTCCACTCCCAGGAATGATCCAACAAAGCACTCCCCTCATACCAACTAACCAGAGTCGAAAAACCAAAGACAAGCAAACCGATTCCTACTTGTGACCAATACCTAATAGACATAACCTTCTCCTTTCCTTTGAGGGACGGACCTCAATAATTGCTCTATTTTATGTAAGAAAATCCTTTCATACCAAGGGTTTAATACCGTCATAAAGTACCAAATTGAGGTCCGTCCCTCAATTCAGATACCATGAACTTTCACCTTTGGCCATTTTGTATCCCATTGTTTTTCCAGCACTCTTTTTTTATATATGGAAGACAATGCCTCTTTTTCTTTAAATGGTGGTGTCGGCGTTATTTGTAGAGAAATCAAGTCCTCTATGCCCCATGGAGCTGCCAAGATAAGCTCGTTCTTCTCATTCAGCTTAAGAGCAATAGAGGTGGCAGTCTCCGGAAAACGGGAAACGGCATCAAGCGTGGAGGTATATGGCGCTTCTCCATTTTTACTATGCATCCTTGCCTGGTTTTTCACAGACCACGGTTCGGAAGGAGCTTCCTCCTTCAATCGGGATTCTACGCATTTCTCAAATTGTTCATCTGTATTGAAAGCATCAAAATACACGACATCAATATCTGGCAAGTTCGTTCTCTCTGAGTACCCATGCAGGGTATCCCACACTTTCGTCCTTACAAACCCTGCGCAGATCCACCAGTCAGGCAGGTGCAGTTTATGTGCTGTTTGAAGGATTTCCATCATCCATGAATCTTCTTTAACGAGCTCCAATATATCATGTTCTGACTTGATCATGTTATTCCCTCCTTGTTCATTTTTAAATACCTACGAAGTCCTTTTAATATCTGATTCATTTACCTTTATGTATTGGTTACGGGCTCACCCGTCAATCTGTCAAAAAAAATGCCAGGAAACTTTTCCTGGCATTTATCCTATCACTGCCCACCGTTAAACCAGCTGCTCGCTTTCACACGTTCTACTTCCTGCAGTTGCCTTTCGTGTTGATTACCGGCTTCGAATGTATTTTGGGAGAACTTACGTCTAAGGAGACTACTTACTATACCGAACACAACGGCAATTCCTATAATCCACCATAGCATGTTCACTACACCTCCATAAGGAATATTTTCCTTACATATACATACGTTTGAAAAAGCTGCAGGTTTCATATTGGTCAGAATTTACTCTTCAGTTGTTTCCGGAGCTTCTGTGTTTTCAAGCTCATCGGCATTACGGACTTTCTCTTCTGTTGAAGAGTTATAGTAGCCTTGTTTTTCATATTGCTTTTTTAATTCGAAGTATTTGTCCATAGCTCTTTTGGCGATGGTTTTGTTTACATACGGATCTTTATCCTGATGTGAATACGGGAGAACCACTGAGAATGCTACTTCAGGATTATCATATGGTGCATAGCCGATTAATGTAGTGTTGTAGGTATCATATTGTCTTTTTTCCTCTGGACTATAGTAAAATGCTTCTGCTGTACCGGATTTTGCTGCGGCATCATAAGGAGCTGTCCTAAAATTATTAGCTGTTCCATTTGCACCATGAGCAACTTGATAGAAGCCTCGCTGGACTTGTTGAATTTGTCTTTCCGTTGCATCAATTCGATTTAAGACCTGAGCTTCATTTTCATAAATCAAAGGCCCAACCTTATCCCTCTCCTGACTTGGTTCCCGTACTTCTTTCATTAAATGAGGTTCCATCCTGAAACCTCCATTGGCGATTGTAGATGCATATTGTACAAGTTGCATCGGGGTATATAAATCATATTGACCAATGGCGAAATCCATTAACTTTCCGGGCTCTCTTTCTGTACCTTTTAACCCTTCGACTTCCCCTGGGAGATCAATGCCCGTCTTCACGCCAAGCCCGAATTGACTATAATAATTTCGCATAGTATCAAACGCTTTTGGATCCATATCGATGGGCTGATCCTTGACGTATACCCCTCCAGCTATTTTTATTGCAGTCTTAAACATGTATACGTTTGAAGAAATTTCTAATGCTTGTATATCACTCAAATATCTCGTACCACTAAACCATGATTTTTTTGTATCAGTTCCTTTTATTTTAATCGGTTCATCATACAAAACATCCCCAACATTCAACGCTCCAGTCATATACCCCGTCAACACAGTAGCACCCTTTACAGCAGATCCTACCCCATATTCAGAAGTATACGTACCTAAAGCATAATCCTGTAGTTCCGTCTTTCCATTTTCATCCTTACCGTACTTCTTTCCTACCATGGAAAGGATCTCACCTGTGTGGGGATCCATCATGACGACGAAAGCACGGTCCAGAAATGGGGATTCCCAATATTTTGAGGCTTGTTTGCTAAGCTCTTCTTCTACAATCTTTTCAATTTCTTTCTGGAGCTGTAAGTCAATTGTCAATACGACATCCTTACCACTATGTCCTTCGCTTACAAGCTGTGTATCAAGGACGCTTCCATTTTTCGTAATGTACTCGATCTCTTCTTTTTGTCCTTTAAGTATATTTTCATACTCAGATTCGAAATAACTTGTTCCAACCCGATCATTCAAAGCGTACCCTTGAGCTTTATATTCTTTTACAAGTTCGCTAGGCAGCCCTTGTTGTGAGGTGGAAACCCTCCCCAAAATGGTTCTGAGCGTATTATCATTCACATACTTCCTTTCCCAGTCTGTAGTGACGTTTACACCGGGCATTTCAGATAATCGCTCACTCACCCTCGCCATTTCTTCCATCGATACATCTTTATTTTTGATGATCTGCGGACTAAGGGCATATCCCGTATTGAATTCACGGAAAATCGCCAGAACTTCCTCTTGCTGTTTTGTAAATGATTCAATATCCTTTTTAGTGATCCTCTCAAGCTGCATTTCGTAAATCTTTTTGTTCCTCTCATCCTCCGCCAGATCTTCATCCTCTTCCAGCTTCTTTATTTCTTCTTTTGAAACAAGCTTTTCCGCTTGATCTGGATGAGTGAGGAGCCAGAAATCCTGGCGGTCACGATCGGTAATTTTATCTGGTTTCATTTCAATCAATTCAGCTAATTTCTCAGCGACCTTCAGCATATCTTTAGGCTTGGTCGTTTGAGTTCTCGTGTATGTAATGGCATTCAGTGGAACGTTGTCGACGATGACATTACGGTAACGGTCATAGATTTTCCCCCTCGGAGGTGTTCCATTATGGGATTTCACATTTTCAGTTCTTGCAACTTCTGCTTCATAATGGTTTCCCTGCACGATTTGTACAATTCCAAGGCGAAGAATCAGAAGTGAAAATAGAAAAAAGACCGAAATAAATAGTAGATTCATTCTCAATGGGACATGGGTTTTTTTCTTTTTCTTCTTTTCCTTCAATTTGTATAACCCCTTTTAAGCTCGTATTTTACCAAAATATGATAATGTTCTAGTCCTATTTTATAGAAATTTCGACTATATTTCTACCTCTATATGGAATAAATCCCATTAAACTTACTTCATTGGGTATTGATGGTGAAATGAAGGGGTTAATATGCGTATGTGGGATGTTTAGGAATTGCGAAAAATGTCGAAGAAGGAGTATAGACAAATCGGTTCCGTTTCTTTTAGAATATAGTCGTATTCAAAGAGATATTAATGAAACCAAAGCTCTCCTTAATGCGTAGAATTGGTAACTAGATGATTGAGAGGTTGAAGGCTGTTATGTTTAGCAAACTGATGTGCAGGTTTGGTATTGGGGCTACAAAAATTGATTTGGTATTGAATAAGAAGGAGTTTCGACCTGGAGATGTCATTAAGGGTGAATATGAACTCACCGGCGGTCGGGTAGAGCAGAAATTGAAGAGGATTGAAACTGATCTTTTACAGTACGACGATAAACGTTCTTCTGTGCTTCATCAGAATACCATACTAAGCTCATCAACGATGAAAGCAAACGAACAACGCACCATTACCTTTTCGTGCAGACTTTCAGATGCATTTCCACCAAGCAGTGAGACGGTTTCTTATAAGTTCGTCACCCGACTTGTCTTTGACGATGGTGTCAACAGCGTCGATCACGATGAATTTCAGATTTTAGTATAATGATATACATGTGAGCCCTTCTATTTGGAAGGGCTTTTGAATGTTAAATAGTTTAATTATCTTTTCCCTACCGAAAATCCTTCAAATAATCTTCCGCCATGTTTTTGAGGAACAGAATCGACCAGCCTCACAATTTCCATTTTGTCATTTTTTCTATAGAAGTGTTCGAAAGCATTTACAAATTCCTTGGCAAATTGCGGATCATACTCATGTAATGCACGGACGATCCATTTTGAAGAGCCTATCCAATGACGATTCGTTCTGAGCACAAATTCATGAAGCAATTCACCAATAGAGTTTGCGATGAAAATGCTTTCCCCTCTATTCGTCGAGCCGATTAAATCATCAAGGGCATCCGTGAGGAAATATCTCTTCGTCCGAATGGTTTCTGTCGACCATTCGGGAGGTCCGTCCCTCAACATTTTATTCGCCTCTAGTTTGATACTGTCGATGACGGGGTGGCCAGTAAGTGGTATTCCTTCTGACACCATCTTTTGTATGGATGGGCGGGCCCGGTTGGAGTCAGACTGGAAGTAGTGACGGAGGGTTTTCAAATTATGTACGAACACTTCTATCGGCCATCCATGAGAAATAAGGGATTCACGGTACTCGGTTTTGAGGTGTTCATCGATGACCACAATATCAAGATCCGAGGTTGGTGTCTCTTCTCCTCTCACGACACTTCCTCCGAGAAGGGCCGCTTGACAGGTGGGGAATTGTTCATGGATGAAAAGCTTTGCGGCTTCAATCGGTGATGGTCTTATCATATCTAGCCTCCCCTTCTCCCTGTATGATGAGTTCTTCCAAGTCTAACGCGTGTTTGATGATATAGGCAGGGTGAACTGCTTTTGGAACTTCAGAATCATATCTATTTATCCAAACTGTATCCATGCCAATGGATTCCGCTCCCAAAATATCAGTGAAGTAGTTATCTCCTATAAAGAGAGTTCTCTTAGCCTCTGAGTTAAAGACATCTAGCGCATGATGAAATATCCCTTCGTGTGGTTTGGAGTAACCGACCCTCTCAGAAATAATGACAGTGGACTTAGGAAAAATATCCGATATTTCCAGGCACTCAACTTTTTCGTACGTATTAAACGCAGTTCCGTTCGTAACAATCCCAATCATTACTTTTTCCTGTAAACTAGATAGGAACAACCTGACCCCTATATCAGGTTTGATTGATTGGAGATAGGTGGCTTGAAAGGTCTTTACTATCTGGTTAGTAACCTCAGGAGTGACGCTTATATTGAAATCTGACAAAGTGTTCTCCATTCTTTTGATTGAAAATTCCTGGAAATTCAACTCGTTACAGGAATACCTTGGCCATAGACGATGATTATGGTTTGAAAATGTCTTCAAAAATTCAAATTGATCGAGTTCCTTCAGTATAGGGAACTGATGGATGGTCTCATAAACTCCTCTTTTATAAGCGGCTGAGTGATCGAACAACGTATCATCCAGATCAAATAACAATAAATGATATCTTTCCAATGATAAATTCTTCATATGAGTATACTTCCCTTTCATAGACAAGCCTTTCAAATAGATTCTGTAAATTCTTCTTTTTCCTTTCTCCGCCCTATACCGTGTCCGATCACGATTCCTATGATCAGGATAAACAGATAATCTGTTTCAAATCCTTCCGTAACAAAACCCGTGATTCCCCATCCCAGGATGGCGCCAAATATGACCAATAAAAGGGATTTCATATTATTTCATCCTTCCTAATAGAATCCGACCATCGTCAGGAGTCCGACTCCGATGATGGTAGTCAAAACACCTGAGACCACTGCAATGAAAAGGGTTCGTATTTGTCGCGTTTCTACCCAAATACTGAAGGCTACCACTATGGTGAGGATGATCCCGAAAAGAACAGCAGCATATGGATTGGACGGTGCTAAAAAGTCGTTCCAATTTAACCAGTTCATTAAATACACTCCTTTAGTATGTATTTATGCTATCCAAACATCAGTACAACATCTTTACTAATAAGTATATCAAAGGAAGACCATAATATGGGATTTATTTGTTCTGTCCTGATTATAAAGTAACCGTCTTATTACCCTAGTAAAATTTACTAGATGTTGATTAAACGGGTTTCCTTCCTTGTGGTAACAACTACCTGTTTAAAAATTAACAGAATTATATTTCAATAGAACTATGAAAACTTTAAAACTTTTATCTATCTTATTGTTGTCTGTCACTTTTGTCATTGGGTTTGGTCATTCTTCTAAGGTTGCCGCAGCAGGTACCTACACGGTCAATTATGGGGATACGATGTGGAAGATTGCGGTGAAACATCATGTTGGTGTATCCGAGTTGATTTCAGCAAACCCCGGGATCAGTGACCCTAATGTGATTTATCCTGGTCAAAGCTTAAATATCCCAGGAGCAAATGCCACTGCTGAAAGTTATACATACGAAGTAGTGAAACTCGTAAACATGGAACGTTCAAAAGTGGGTCTACCCCCATTGAAGGAAAATTGGGAATTGTCCCGGGTAGCACGATATAAGTCGGAAGACATGATTGCGAAGAACTACTTCAGTCATACATCCCCGACATACGGGTCCCCATTCAAAATGATGAAGGATTTCGGGATTTCCTATCAGGCAGCAGGTGAAAACATTGCTGCAGGTCAAAGGACTCCATCTGAAGTGGTAGAAGCATGGATGAACAGCGAAGGCCATAGAAAAAATATCCTCTCCCCGACGTATACAGAAATCGGGGTAGGATACGTGAAGGGTGGATCGTACGGGCATTATTGGACCCAAATGTTCATAAAAAGATAATAAATGAAAACTGAAGGCTCCGGTATATTACCGGGGTCCTTTTTTGTCACAATAAACTGCAATCTGGATATAACGCACAAGCAATCTATTATTTTTTACATAAAATACACTAGAATGCTAGAAAGGAGAATGTCTTTATGGGAATATATTTAGACGGTAGAACCTCACAGAATGCAAGTCTAGCCAATAGCATCACGACTCCAATTCTGATTGGTGATGGAGAACTATTTGGAATTGTAGGACTAGATGTAACAAAGGCCACTGTTGGACAGATCAGAGTGCAATTTAATGGAAATGTCGCCGTACAATTACCCCTATTACCTGTAACCACGAGTATAAACATCCGAATTGTACGGGGAACAGAACAAACCGGCATCACTACAGTATATACCGCTCAACAAGTACTGGACCTGTCTATTGTCGGTCCGCAACTCATTACTTTCTCAGGAGCAGATTTCAATCCTCCCAAGCCCGATAGTGGTCCGCTCGTATATTCAGCGTTGATAAGTGCTACGGCAGTCGGGACAATCAGAGTGGGGCCTGAAAGTTTCAGTGCCATTGCTACTTCCGGTTAATACAATGAACAGGGGAGACAACTTTTCCATAGATGTCTCCCCTCTTTCATCTAATAAGAGCTGCGGCGGATTTCAAGAATAACTGTGAAGCCTTTGCCATATGTAGATATAACCTCTTGAACATAAACGGCATGCGTTCCTAGTTCTTCCCTCTTTTGGTCCACGATCGTTTCCAACAAGGCTGCGAGTGATTCATCGTCCCCTAATACAATATCAATAAATTCTTGATCCTTCATTTTTTCCACTTCCTTTCATCTCTCTATACGAATAAAGCGTGGCTGGAGTTTCGTATTTTTTAAAAAAGGTTCAAATAAATGGAAATAAAAAAGAGCCAACCTAATCGTTGACTCCCTCTATTATCAAAATGTATGTGCTAAATCTTTTGCTCTTGCAATGGCATTCTCTTTGATTTCAGCCGCTTTATCAGGCATGGCTGCATGTCCTTCTACAAATAGTCCTTCGAATGAAGGAACGCCATAGAATTGCATCATCACTTCCAGGTAGCGGTGCCCCATTTCCATTGCTGCTGCCGGCCCCTCTGAGTAAATTCCTCCACGTGCTTGAATGTGAAGAGCTTTTTTGTCCGTCAGAAGTCCAACCGGACCCTGCTCCGTATATTTGAAGGCTTTACCTGCAACTGATACAGAGTCAATATATGCTTTCATTACTGGAGGGAATGAGAAGTTCCAAAATGGTGTAACGAAAATATATTTATCAGCTTCGACAAACTGATCGGATAATTCACCAAGTCGGCCTACTTTTGCCTGCTCTTCTTGGGAAAGTTCTTCAAATCCTTTACCCGATTGCAACTTGCCCCAGCCGCTGAATACGTCTGCGTCGATTTGTGGGATGTTTTCCTTGTACAAGTCTACATTTACAACCTCGTGACCTGGATTTGCTTCTTTATACGTATCGATAAATGCCTTCCCTACAGCCATACTGTAAGATTGTGTATCATCGTGTGGATGTGCTGTAATATATAATACCTTTGTCATGTTGCATCGTCCCTTTCTGAATGTGAAATGATCCTTATCAAGGTTTTGGAATGATTTGAAATCATGTATCTCGAACCGTGATAGTCTTAATTCAAGATTAATATTATAGGATATTATCCTGAAATACAAATGAAATGCTTCCTATCAAAAAAAATAAGGAATTAGTCATATGATCGTGACCGATTCCTTAACATAACTTATTCATTGTCAGGATATGTTTTTTGTAAGAAGATCACAGACTGATGAATCAATTGTTTTAATACCGATTCATCGATGTCTGCTATTTTATTTATGTACACACACGCCTTACCAGTTGTATGCTTTCCGAATGCCCCCAGGAGTTTCTCTCTTTCAGAATCACCTGTGGCAAAATATAAGCTTATCTTGGCCTTTCTAGGTGAAAACCCCACTAATGGAGCATCTCCTTCATGCCCCGTTTTGTATTTATAATGATAAGAACCAAATCCGATAATGCTTGGCCCCCACATCTTTGCTTCAAAGCCGGTTGCTTGTCTAAAAATATCCAGTAGCCTATAAGCATCCTCCTTTTTTTTAGGATTTTCCACTCCCTCAATAAACTCTATGACGCTCGCATCGTTTTGTTTTGTTTTCAATTCATACATATAACCAGCTCCTTTTTCCTATTCATCCTAACCCTCTAATTCTCTTTTCATTCTGCAGATTCCTGCTTGGAGTCTGTTATAATGAAATGATACAAGTATCATATCCGTTGACATCGATCCCTGTTTCAATTATGATTGTGACATAATTTAATATTCTCCTAAAGGGGAGTAGCTGTAACAATAAAGTCGTCATTACAGAGTGCACGCTCTCGGCTTTATTGACAACGATGTTGTTAGCGAGACCTTTACCAGTTGGTGAAGGCTTATATATGTCCAGAAAAGACCTTTACCACTAGTGGTAAAGGTCTTTTCTTTATTATTTCACTCTGAAAGGAAGAAATGGACAATGAAAAAATTAAAATCAAATCTCTCTCAACTAATAGAAGAAAACAAAGAAGAAATAAAAAGAAATCGACGCGAAATGGACAAAATCGAAGAAAAAATCGATAAGAAATACACTACTGCCAAAAAGGAGCATGCCTAATGATACTGCGTAAATACATGTCCCTCTTCGGTGTCGGGTCAGCGAATATAGACCTTGTGCTGCCTAAAACCTCATTTAAACAAGGAGAGCTTTTGCATGGTTACTTCTTTTTAGAGGGTGGCATCATTGAACAAAAGCTGAGACGGGTTGAATGTGATTTAGTGATGATTGATAAGAATGGAAAAGAAGAGAAACTCATCGATTCGACCACTATATTAAAATCGGATATTATCAGGGCAGATGAACGGAATAAACTGTCATTCACCTACCGGATTCCCCAAGGAGTCCCTTGTTCTCAAGATGGAGTCCGTTACTTGTTCAAGACGAAGCTTACCTTTGACCAGGGGGTTGAAAGCGTGGATGAAGATTATATTTCAATTAAATAGAAGAATGGCTCGCAAACGTCTGCGAGCCATTTTTGTCACGTCTTTTCTTTCTTTATATCTTCGAGAAGAGAAATGATCCTTTCATTCTGCTCAATCATCGTCTGATTCTGCTTTCTGAATTTCGTGAAATCAAACGAGAAGATAAGAAGAAATACAGTTAAAACTATGATCATCAATTTCGGTCACCCCAATCTTATTGATTCTCTTTATATTTAAAATAAATCAGTTCAGGATCTCCAGAGTCCAGGTTTTCAATCATTCCGCTTGGTGTGTATCCATTCATTTGAAAAACTTTTTGCATCTCGAAGTTTGACTGATTAGTAGATGAAAAGATTTTTTCCGTTGGTGAAATCTTCTCAAAATATTTCAATAAGGAAGACGCATACCCTTTTCTCCTTTCCTTAGGAGAAATGATGATAAGAGAGACAAATGCGTTTTCAAAAAACTGGGTATTGAATAAGAGAAAGCCCATAGCCTTTCCCTCGCTTATGACTACTAGACATCCCTGCTCCCTTATCGCCCTTTCAATTTCTCCCCTTCTGTTTGCATGCCCGATGACTTGTTGATCAATCGCTACGATCGTTTCCAGATCTGATAATCCAGCATATTTTACTTCTCTCATGACTCACTACCTTCTCTTCCTTAAAAATATGTAAAGAAATACTAAGACCAAGATGAGAGCTATAATCAGTATCCCTGCATCTCCAATAAAGAAAGTACTGTCGTCAAAACGATATGTTTCTTTTACAGCTGTCATGGTGGAAGAGCCCCCTCTATGTGGAAAAAGGACACCGTATGAACAGGCGCCCTTTTGTTTTAAATCGATTTGGACATTAATACATTTGTTACTTCATAACCTGTTTTTTGATACAAAGATATAGCTGTTTTGTTATGACCGAATACATGGAGGGATATTTTCGGGATTCCCTTTTCCCTTGCAAATGAGTCCAATGCCGCTAAAGCTTCCTTCCCATATCCTGATCCCCGTTTGCTTTCATGGATTTTAATATCATAAATAAATATTTCCATGGCTTCACCATTTAAATGAACCCATAAGTTACCTACTATTTCCTTGCTCTCTTCATGAAACAGGATAAATAAATAATGATCTTTTGTTTCCCTTCCCTCAGGTAATAGCATATTGAATTCTTCCTCTGCTTGTTCCAGGGACGTTTCTTTCTTGAAATTACCTGCCTTCGTTTTTTCTTCTGCATATTCCTTAATGGACTCTTCAATCCACTCATTATATTCGTTCTCTGTCATTGGTTTTAATAGAATCATAGAGTGATTCCTCCTTTACTTATTTCCAGCGCTGCCTTATTTCCCTTACTACAATTTCAGGACGGTCCCAATGAAGAAGATGGGTCGTACCCGGAATGCACTTTACTTCTCCCTTGGCCTGAACCTTAAAGAGGTCTGCTGTCTTTTTACGGGTTTCAGCAAGGCTTTCCGGAAGAGAAGCTCTTAATAATAAAACCGGGTTTTCAATTTTGTGATAAATATCCTCCGCTTCATCTTTATGCATGGCACGGATGATGTGAGCAGCTGTCTCCCCGCGTGCATGCCAATAATATTGATGGTTTCGATAAAGGGAAAGATCTTGAGCGGCATCCATCTTTAAAGAGGACCAATTTAACGTTTCACTCTTAACGAGGGTGAGGAAATCTTCCCATGTTTCCCAAGTCTGTTCGAAATCTTTTTCATAATAAGCGACTTCTTCTTCTACGGTTTGTTGTGAATGCCGTTTTCCCTGATAACCTCCATCAATCAACATCAATTCTATGATCTTTTCGGGAGATTTGACTGCATTAAATAGGGCGACAAAGCTCCCCCATGAATGAGACAGGAAATAGAATGAATCGATTTCAAGAAGTTCAATCACTGTATTGAGCCATTCAGCCATGTTATTCATTTCATAGTCTTGACCGCGTTCAAATGGGGCAGTCTTTCCATGACCAGGAGCATCGATGGAAATGATTCTGTAGTCTTCCTTTAAATCGTGTGCTATTTCTATAAAGCTGAGGCCTGTGCTGCCCAAGCCATGAAGACAAAAAATTACGGGTTTGGCAGGGTTTCCCCATTCCGTAATATGTATTTGCTGGAGTTGATTTTGAATAAAATAACGTTTTATGGTGTGCTCATCTCCTATGTATGACTTTACTTCTATCATTCTTTTATTTTACCATTATCATCCAACATATTCATGCAAGTTTCGAAAAAATTGTTGAAATGGATTTGAACTTAAAAAAGACCCTAAGCAGGGCCATTTAATGTGATGCGCTTTATTTTAGTGAAGTTTTTTCAATTCGGTTCCACATGAACATGAACATCATACACCTCATGCTTATGCATCAATTCATCTTCTACCTGGCTTGAAATATCATGTGCCTGTTTTATATCGAGGGTTGACCTCACCAGGATTACAACATCGACGACGGTGTTATTCCCATAATTTCTTGCGCGAATATCTTTTACACCTTTAACCCCGGGAAGATCGAGGACTGTTTGTTCGTAAGATTCTATAAGCTCTTCATCAAATCCGTCCGTTAAATAATGGGAAGCTTCTATAAAAATGCCCCACGCGGTTTTACAGATGAGAAGGCCGACAATGACTGCAGTGAGGGGATCCAACCAGGGCAGATAAAATTGCGCACCAAGGATACCGATCACTGTGCCGATGCTTACCCATGCATCTGAAAGATTATCTTTTGCTGCAGCCATAAGGGATTGACTATTGATTTTCTGTGCTAATTTTTTATTATATCTATAGATAAAGTACATTACGAATGCAGCACCTATACCTGTCCATGCGGAAATAAGGTCGGGTGCCTCTGTTTTCCCGTCAAATACAGACTGGATGGCATTGTATAGCACCTGTATCCCCACCGCCATCATGATAAAGGAGGCCAGCAAAGAGGCTACACTTTCTGCTTTCCAATGGCCATACGGATGATCTTGATCGGCTGGCTTCCTCGAATACCTTAATCCAATAAGTACCGCTACGGAAGCCACGATATCCGTTGCATTGTTCAGCCCGTCTGCACGTAATGCCTCTGAACCGGCGGTTGTTCCAATGAAGAATTTAATGATTGATAACAGTATATAGGCAATGATGCTTATCAGTGCACCACGCTCACCCAATTTTAACTGATCATATTTTTCTTGGTCCACGATCATAATCCTCCACATTTGATATGTACCTGAATATCATAGCAACCCCTTCCCATGTGGGTCTATAGCAACCTTCTTTAGTAAAGCTATCTTAATATGAAGAGGTGAACAATGTTTCCGGGAGCAAACTTTTATGAAGGCATAAAAAATAGGAATGCGAATGCAGTCCTAAAATTGATATATATACTATAACGATTTTTGACTCATTTAGCCCGTGTAGAAAGGCAGCCTGAATCAAATGCATTTGATTCAGGCTGCCTTTCTACACGAGCTACTTTTCAGCTTTGCTGAAAAGCGGGCGAAACTTTAGTTTCGCCCGAATGAGTTAAAAATCTGAGTCTACTCTAGTCAAAAGTCTAATCTATATTTTTTCTGTGCTATTAATCTACAATATCAGCTGAAAAACTAGGCTTCGTCAATCCAGCTTCTTCATAAACAGCAGCCATTTTTTCTTCAAATGAAGCAAATTGTTCATCAGATTCTTTGTATTCTGCGTTTACCTCGTCTGAAAGATTTGCAGCTCTGGTTTCATATGATTTTGCAAGATCGTCCAATGCACCTTGGATTTCGTCTTTCTTTGAATCCAGCGCAGCAGGTACTTCTAGCCCCTGAACGTCCTCAGCAACGGTTTTAGCAGATGATTCAGCTTCGGTTTTAAGTTTGCCAATCTCTTCTGCACTTGGTTTATCCTCTTCTTTAGCTTTTGCCGATTCAAACGTGTAAATAGCTGAATCATTGGCATTCACTGTGTTGATGATTTCTTTTTGAAAGTCTAATAGAGCGGATTTCATTTCCATCTCGTCCGATTTTGCACTTTCTTCAGTTGCTTCAGTGTTTGTCTCTTTTTCCTCTGTGCTACCTTCATCACTACTGCATGCAGCAATAAATAAACTCATAGATAGCAAGAAAAAGGGTAACATTAATTTTTTCATCTGTAATTCCTCCCCATTCATTCGTTCCTACAATTACATATATTACCTTATCGCTTAATATTTGTAAACAAATGGATATCATTTAGTATTAATTGTAATTTTTTATTATATAGACATGCTGATTTCCGGACTTTGACGTTAGCTATTAACACGTGGGTATTCAGTTTCTAAAATGTGTATGGAATTCAGTGATTTGGAAACGATGAATAATAACCTATTGCATAAAGGAGGTGTCATTCTTGGTAACGAAAGAATGTCCTTGTGACCGCTGTACGTGTAAAACGAAAAAAGAATGTGATTGTCCCTGCTGCTGTGAAAAATAAAAAGAAATCCCTGGACGTTGCCCGGGATTTTTTTATTTAAACCATTACTTTTCCCCCGACTATTTCGTCGAAGTATCGAACGGATTTCATTTCTTCATCCATCCATTCTGTTTTTTTCCATGTTTGCTCGATAAAAACCTCTGCAATCATTCGTTTTCTTTTTCCACCTAATGTATAAGCATCTTTAAGTGCCATCACACTTTCGAAAATACGGCCCATAAGTTCTGCAATTCTCTTCGCATGATAGGTCTGTGTATCATGACTGGACGTGGTTACCAATGTCAATAGCTGTTCAAGCTTCAAGATTCCTTCCGTTACAGGGATTGTTAACAAGATGAATTCTTCTGGAACAAGGGATAGCTCTTCTTTCATTCTGGCTAAAAAGTATTCATGAGCCCGGTGTTTATTCATTAACCTCAGGACTTCGAGTCCTAAAATATTGGCTGTGCCTTCCCATACCGTCAATACCTGGGCATCCCTGAGTAAACGGGGAAGGACGAAATCTTCAATATACCCATTTCCACCATGAAGTTCGATTGCTTCATGAGAGAAGTGAATCGCCTGCTCCGCTGATTCTTTCTTCAGTATGGCAATAAGCAGCCGATTTAGAATAGATTCTTCCTCTGTTGTAGGAATGTCATCGGACACGATCCGATCAAACAAATGAACAAGATGGAACACGGAACTGGTTTCCACTTCCTGTTTAGCGGCAAGACGGGTCAAGGATTCTTTAATCATCGGAAAGTGAGCCAGAGGCTGTCCGAATGCTTCACGAAGGAATGCGTAATTTCTTGCTTCGAGATAAGCTCTTCTCATAATCCCGATAGAAGCAATGGCATTACAAATCCGGGATAAATTAAGTGCTTCCATCATGTAGTAGATTCCTTTATCCGGTTCTCCAACCAGATAGGCGTTTGCACCTTTGAACTCCACCTCTGCTGAAGGAACTGCCCGGACACCCAACTTATCCTTCAGCCTTCGAATGTGGATACCATTAAGGGAACCATCATCGTTTCTCCACGGGACAGCGAATAAGCTAAGTCCCTTTGTTCCTTTACCGGATCCTTCTATCCGAGCGAGCGCCATGGTCACTCCGCACATTCCGGAATTGGAGGCAAAATATTTTTCTCCCCATAACTGATAGAATTCACCATCTTGAACAGCCTTTGTTTCATTTGCGCCGACATCAGACCCTCCCTGTCTCTCAGTTAAAAAGGTAGCCCCCTCATATAATTCGACTTCTCCCGTGGAAAGGACGTGTGGAAGGAACCTGGCTTTCACCTCAGAAGACGCATACTTCTCAAGAAGGAGGGCAGTTGCCATGGAGAGGGTGACAGGGCAATAGAAACCGGGCTCGGTTTGAGACAGAAGATATCCCTGGGCATAAGAATACATATAATTTCCTTTCGTCCCAAGCCCGGGTATTTCTTTATGGATATACCCGACAATTCCTTTATTGTATGTTTGTTCAACTGTTTTCTTGTATCCTTCATTCACCCAGACTTCAGAAATCTCTTCTCCGAATCTGTTGTATTTAATAAGCTTAGGCTGTCCCTCACGATCCGTGTGGACGGCCCGTTCATCAATTTCCCCTGCACAAAGTCCGCCGAAAGTGTTCAGCTCTTGATCGGCCCAAGTGAAAAAATCTGTATCCAGATAGCCCTTGATGATCTCTTTGAAATGAGGGTCTTCATGATAAAAATTCTCGATCTTTCTCATGGATTCACCTCCTGTATCATATCCCGTAAAGGCTGTTTCAGTATTTTGCCTGTGGCATTACGCGGGAGTGCATGCAATGACTCATATAGCCTTGGAATTTTATAACTTGCCAGTTTCCCTTTTAGGAACTCATTACACACCATGGATAGTTCATTTGATGCAAGCGAACTGACGACATACGCTTTAACGGTTTCCCCCCACTCGGGATGGGGGACTCCAACGACTGCCACCTCAGAAATAGCCGGATGTTCCTTAAGCAGTTCTTCAATTTCCTTAGGATAAACGTTTACCCCGCCGCAAATGATCATATCCTTCATGCGGTCCACCACCCATATATAGCCCTGTTCATCCATTCTGGCAAGATCGCCCGTTTTCAGCCATCCATTGTTAAAGGCTTCATTCGTCTTCTCCGGATCTTTATAGTATCCTTTCATATTTCCTTCTCCGTATAGGAGAATTTCTCCCACCTCATTCGTGTCCACTGGCTGCCCCGCCTCGTTCACAATCATAATTTCTGTTCCGAGGGCCCCTCTCTTCCCGATGCTCCCTCCTTTTTTGAGGTGTTCATCTGCTGATAATAGGGTTCCGCTGGGGCCAGCCTCTGTCAGACCATAAACACAATGAAGGAGGTCCGTCCCTAACCTTTCTTTTATATATGCAATTTCTGCTGGGGAGACTGGTGCTCCTCCATAGACCCAATATTTCATTGAAGTAAGATTATATGTTTGGATGTTAGGCAGTTTGGAAGTGAATAAGTAGGCGACCGGCGCACCGAAAAAGTGTGTGATCTGTTCTCGCTCTACCAACTTAAGTAAATTCTCAGGAGTAAAGGTCGGTGATAATATATGGGTGGCTCCTACATAAGTACCTGCTATCAGGAATAGATGAAGTGGTGCAGAATGACTGAGAGGCATCATATGGAGAATCCTGCTCTCGGGTTTCATCTCAAATTCCACACACATCATGATGGAAACCGTTAAAATATTCCGACAAGTGAAGAGGACGCCTTTTGGTTGACCTGTCGTACCGGAAGTATAAAGGATGGTAGCATCATCCTCTTCACTCATTGTGCAGTCGATCTCTTCTATACTCCCTTCATTCAAGATATCCTCAAATGACTTCCAAGATCCCCGTGTCTTCCCTGTCTTAATACATAATAGATGACCGGAATCAATGCTTTCTATCGTTTCCCAAACCCAATCATGTGCAAGAATGGCCCGGGCATCGCTGTGATGGATTATGAATGATAATTCATCAGGAGAAAGCTTTGCATTAACAGGGACTATGATCGCCCCCAACCGCAGGACTGCGAAGTAGCTGATGACAAATTCCGCTGTATTCGGCATGAATAGTATCACTTTATCCCCAACACCAATACCGCGCATTTTCAAGCTATTGGCTAACTGATTGACTTTTTCATTCAACTCCCTGTAAGTCATCTCTTCGCCCTCGGTAACAACCGCTTGCCGTGTTGGATATTTCCTGGAATTTCGAGATAATAATTCTGAGATATTCATTCTCGGTTCGCCCCTGACTCGTTTAATTTTTTAAGGAAGTCATCCCTTAATTCTTCCATTTCAGTTCTCATCGTTTCTAGTTCATGAATGAAAGTGGTTATTTCCTCAATTTTCATGTTTCCGTATTCGACTGTGCGTTCCAATTGCTTCCTTCCACTTCGATCTTGATCAAACAGGTGAATCATTTCCTTGATTTGCTCTAAAGTGAAGCCGAAGCGTTTTCCGCGGAATATTAATGTAAGTCTGGTGACGTCACTCTTGGAGTATAGTCTCCTACCTGATTCACTCCTTTCTGGCTTTAATAAACGAAGTTCTTCATAATACCGGATAGTACGTGTCGTTACGTTGAACTCCTTTGCTAATTGGGAAATGGTATAAGGCATCATCATCAACTCTTTGTCGGAAAATTTCGATACTTTCATTTTATCATTGACGTTGACGTAAAGTTCAACCGATTTTACAAAAAATCTAGTAAAGAGCTTATGAAATATTTTTATTTTTTCCGGAGAAGAGTGGAAAATTGTTTCATAGCTATAAATAAAACACCGAGTGACCGCATTAAACGCCGTCACTCGGTGTTTTATTTGTAGCTACCTTAATGATTTAGTAAATATAATGGGGGCATCCATACAATCCTCTGAATCGTCCATTAATTCAATTAAGGCTATATCCGTTACCTTCGCTTCAATCTTGTCTCCCCTCCCTAAACAATGCTCGAAACCTTCAGCTAATTTCACGGGGGAAAGTTTATTGGCCAAAGTGCAGTGTGGAATCCAATTGCCAGGAAGATAAAGTGGATTAGCCTTATGATGGAAAGAATGAAAATGATCGTAATGAGACGAGTGAAAGTCCAGAAGCTCCCTCGTAACGGTAGGGGAAAGAAAAAGAGTGCCGAAGTTCAAAAAAGATCCTACTGTATTAAATGTGATGCGGAAGGGTGCGGTATGTTCATAAAAAGTTTCTAAAGATTCTATGTATGCCTCTTTGTCTAATTCCTTATAACTGCCTAATGTAATATGAGGACGGGCATCATTGATCTCTTCTTCATAGTAAGAAATGTTCTTAACCGCTAGTTCTTTCCAAATCCCTTTAATCAGCTCTTCTGTTTGATCATCAAATAGAGCGATGACCCAATACATAGACAAACCACCTTTCTTAATATACGGAATGTAACATACCCCGTATGTCTATACTCTAACACTGTCTCCCTAAAGATAATCCTGATGTAAACGCTTAATGATTAACTGCATGAATAGTTTGTATATATCCAAAAAATAAATAAAAATCTTTGACATCGATAAGAAAATGATGTAAATTACCTTATGGACGAACATTTATAAAATAAACAAACTTTAATATTCGTGTTTAGGGGTGTAATGATGGAAAATGTATTTGATTACGAAGATATTCAATTAATTCCTGCAAAATGTGTGGTTAACAGCCGTTCTGAATGTGATACAAGTGTAACCTTGGGAGGACATACGTTTAAACTGCCAGTAGTCCCAGCCAATATGCAAACCATTATTGATGAAAAAATTGCTGTCTATTTAGCTGAAAATAATTATTTCTATATAATGCATCGTTTTAATCCTGAAGAGCGTGTGACATTCATAAAAGGTATGAAGTCACGTGGATTGATCTCTTCTATTTCAGTAGGTGTCAAGGAAGAAGAATACGCCTTTGTCCAGCAGCTGGCTGAAGAAAAGCTTGTCCCTGAATTTATTACCATCGATATTGCACACGGTCATTCCAATGCCGTCATTAATATGATTCAACATATTAAAAAGCATGTACCTGAAAGCTTTGTTATTGCCGGGAACGTTGGTACCCCAGAGGCCGTTAGGGAATTAGAACATGCCGGGGCCGATGCCACCAAGGTGGGAATCGGACCGGGTAAGGTTTGTATTACAAAGATCAAAACAGGCTTTGGTACAGGTGGATGGCAGCTGGCTGCACTGAGATGGTGCGCTAAAGCGGCTACTAAACCCATCATCGCTGATGGAGGCATCCGTACCCATGGTGATGTTGCGAAATCCATCCGCTTTGGTGCCACTATGGTGATGATTGGATCCCTATTTGCCGGTCATGAAGAGTCTCCTGGAGAAACGATTGAAAAAGACGGTAAACTGTTTAAAGAATACTTTGGATCAGCATCTGAATTTCAAAAGGGCGAAAAGAAAAATGTTGAAGGAAAGAAAATGTATGTTGAACATAAAGGTTCATTAGAACACACCCTGATTGAAATGGAACAAGATCTTCAATCCTCCATTTCCTATGCAGGAGGAACGAAACTTGAATCCATCCGTACAGTGGATTACGTTGTGGTTAAGAATTCGATCTTTAATGGTGATAAAGTATATTAATCGTAAAAAGGTAAAAGGTGGGCAATGGTTGCTCACCTTTTTTGGGTTATATTATAGTGAATTTGTTGGAGAAACAGTCTTTCCTTCAGTAACCATATTCGCATGAGGAATACGAATAGTTAATTCTTCAAGCAATTTTTGTGGTTCTTTTAAATTGCCTATTACTATATTGTATTGGGGATACCCCATTTTCACATTCATACTGGACATGCGTTTTAGCTTATCCGGCATCTTGTCACGGTATTCCTCTTCATCGATCAAAACGAGCCCGATAAAGGAATTCCGGTAGATTTCGTAAGGAACATAGCTTTCAATATCCTCCCAGCGAATGTGAACGGGTTCATCAGGCAACACATATAAAATCAGATACTCCCTAGTCATGCTTACATGAGGTACATCAATAGAGAGCTTTTTAAAGATCTGAATCAAACAAAAAAGAAAAAACACTCCTCCTAACGCAACAACCCCCCCTATCAAATAGTTCACATCAATAAAGAAAAACTCATACGTTAAATACAAACACAATAGAACAAACAAAATGCATCCAGCCGCAATCAAACTCAATTTCTTCTTCGATTCAAAAAAATCAACAACCTTCTCCTCCATGACCATTCCCCTTCCATAAATATACATATCCAATCTCCTATACCCGAAATTCCAAGAATCAAACCTTTACCTTGAGGGACGGACCTTTAAAATGATTTCTTTTTTTCTTTCGAGGTCCGTCCCTCTGGATTTTTATAGACACCAAAAGAATTATGGCTATAATTAAGTGTAATATGATCTTGGGAGGTGAAGGGGCAATGGCAAGACTTCTGTTAATGGTTCTTTTATGTATGACATTTATGACCAATCCGCTTCAACAACAGTCACAACAATCATTATTATCAAGCTTTGATGATGAGCCTACCATTTCGGGTCACCTGTTTCTAGCAGATGAAGCTATGATTCTCGATACGACGCCTTCCCTCGTCCACAAACAAGATGGTATACCCCTCAACAAAATGACCCTTCCTCCTGACATGAACTTCGGCATTAAGTCGTTAGTCCAAAGTCCATTTTGCTTTGAGGTTCTTCCCGATTCGTTGGGCTTTCTAGAAGTGGTCAGGTCCCATTCAAATTACCTCTGAACCTTACATTCATTCCTCATCATTAATAGATATATTCGACTTGTGAAAGTCCAGTGATACATTATACAACTCTAAATAAAGCGAGGAATATAAGATGAATCTAGGATTCGGTGAAATAGCGATTATACTGTTTGTTGCACTTTTGTTCTTTGGACCAAGCAAACTACCAGAGCTGGGAAAAGCCGCTGGGGCTAGCCTTAAAGAATTCAAAAAGGCAGTAAGCGGAATAATGGAAGACGAAGAACAACAAAATCAGGCACCTTCCAATCAGGAAGACACCAAAAAAAATATGTAACCATTACGAGGGACGGACCTCTAGAAATGATGATTCTTTCGTCATTTTTAATCACTAATAGGTCCGTCCCTCTTCTATTCCTTTTCACTATTTTTTCTCTGCTAGGAGTGTAAATAAACCAGGTATGTTGTTTTCTATCCCTTTTGGAGAATTGGTTGGGAACGCCCATCTTATTCCGGCTTCCTCTTCTAATTGAGTAATGGTCAAACCGGTAGTGCCGACTGCTGTGATGATATCACCCAGTGTCCACCTGCGAATTCTATTCTTAGTAGCTGATGGGTGCACTGAATCGGTCTTCAATAGTTTCCAGAATGCAACATCCACTTCCATTTCACCACTATCAAAATAGTCGCCTGCTGCCACCATTTTCGCACCCTTAACCGTCAATAGTTTAGTAAGCACCGGATGGAAATCCCTCAAGATGAGAGTTCCGCCTTTCTTAAGCATCTTACTGACGACCGTAAAAACAGGCACTAAATCCACAAAGTAGTGAAGAACGCCAACTTCCAAAATCACAAAATCATAACCCTCTTCTTTCTCTTCATCGGGGATTTCTAATAAATCAGAAACGATATAACGCATGGCTACACCAGCGGCTTCTGCCAATTCCAGGGCGTACTTGCTATTTTCTTTCGAAATATCCACTACAGTAACTTCTGCACCCAATAATGCAAAGGACACCGCTTTATTACCCTTTGACCCTAGTAGATTGGCAATTCTTTTTCCTCTGATATCTCCCATATGGTTTAAATATTTCTTTACTTTCTGTTGTGGATTTTCCATAAGTGTAAGAGCATAATCCTTTGGCAATCCATGACGATTCACCCACGCTTCATAAGCACCCTCATTCCATCCTGCCCTATTAATGCTACTAAGCTCACTTTGCCTCAAAGTGCCGCCACCTCCAGCTTAATCTGTAGAGGGACGGACCTCCAAATACTCTCCACTTACCCTCCCGGATCCTTATACAAGCAGGGCTCCACAAAATAAGTAACACTTTTTGGAGGTCCGTCCCTTCTCTTTAAACCTAAAATAAACACGAACCTGCCTGGACTGCAGGCAGGTTCGGGCTGAATTAACTGAATTTGATGTTTTGTAATGTTTTAATGCTTTGGGTATTTTTCAGTTCTCCGTAGAAGAGGATACTTGGATCTATCTTTATGATTTCCCCTGGGGGAGCCGACCACTCTTTAGTTGATGCTACTAAAAGCGCGTCTTGATTAATATACGCTTCTGACATCTTTCTATTAGCTGGATGAACAAACGTCATCCTCTCTTCCCGTTCGTCAGATCCCAACACCACAAACGGTGTATCCCTTAATACGAATTCTTCGGATCCCGCATAGTATTTATGGAAAATCCCTTCCGTAGGAAGTGTAATGTAACTGGATTGTAACGTTTCTCCCTGCTTGAAGAAAGCATCCATGTCCAGTATTTCTTTGTCAATCGTTTGCCCTGAATGTTGATGAATTTCAGCATAAACGGTAAGCACCGGTACTTCCGGCAAGGTCAAGGCGTATTGGCGAAGAATGACGCCTTTCATTTTCTCATGCTGCTTAAACTCTGTTGTTAAACAGAGGCCTGACCAACGGTGACCGTTAAGATCCACTTTCGTCACTGATTCAATCATTGTTTTTTCTTTCAGCATGGAATAGGCACTGATACTGCGGAAGGAGTATGCAATCCCCCCACCCCATGGGTTCCACCAGGCACGGGGGCCCGGGGTCGGGTATTTATGATGGAGTGCTTCATTTTCATTTAAACTTAATGAATAAATTCCCGGATAGTAATCCGAAGAGGCCTTAAATGATATAGCCCCATTATCAACAGACCAAATACCATCATTTTGGTCGATCTTTACATCGCGTTTTCCTTTAACAAATTGCAAGGAATCCACCCTCGCCTTTTGACTCTTAGATGAAAAATCTCCGGAAATCCATTTTACTCCAGGGGAATGATGTTCAAGCTCCACAGTCACATGAGTACGCCCATCTTCTTTCAGTATTTCTTTCACAAGCGTTCCATCCTCATGCCCAACGGTTAAAGTTCCGTGAATATAAGGGGACATCATGGAATTGAAAGAATAATCCTCTTTATTACCGGTAGTAGCAACAACATCTCCATTTGCTTTTCCGAAAGTATAAAGAGGGAGTTCCTTTCGCTCGCCTTCATCCCCTATAATGTATTCGCGCCACTTCGACCAGTGATTTGAAATGTTGACCCCTACCTGGATAGGACCCAAACATAGCTCCTCATGGGCAGGTATCAAATCCACCTCATATTCCAAAGCCATTCGCCAATCGTCTTTTCTGGCAATGGCATTTTCCGGCCAGGATAAACCGATCGTATCCCCAATTGATGCTTCGAGAAACATCCATCGCTCTGAAATAGCTTTATCATCAATATACTCCACAAAAGGAACCAGGGACTCGTTACACTTCAAGACCCCTTCATTTTGAGGGACCGACAGGCCTTCCAGACTTGTGAACACGGGCTGAATCAAAGAAAGCTTCTTCTTTTCCTGATCCCCGGTATTTACCACCTCATGCTTGACTTCCACTAATCCCTCTCCAAATATCTTGAAATATGAATTGAGTAGTATGGAAGGAAAGGCTTCTGATACGAGTGACGTTTTCACAACCAATGCCTCAGGTAACTCGATGAATTCAATGGAAGACGCTTCTTTTTTTGAAAACTCTTCGCTGTATGGTTTACCCAATTTGGGAGTGAAAAATGAAATGGGATCCCTGGTGAAAGCCGTTGAGCCAATTTTCACCATATGATTTCTTTTTTCGATCTCAACATAGTGCGGTCCATTATACCCAAACCAGTGCTCGTCTGTTTCCCCGCCGAATTTTGCCCCGAAACCGGGAAATGCAAATTTCAGTGTAGTCGTAAAGGTAACGAGGTGTCCGTTTTCCCACTTGACCTCTACAACAATTTCTTCTGATAAAAATCCATTTTTCAACAGCTGCACAGGAATCGGGATGGAAACTCTCCCTTTTGCGCCTACCTTCTCGATTACTTCAGATTCTTCCCATGATATCACTTTATTCTCGGGTAATTTGACTGTCCAAGTGGTATCTTCGCCAACCTGACTTTCAAGGTCGAGATAGACGGTTCCCTTACTGTGGGGTCTCCAATTCTTTTTAACAGATCTTACATTGACTTTGCCTGCCTGCTTCGGGTATACCCCCATTTTCAGCGAAAGAGCTTGATTATTTATTTGGATCTCTGCCCCAATCGTGGGATGGGTTTTCCATGGACCTGGTTCACTTGGAGGCATGGAAACCTTCGCTGTATAATCCCTCATCCATTTGTTTTCCACCTGAAAAGTATCTTCGAAATCATGTTCTGCTATCGAAGACGAGACACCTTTTATTGAAACTTCAATCGGTTCCTTGCTGCGATTTTCAACATGATAGTTTACATAATGGTCTTCATTTTCCAGAAGTTTGAATTCCGGTACATTCATTTGAACTAAATAATCCTGGGTTTCAATTAAACGAATGCCCCGTCCCGTTCGTTCAAATTGAATGCGGACGAACTCTTCATCTGCTTCCCACTTGTATTCATAATACGTGTGTTCATTAACTTTCAGAGCATCCGGTTTGACTTCAATTAAACGCTGACTGGTTTGATACCAATCATGTTTCTCGAAAAAAGGCTTCAACAGATCGAGTTGAAGCACCATTGGGATGAAATTCATTAAATGAACTGTATCATCACGGTCTTCCCAGAAAAATCCGCATTTCTTATATAGTGGAACAGCTTTTGTATTTCCCGGCCAGGTAAACAAGTCCAGTCGTGGCCACTGTAATTCCACCGTCTTCTCAATCGCTTTTAAGACAAGCTGTTTGCCTATCTTCAACCCTTGATACTTAGGGTGGACATTCAGTAAAGGAATGTATAATGCACCGACATCTTCACGATATTCAGAAAGTCCGCAGTATCCTGCAACCTCCTCCTCAACCATGGCTAAAAATAAATGAAGATTGGTGGAACTCTCTTCCTTGTCCTTCACATCCTGTTCTGTTGTAACGGTGGAATCCCCGCCCCAGTTTTCACGGCTTTCATTCCACATTTTCGCGATTCCTTTTGCTAATCCTTCATGATATTCTACGATTTTCACTTGCTGAAGCGTTGTCTTCATAATATCCTCCCAGGCTATGTTTTAATTGAAAGAACCTCATAATCATTGATATTTTGACTTGCATCGACGATTGGAATCATCGTCATCGCCTCCTTTCATCGTGTTGGAAAGATTTTCTTCCCACATCCACAGTTTAAGATTTTATGAGGATTAAGTAAAGAATATTCTAACTAAAAAAATGATTCACTTATCCTCAATTGCTGTAGATAGTAGAAAAAGTGAATAATTTCAGACAGACAAGACAACCTACAAGGTAAAAAGAGGGTAATGCTTTTGAAATTGATCCGGTTAGTTTCAATTGTTCTTGGTTTAATGGTCTTGACGAACCTGTCAATCGGAGATGGTATTCAGATTCTTCATGCCCAGCAGGAAATTCCGTCCTATGCAAAATGGGGAAGCCTTGCTGTTAGAAAAACGAAAGAAAGGTACCCCGATGCTGAGATCGTGGATTATCTTCACATCGGAAAAGAATACGGAACGAAGATTTCAACTGAAAAATTCAAGCTATGGTTAAGGCGGAATGGTAAAGAATTCGGGGTGTTTATTGATATCCAGATTGAAACTGAAAGCGAAAAACTGCTTGATATTAAGTTTAGGGAAACGGATCGCTAGTTTTCAAAAAAAAGAGATCGAAGGATTCTTCATCCTTCGATCTCTTTTTGCCACTTTCACCAGAATCGATTTCACTTATATAACTTAGATCTTGTCATAAGGTCTGTTCTTATGTATTTCAGTTGAAGCAGTGGCAACTCCAATTATGGCACCATCCTCATTTAGGAGGGGGTGGGCATAAACATTGTATGAGATTTCCCCTGATGATAATGGAATGGTAATGACTCGGCTGACGGGCTTCTTTTCGGTTAAAACCTCTTTCTTTAACTTCATCAGGGCACGATTCCCTTCATTATCATCCAGTTCCACATCTGTTTTTCCAATATGATCTTCAGGAATAAGATCGGGAGTATTAAAAATCCATGTGTACCGTAATTGTGTATCACAGTGAGACAGAATGACAGGGGCATTTTGTAACGCGATGGAGAATGGATTCTCCTCCAGGTTAAAACTTGATGCATGGAAATCCAGCACTTGACCTAACTTGATCGTCACTTCAGCACTGGGTTTCCGGATTCCATTTTCAATTTGGGCATAATAGGATCTTTCAATAAAGGCTTTAGCAGCCACTTCCTGCTGGGTCATCTTTTTCATTTTTCGCAACTTAGTAAGCCAAGTTCTTTTATTCAACCCTCAATCCCCCTTCTGAACCATAATGACAGAAAATCAAATGTATACTGAATGTTAGATAGTGTCTAAACAGACACTTTTTTACGTTTTAATCTTCGGTATAATAAAATTGTAGGAATCTATCAGGCATCATTCCTTCACCTCTTCAATGAAACAACTTACTTCCTCAATAAGTACCATTGCCTTTGTACTCTTTACTAAAAATCATAACATAGAAACCAACGTTTCCTCTATTCTTTTTTCCAAATATATTTACATAATTAGACAACCCTCAAAGTTGATTAATAGTAGGAGGTTATCATATGCCGATGAAGGCCGTTCAGGACCAAGATAAGTATCTTGATTTCATTAATCGTATCACCGAGTCTAAATCTGGGCTTATTCAGGAAAGGGCGAATACAGACTCTTCCTATTCAAATATTGTCGACGTGTCTCTTAGAAAGTGGAGAGGCGATTCCATCGAGGTGCTGGCTGATTCATTGCGAATGGCTAAGCAGCCAGCAAACATCGAGAAGTGGGCATGTTCGTCCGTTACGCTATTTAAGCAGCTTGACGTTTCCCTTGAAGTAGCAATAAACGATCTTCATTACTTTCGCAAAATGATCGGAGAAGTAATAAAAGCAGAGGCAATCGATAAAGAGCTGTCAATTGAAACGTTCTACGATTTACTTACTCACTTTCACACAGGGGTGGACCGGGCCATTTCTCGAATTACGATCGCTTATTCTCATCCCCTTTCGGATTCAATCAGTTCCGAGCTGTCCATCCCCATCGTGAAGGTGACTAATTCGATTGCCATTCTGCCACTTATTGGAGACATCGATGCCTCACGATCGAAGGATTTAATGGAAAGGGCCCTCACAAAAGGGTCTGCAATGGGTTTACAATATCTGATCATTGACCTATCAGGTGTTACTGTGGTTGACACGATGGTGGCAGATCAGTTATTTAAAGTGGTGGCCGCTCTTAAATTAGCCGGGATTCAGGCAGTTTTGACAGGTATCCGACCGGAAATTGCGCAAACCATGGTCAACCTGGGAATTGTCATCACGCATATACCAACATTCGCCAGTCTCCATACAGCCCTGATTCATTTGCAAAAAAGCAAGAGCATCCATAAGTATTAGGGTGCTCTTGCTTTTTTGATGCTCCATCGCAGCTCAACGATGACTTTGCTATCTTATTCAATAGGGTATGTAGGATCGAAATAAGCTGTTTTAATAGCTTATTTTATTTTTGTTTTTTGCCAAAAAACAGACAAAAGCAGATGTGCCATCATTCATATGGCTCACCTGCTTTTTTAGCTATTACCTTTGATTAAAAAGTCGTAAATCAATTTTCCGATCTGAGCAATCGTGTCTTTCCCCGAATCGCTTTCTCCAAGTTCATCGATAAGTACCGCTATATAGGCAGTTTTCTCTCGGAACTTAATAATGGCGCAATCATGTTCAACCCCGGGCAATTCTCCTGTCTTGTTTCCGATATATACAGCTTCCCGGTCTATCCTTGATGGGAGTTTGGTATCAAATTGTTGCTGTTGTAAAATATGCAGCATTTTTTTTCGGTTCGTCTGACTGTATTCCGTCCCAATGTCCAATACCTTCAAACAGGAAATGATATCGAGTGCCGAGGTATAGTTGTTCAAACCCTGCTCCATTGCTTCTAAATCCATCAATTTCCTAAGCAGCCTGGTATGTTTTAATTTTAATGTATGACAAAGCTGTTGTATGGCATTCGAACCAAGCCGTTCTATAAGGAGATTTGAGGCTGTATTATCGGAAACGATGATCATAAGAGTAACAAGGTCCTCTACAGTAAGGGTAAGATGATCTGAAAGTGACACAAGAACCCCAGCCCCGCCAACTCTCCCCTCTTTAGGAATCGTAACCATATCACTAAGGGAAATTTCCCCTTCCTGTGCTTGACGGAAAGCTTCCAGTAAAATGGGGATCTTAATTAAGCTGGCAGCGGAATAAGAGCGGTCTCCATCAATGTGGAAGGAATGAGATGGAAGTTCAACGGCCACACTCACCCTTCCTTTACAACGAACCATAATATCCCTGATTTTATATTCCAGTACATTCTTCATTTATTTTCTTCAATCCCTTTACTTAGTTACTGCCACTTCGTCATGTTCCATTTTGATTTCCTTGTCGTAAAGGTGACAAGCTACAAAATGCTTTTCCTCTACTTCCTGCCATTTAGGTTTATGGGTGGCACACGCTTCCATGGCTGCCGGGCAGCGGGTTCTGAACACACAACCAGTCGGGGGATTGATCGGACTTGGGATTTCCCCTTGAATGATCATCCTTTCCCGTGAATCCTCCACATCCGGATCGGGGATCGGGATCGCGGAAAGCAACGCCTGAGTGTAGGGGTGAAGAGGTTTCTTATACAACTCTTTACTCTCGGTAAGTTCAATGATGTGACCTAGATACATCACACCTATACGGTTACTGATATGTTTGACCATCGAAAGGTCATGGGCAATAAAGAGAAAGGTCAAGCCCTTTTCTTTTTGCAGTTTCTTTAATAAGTTTACAATTTGTGCCTGTACAGATACATCAAGTGCAGAAATGGGCTCGTCTGCAATAATGAAATCCGGATTAAGGGCAAGTGCCCTTGCGATGCCAATACGTTGACGCTGCCCCCCGCTGAATTCGTGAGGATAACGATTGGCATGATCACGATTAAGCCCTACGTCCTCTAAAAGTTGATAAATGCGTTCCATCTGCTTTCTTTTATCCTTGAATAAGTTGTGTGCCTCCATAGGTTCAGCTATGATCTCCCTTACAGTTGAGCGGGGGTTCAGAGAAGCATATGGATCTTGAAAGATCATCTGCATATTCCGGTAAAATGATAGTTTTTCCTTTTCCGAAAGTCCGTGGACGTTTTTACCGTCATATAAGACCTCTCCTTCTGTGCGGTCGTATAATCCGATAATGGTGCGACCGGTCGTGGACTTTCCACAACCGGATTCCCCCACTAATCCGAAGGTCTCTCCCTTGTATATCTCAAATGAAATACCGTCCACGGCTTTTAAAGTTTTTCCCTTTTCCAGGTGGAAGTATTTTTTCAATTCTTTCACTTCGAGTAACGTATGATTTGTCATGGGGATTCCTCCGTTTCTTCCCAGTACCGTTTTGCAGCACATAACTCTTTTTCATAATAAGTTCCTTTCAATGACAGAACCTCTATCGTTTTACCGGTGTTGGGGGAGTGTATCATCTTACCGTCTCCATAATAGATGGCAACGTGATGAATGCTGCCTTTTCCTTCCTCGTACGCAAAGAACAAGAGGTCACCAGGCAATAATCGATCCAAAGGTACCTCTCTACCTTTTTTCGCCTGGTCATTTGCATCCCGGGGAATCAAGTACCCTTGAGTCTTGCACATCGTGTAGCTGAATCCAGAGCAATCAAACCCGTAGCTTGACATCCCGCCCCATAAATATGGAAGATCTAGAAATAATTCTCCGGATGAGACGATGTCCTGGCCACTTCCCCTTCGATCATTCACTTTCGATCTAGATACCATGACATCTTTCTGCCTTAAGAATCTTGTGCCCAAAGGAGTCTCCACTTCTATCATGTCATCCTGCTCTTTCACGATCGGTAAAATGGTTTGAAAGCTGAGTTCTAGTTCAACTTCATTCTCTTTATTGATTAAGTCCGTGAATTTACTTATTACAATGGCATATGTGTCCGCTTGAGATGACTCTCCGGGTAAAAGCTGAACACTCGGGATCCAGCCGGGGTATCCGCGATCATCTTTTGATGATGATTGATCAGGTATGAGAACGTGGGACCAACCGTTACTCTCTTCCAACACGAATACTTCCTGACCGAATAAGGCTTGAGATTGTATACGGTTCTCATCACAAAGTGCTAAGCGCGTATCATAGGTTAAGGAGTCCAACCAATCTGTAATGTGAGCAGGATTGGTTATAGCCGGTGTATCCAAGGCACGTGCGGAATCCCGATTCGTCCATAAAGTTGCTACAGGCACTGCTATTTGGGCTTTCGTCGTCATCTGATTTCCCCCTCTATTCATACTTTAACCCTCTCTATGCCAAGACCGGGTCTGGTCGGCATAGTAATCCTTCGACCCTTATAATGTATTCCACCGACTACAATATCTTCAGCCAGCATAAGTGGTGCATCGAAATCAAAGCGAGTGACGTTTTTCCTGCTTGCCGCAAAGTGGGCCGCAGCCGTTATTCCCAGTCTGGTTTCTATCATGCTGCCGACCATACATTCAACTCCGCACACTTCCGCTAGATCGTTTATTTTCTTAGCCTGGTAGATCCCCCCGGCTTTCATAAGTTTAATATTGATCAGATCTGCACTTCGGGTCTTTAATACTTCAAAGGCTTGGTAGGGAGTGAATACACTTTCGTCAGCCATAATCAGGGTATCGACCTCATCCGTGACTCTTTTCAAGCCTTCAATGTCATGTGCAGGCACTGGCTGCTCAACTAATTCGATATTCAGGTCAAGGTCCTCCATCTTGCGAATCGCTCTGACTGCGGATTTTGATTCCCATCCTTGATTGGCATCGAGGCGAATTTTGACATCATAACCGATCCGTTGGCGGATTTCATGAATTCTTTTAATATCTGTTTCGATTTCATCTTTGCCTACTTTCACTTTCAGTACATCAAAGCCTTTATCTACATAAGCTGCTGCATCCTCGCCCATTTCCATAGGGCTGTTCACACTCACCGTGTAATCTGTCTCAAGCTCCTCCCTGTACCCTCCCAGAAATTGATATAGTGGCAAATGACAATGTTGAGCCAGGCAATCATAAATGGCCATATCCACCGCTGCCTTCGCACTTGTATTCCTGATTAGGAGCGAATGAAGTTGTTGAAAAAGATTCTCATGGTTTAATAGGTTTTCACCTATTATCGCGGGTTTAATTACTTGTTGGATGCTATGTTCGATACTGGATAAACTTTCTCCCGTGATCACCACGGTAGGTGGTGCCTCCCCCCAGCCGATAACCCCATTGTCGCAAGTCAGTTTAACAACGATGGCTTCCGCCACTGTCACCGTACGCAAAGCGGTCTTGAAGGGGGTATGTAAAGGGACGGATGTCCTGAAAGTTTCAAGTTGATGGATCTTCAATCGTTCTCACCCTCCCTTATACCTGATTCGATTTTAAATGTATGTTCTAGTGTATTCATGGTCCCAATGCTGCCCACCGGGATGGCAATATTCGGCGAAGAATGCCCGATATTAAATCCTTTTAATGCAGGTTTTCCGGCACTCGCGATATGTTCTGTCAGAACCTCATCAAGAGTCAGGGAACGTTCTCGTTTCTTAGGCTCGCAGTTCTTAAAGTCTCCAATGATGATTCCTGAAGCATCTTTGAATTTATTGGCCATTTTCAATTGATTCACCATTCGGTCGACTTGATAGGGCTCCTCATCGATATCTTCAATAAAAAAGATCTTTCCTTTGGTATTCACTTCGAATGGTGTCCCCAATGTGCTCACAAGCAGGGTGAGGTTCCCGCCAATCACAGGGCCGGTCGCTACGCCTTCTGAGACCGTCTCAAGTTTGGATTTGTCATGCGTATAGTCAATGTTCTCCGTTTTAAACAACTGTAGAAACGATTCCTTTGAGGCTTCATGGACGTCCTCGAGTCCGATATCTGAACTTAACATCGGTCCATGGAAGGTGACGAGACCCGTTTGTTGATGAATGGCCGTATGTAAAAAAGTAATATCACTATACCCCCAAAAAATTTTCGGATTTTGGCGGATCAGTTCGAAATCCAATCTGGAAACAATTCGTCCTGTTCCAAAACCTCCACATGCACAGAAAATGGCTTTTACATCCGGATCTTCAAACATCTTGTGGATATCTTCTATCCTTTCCTTATCATTACCTGCTAAGTACCCATATTTCTTATGTACCGAGTTCCCAACCTTTACTTCCAATCCTAATTCTTCAAGGAAACGGATTCCTTTTTTCAATGGTTCTGATTTGGGCGGGCTGGCAGGAGCTATGACCCCTACCTTATCCCCTTTTTTCAGTTTAGAAGGTTTCATCATCATACGTTCCGGACCCCTTTCGTAGAAAAAGAGGGAGTGGACGCATGGCCATAAAGTGTGCCGACGCGCCCCTCCACTCATCCTGTTTTACTACCTTTATTTTTTATCAGCCCATTTTAATTCCATGTAGCCGACCGGGTGACGGACGATGCCTGTCACATCCTCATTTTGTAGATACACATGATTGTAGAAGTGAATCGGGATGATCGGCATTTCATCCATTAGGATTTTTTCTGCTTCATACATCATTTCAAATCGTTTTACTTCATCCGCTTCATTCTTTGCTTGTTGGATCAGCTTGTCATAATTCTCATTACCCCAGCCTGTACGGTTCATGGAGTGTCCTGTCTGAAAGTTTTCCAGGAAGTTGATCGGATCTGCATAGTCTGCTAAGAAAGAACTCCGTGATAATTGGAATTTCAAAGCCTTTTGTTCATCCTGGAATACGTTCCACTCCATATTGGCTAACTTCACATCGACATCTAAGTTTTCCTTGAACATTTGTTGAAGAGCTTCAGCAATTTTTTGATGAGTATCACTTGTGCTGTATGTTAAAGTGATTTCCGGTAGTTTGTCGTATCCCTCTTCTTCCATCCCCTTTTTCAAAAGGGCTTTTGCTTCTTCCACATCAGTTGTCACCAAGTCTCCATTTACTTCACGGAAGTCCTTGCCTGATGGATCTTTAAATCCTTTTGAAACAAATCCGTAAGCTGGTTTTTCTTTATTCTTTGTAACAAAGTCAACCATTTGCTGTTGGTCGACAGCCATGGCGAATGCTTTACGGATGTTTTGATTTTGGAAAGGCTCTTTTTCTAAATTGAAACGATAGAAGTAGGTTCCGGCCTGGTCTTCAACATTTACTTTCCCTTCTTCAAATAACTGTTTACTTAAATCAGCCGGTACGTCAGCTGTATCCAGTTCACCGGTTTTGTATAATTGATAATCCGTATTTGTATCGTTTACCATTGCCCAGTGGACTTTATCTAATTTCACTGAATCTTTGTCCCAATATTGATCATTCTTTTCCATGACGAAATGGCTGTCATGCTCCCATTCCGTCAGTTTGAACGGCCCGTTAGCAACGAATGTATCCGCTTCTGCAAACCATTCCGGATTCTCAGTAGCAACCTTTTCATTGATCGGGAAGAATGCGGGATTGGCAATGACGCTCAAGAAATAGGCTTGAGGACTTGTCAGTGTGACCTCGAATGTTTTCTCATCCTTCGCCGCCACTTTCACATCGTCAGCTGAACCCTTTCCAGTGTTGAATGCCTCTCCACCTTCAATGAAATATCCGAGGAAAGCAGCCGGTGAACCTGTGTCTGGATTTAACAGGCGTTTCCATGCGAATACAAAATCTCCCGCAGTGACGTCATCACCGTTTGACCATTTGGCATTGTCCCTTATGTGGAAGGTATATACTTTCCCATCTTCCGAGACATCCCATTTTTCAGCCATGGCAGCTTCAGGTTCATGATTGGCATTTAGACGGGTCATCCCTTCCATTAAATTGTTCAATGCTGTCCAGGAATAGGAATCAAAGCCGATTGGTGGATCGAACGACGTTGGTTCTGCTCCATTATTCAGGTGAAGGACCTTTCCTTCCTCTTCTTTCTTACTGTCCCCACTGCTTGACTCACTGCCTGCATCCTTCGTGGCCGTACAAGCTGCCAGCATGAACAGTAGCATCCCCACTAAAAAGACCGATAATAGCTTTTTCATAATTTTCCCCCTCTTATCCTATTTTTCTATCAAACGATCATTTTAACGAATGGTTAAGCTGACCGATGAAAGCTTCACTTTGTTGGCTCGTTTATCCTGAAGCCAGCAGTCGACATGGTGTTCATCCGTTAATTGTGTTTTTACGGGATACACACGGTCGCATACTTCCATCGCTTTTTCACAACGTGGGACAAATGGGCACCCAACAGGCGGAGAAAATAGATCTGGCGGAGAACCGGGAATCGGTATCAGGTCTTCCCCATAAAGATCAAGCCTTGGGACGGATTTGAGTAGACCTTGTGTATACGGGTGTTGTGGATGATAAAAAATTTCTCTCCTGTTTCCTTCTTCTACTATTTTCCCTGCATACATGACGGCAATCCGGTCGGCCACTTGAGCCACGACTCCCAAATCATGCGTGATCAAAATGATCGATACACCCGTCTTCTTCTGGATCTCTTTAAACAATTCAAGTATTTGGGCTTGTATGGTAACATCAAGGGCCGTTGTCGGCTCATCCGCAATCAAGACATCCGGTTCACATACAAGGGACATGGCAATCACAATTCGCTGCCGCATCCCCCCGCTGAATTGATGAGGATACTGCTTTAACCTCTCCTCCGGATTTGGAATGCTCACAAGCTTAAGCATGTCGATCGCTTTTTGTTTCGCCTCTTTCTTAGATACATCGTTGTGCTGCAAAATCCCTTCCATGATTTGTTCACCAATGGTCAACGTGGGATTAAGTGCCGTCATGGGATCCTGAAAAATCATGGAAATATCGGCCCCCCGCACTTTCCTCATTTGGGGTTCGGTCACTTTTAAAAGGTCCCTTCCCTTAAACAGGATCCTCCCGCCAGTCACTTTTCCTGGTGGATTCGGGATCAGTCTCATAATGCTCTGTGATGTCACACTCTTCCCGCAGCCGGATTCCCCTACAATCGCCAACGTCTCGCCCTTATGTAAATCAAAGCTTACTCCCCTGACCGCCTTGACCTCCCCTCCATAAGTTGTAAAGGAGACATGGAGATCTTGTACAGATAAAACTTTACTCATGGTGATTACCTCCTTAATTTCGGATCCAGTGCATCCTGTAATCCGTCTCCCAACACATTGAATGAAAACATAGTCAATGATATGAATAGTGCAGGAAAGAATAAACGCCACCAGTATCCTGATAGGATCGTAGATAAACCGTCATTGGCCATCACTCCCCAGCTTGCATAGGGTGCTTGAATGCCGAGTCCAAGGAAGCTCAAGAAAGCTTCAGCAAAGATCGCACTGGGTATCGTCAATGTCATTTGTACGATAATCGGTCCCATTGTATTAGGAAGCAGATTCTTTCTGATGATTCGTGCGGTTTTCGTCCCGAATGTCTTTGAAGCCAAAATAAATTCATAGTTTTTAATCTGAAGCACCTGTCCCCTTACGATCCTGGCCATTCCGATCCAACCGGTCACCGTTAAAGCTACGATGATCGTCAAGAGACCCGGTCCCATAACTACCATCAATAGAATGACGACAAGCAGATATGGTAACCCGTATAATATTTCAACAATGCGCATCATGACATTATCCGTTTTACCGCCTTTATAACCTGCAATGCCACCGTATACAATCCCGATCACAAAGTCGATAAGCGCTGCCATGAACCCTACGAACAACGAAATTCGTGCACCATACCAAGTACGGGTGAATACATCTCTGCCCATATCGTCCGTACCAAACCAGTGTTGACCAGAAGGCGGAAGATTTTGATTTGAGAGTGTTTGCTTAGTGACGTCGTGTGGAGAAATAATCGGGCCGACGACCGCCATAATGATTAGAGCAGTTAAGAATACTAATCCCAGCATGGCCAGTTTGTTTTTCATGAGGCGCTTCCAGGCATCCTGCCAATAGGAAAGACTGGGTCTAACCACTGCTTCAGCATCCTCTTTATTCCTCTTCTTGGGTGCGAACCATTCATCCCTCACATCTGGAGTCTCGAGTGGCTCTTGTTGATTTGGGACCCCCATCATTTTGCCTCCTTCTTGTGTAACTTTATCCGTGGATCAAGGAAACCATATGCCAGATCGACTAAAAATAACATGACAATAAGAAAGGCACTGTAAAATACGGTTGTTCCCATAATGACGGGATAATCACGTTGATTGATGCTTTCGACAAAGTATTTTCCCATACCCGGAATGGCAAAGATCTGTTCAATGACGAAGGTTCCTGTCAAGATTCCAGCAGCAAGTGTACCCAGGACAGTGACCACCGGCAGCAATGCATTTCTCAACGCATGCTTAACGACAATCTTGAATGGTGACAATCCCTTAGCGCGTGCTGTCCGTATATAATCCTGAGTTAACACTTCCAGCATACTCGAGCGGGTAAGACGTGCAATGATGGCCATGGGCCCTGTGGCTAATGCAAGAGTGGGCAGAATCATATGTCGCCAGCTTGTCCATGTGGCAACCGGGAGGATCCCCCACGTTACAGCCACTTGTTGAATCAATAATGTCGCCATGACGAAATTAGGGATTGAAATGCCAAGCACGGCAAATGTCATCGCCATATAGTCAATGATTCCATTATGCTTAAGGGCTGCTAAAACCCCCAGGATAATTCCCGAAAGCACTGCGATGATCAGTGTTGTCATACCGAGTTCAAATGAAATCGGAAAGCCCCTCCCCAGCAGATCGTTCACTGTTTGGGATGGCTGCGTGATAGAAGGACCAAAGTCCAATGAAATAAGCGACTTTAAATATAGAAAATACTGCACCATCAGAGGCTCGTTCAAATGATAATGGGCTTCTAAATTTTGTTGTACCATTTCACTCGTATTCCGTTCTTCATTGAAGGGGGATCCGGGTATGGTGTGCATCAGGAAAAACGTTAACGTGACAATCAGCCAGAGGGTTATGACCATGGCTAGTAATCGTTTCAATAAATATGTACTCATTGATCAAACACTTCCTAACAGAATGTTGTTCTCATCGCGAGTTCAGTCATGACCAGCATGGCTCTATAGGCTTCAAGGATATCCCCGGCCTCAAATCTCACAATCGTTGTATCTTCTTCATGAATGGTACCCGGCATGAGACTTGCCCACTCCGCCTGTCCGTAATTTGCAAACTCGATACGTAAAGTAGGATGTTCAGGAGGAGTGAGTGGTTGTACATTTTTCTTATTATGTATCGCTTCTTCTGTTTTCTTTTTTAATAATTGTTTTGATTTCTCCGGGGTTAGGCTCTTCGCAACAGAACGGGAAATCGTGTCCTTCACCACGGCAGTTGTCACATTTGGAATTAATGCTTCTGCTTCATGTGCAGCCTGATCATCCCCTGCAACCAGTAATACAGGAACACCGTAATACCCTGCCACATATGCATTGAATCCCAGTTCACCAACGGCCACATCATTGATGTACATGTTTCTCACCCCGAAGATCATGGAATGGGACATCACCCCTTTCATGGAAGCCCTGGCATGATAACCAACAAAAAAAGCCCCATCAAACGTCTCATCCAGTCCTTGAACCATGGAATATGGTTTCACTCCACCAGATATCAGCTTCGTTTCAGGGTGCAATTTCTCTATTAACAAATTGTTCATTTGTGAATGACTGTCATTTACCAATACCTCCTGGCAGCCCGAATCAAATGCAGCAGTCACAACGGCATTCGCCTCTTCTGTCATTATGATTCTTGCGCGTTCATAATTATTCTTATCTGATGAGACATGAGTATGATCCACCAGTCCTGTTATACCCTCCATATCAACTGACATATATATGTTCATACGTGTTCCCTCCTTTCTTAGGAAATATTTATTAAATTTTCTTAATATTATAATTATTATAGCATTTAATTACAATAATTTTTTGAATAAAAAGGAATATATTCCTATTTTCATAAAAAAAGGAAGTATGGACTATAAAGGGTTATTTTCAACTGTATATTTCGCATTAAAAGAAGACGAAGTAGTTCAATGGAATGATAAAATCTGATAAAAATAAAAAAATGCGCTGGATTTCATAATCGAAATCACACCGCACTCTTTTTCTTTGTATATGTCAAATATCATTGAAGTAAAGTATTCAATGGAGGACCTAAGACTTAGCTTTATTTTATTGATATATTATTTATTTCACTGATAAACGTCAATCGAATTATGTTTATTAGAAAAAGACCTGGAGTACTTATCTCTCCAGGTCTTAAACTCGGTGCATGTATGTTAGCTTATTTTATTCATCAATTTTTCTGAGTGCTGAGAGCCCATCTCTGCCACTAAATCAAGTAATTCTGCTTTCGTTGTCTCATCTAGGCCTTTATAAATAAGGAAAGCTTGCGTTGCATCAGAAGTAATTAACTTTCTGTATAACTTTGAGATCCTTTTACTCCTGTGGGTGTCCATTAGATCCTCCTCTATAAATCCTTTCTGTTATTATAATAAATATAAGCTTGTATTTTCAATATATTCTTCAAAATTTAATTATGTAACAAAAATGAATAAATCTATGTAAAGTCAACCTTGGAGGAGAAAATAATTTTCTTAGACCTTTAACCCTAGGTGATTATCTTAAAGATAAATCAGGTGATAACTTTCCGAATTCTAATGCTTCGAGGATGATTTCCTCAGAGAATCCTGTATACTGAGAGAGCATTTGAATGGTAATCTTCTGGGAAGTACGGGAAGCCTGGTTTCTTGCCATATAGGTTTGATACAAAACAATGGAGTATCTGTCATGTATATTGAGCAACGATCGTCACAGCTCCTATTATTCTCTCCTCACAAGGTCGCGGGTAAAGGTTAACTACTATTTACCCAAAGATCCATTTTGAAAACGTGGCTGTGCAGTTACATTTTAAGCTTGATCATTTTTTCACTGTGAATACATATTGCTTATATTCACCATTTTCGGAAGAGAGCTTTAATATATTCCGATCATCTGGAATTCCGTTAAAAAAAGCCCCGATTGCACCTGTTGTGCATCTGTGCCCGGAGATCAGGATGTTCTTATCTTTCTTCCCATATAATGTTTCTAACTCTGCCATAAAGTGTTTGATCCTTTTCATGAACTCCAAAGGATCTTCCACCCCACTATAGGAAGCTGAATCAGGCAATGGTCCAACCATCTTCACTTCCCTTTTAAAAAGTCCATCTGCTTCCCCTAAATCATATACATCCAACCTGGAGTCTGTGATGCATGAGACCCCGACAGCAATTTCAGCCGTTTCCTGTGCTCTTTTCTGTGGAGATGAAAAGACGAGATCGAAGCTGATATGATTCAGTTGTTGTTTTAAATTTCCGGCTTGTCTGATGCCTTCTTCATTTAAAGGGAGTCCTCTTCTTCCTTGCAGCCTCCCTTCTTTATTCCAGTCCGTTTGACCGTGTCTTATAACGTAGATCATGCAGCTCCTCCTTCCTTTATTACTTACCATTCTTCCTCTTCTGCACCTCCATATGGATCACCAGATAGGTAATGCCTAAAAATCCTACTATGCCAAATATGCCTGCGATGATTCCTTGTACCGAAGATGTAAGAATTGTAAATCCCATCCCAATACTAAATCCTGTGATAAGAAGAAGGAGCCAATGGGCGTATCGATTGATGAATTCGGTCATCATAGTCCCCTCCAAAGCTTTTGTATACTCATTTTAACATAATATTCCAAAAAATACCCTAAAAAATAAGCCATCCAGGAGGACGACCCATTTTTTTCTAAATATTTTCCAAAAATAATCTTACAACGTCTGCTCCACCGATGACCGTTCCCAGTGTACTTCCTAAGTTGGCAAGTACGACAATGAGCAGGACGCGGGTTACTTTATTTCGCCAGAATCCTTTTATGCTCAGAACATCTTCAGGGAGGGAGTCAAAATCGCCGACATTGGGTCTGCGGAAATAGGCTTGAACGAAACCTGCAAACCAACCCGCTGCCAGAAGCGGATTCAAAGATGTGATAGGTGCTGCGACGAATGCTGTTAATATGGCCAGTGGATGGCCTAAGCCGATGGCTACCCCCAGTGCGGAGAATCCCCCATTCCATAATATCCAACTGATACCCTGCTGTATGCCTGCATCCGGATTTGAAATGAACGTGTAGGCAATGACGGCCAGGATCATGATAGGGATGGTCCACCCGATGATCTTTGGCCATTTTGATTTAGCCGGTCGTTCATTGAGTTTATCCAGGTTATGTTCGTTATGGATTTCTTGCGTGATACCCGGAACGTGAGCGGCACCAAGGACGGCTACAATCTTATCGCCGGGTGCTTCCTTGATTTTTTGGGCCAGGTATTGGTCACGTTCATCAATCAGAGGTGTTTTCAGTTTCGGAAACACCTGGGTGAATTCATTCAACATCGAATCAAGCATATCCTGTGATTTGATTTTCTCGAGTTCTTCCTCAGTAATCGTATCAGTGCTGAAAATGCTGTATATGATTTGGGTTAACAGCTTGGCTTTCCCACTTAAACCGACGCTGTTCCATATCCGGGAAAATGTCACCTGGATGTTGCGGTCAGCAAGGACAAGTTCTGCGTTAATTTCTTTCGCGGATTCAATCCCCTGAATCATCTCCTGTCCCGGTTTGATGCCGAACTGTTTGGCCATTCTTCGCTGGAAAGATCCAATCGCAAGGTTCATGAGCAGTAAGGTGGCTTTCTTATCCTTGATTACTTGAAAGATATCTGTGTCCCTCCACTTATCTCCTTCAACGATGGATTGATACCTCGGTTCGTCCAGCTCAACACACACAGTATCCGGGCGTTCAGCTTCTATCACTTCTTTCACCTGCTCAGCACTCTGACGTGACACATGAGCGGTTCCGATGAGAATAAATTCCTTGCCATCCATATGTATTCTCGTAACATTCTTTTCGATTTCTGTCATCATCGTGTACCTTCCTTTAATTCCGTTGACTTGCGAATAAATTGAATCTACCTCACTATGATAAACTAGTTTTGGCAAAATTTAAATAAATACTGATCAGAATCGTGAAAGATCTTGATTCTGATGTTGGGCTAAAATATATTGGGCAAGTGAAGGGTAGAGATAATGAACAATATTATCTCTACATAACCAAAAAGAACCCATCAAAAAGATGGGACCCCAATATCATGATTACCATTTATTTCTCTTTTCACACACAGCTTCACTCACCACATCATACATCGCTTCAACCCCTTTAGAGGAAGCTTCAAATTGATACGCACTTCCGATGTCGATGCCGATATTCATTGCTTCTTCAGCTGCATTGATATTCGCTCCCAGAAAGAGGAACTCCCAATTGTATCGTTCCTGTTGCTGATTGATAAGATCCTTCACCTGACTTTCTGAGAACTCCACGCTGGCGTTTTCCATACCATCGGTTGTGATCACGAAGATGACTTTACCCGGTCTTTGCCCTTCAGCCATACGGGATAGGCGATGACCCACTTCGATGATCGTTTTACCTACAGCATCCATTAATGCTGTGCACCCTCTGACGAAGTACTCTTCCTTTGTTAGCCGTACCTTTCCAGCCTCCACCCCACACCATAACTGCTCGACCTTGTCATCGAAGAGAACGGTCGTGACAAGTGTTTGCCCGGACAGCTTGCGCTGCTTCTCGATAAAAGAGTTGTAACCTCCAATCGTCTCTTTTTCAAGTCCACTCATTGATCCGCTTCTGTCTAATAAAAAAATGATTTCAGTATATTCTCGATTCATTTTTTCTCATCCTCTCCATATTGTTTCTGATATAATCATAACCACAAAGAGGATAATATGGGTCGCTTTGTAAGCGACATTTGGAGGTGATGGAATGCTTAGCGAACAGATTCTGAAGGAGCTTCGTGATTTTGTGGAGGCAAGCAGAGACGTCCGGTTATATGATTTACATAAGGAAGAGCCCCTTATAAGTGATGCTATGTACGCAAATGAGCTGGAAATGTTTATTGAAATGCATCATTCGGCGTCTTTTTCAGAAAGGCTTTTTCAGCATATCGATGAACTGGGTCTGACAGATGCTTCCGTTTACAAAACAGCCGGAGTAGACCGGAAGCTTTTTTCCAAAATAAGATCGATTCCTGATTATAAGCCCAGTAAGCGGACAGTCGTAGCCCTGTGTCTTTCTATGAAATTGGCAGAGGAAGGTACTGTAGATATGCTGAATGCCGCAGGTTTCTCCCTGTCCAACAATGACCGATTCGATCTCGTCATTCAGTTTTGTTTAGAGAAGGAGATTTACGACATCGATGAAGTGAACCAGGCATTGTATTCCCTCGGGTTAAAACCATTATGAAAAAAGTAGAGTGCCGGATTCGGCACTCTACTGCAACTAATATTTCTTTTCAATTCTCTCCTGTAATGTTTCAATTTTTTCCGGAAGTACATAAAGGTATTCTATCAAACCTTCCAATAACTCTATGAGCAGCCCGGCAGTTTCATCGTCTATTTCCCGTTCCAATTCCAACATTTCATAAAATGCTGATTTGGGATGAACAAGATGGCTGAGGGCCTGGATCGGCTTTGACAGATCTACATTCTTCGGCAGCTGGTCGAATTGTTCAGACAGGGATTGACCTGATGATTGATCACCATTGAAATTCTTCAGGACACTCTCTAACACGCGTTTTGACATTACGGCCGTTGCTGAGTTATCTTTGGACTGGCTAACATTCAATGCAGAACGGAACGAACGGACAAGGTCCTGGGGGATCCGTTTATTCCCCTGGATCTGATCTAAAGGTCCATTTGTAGCCAGTGGATCATAAATATAAAGACCCGCTTCCTCCTTGTGATGAATCGAATCATCATTCAACATGATAACGAAAACAGCCGGTTTCTTACACTCCGAACAGTTTGCCTCTGCGAACAGCCCGGTTTTATTCACTTGATAGAAGTTGGCTTTCAACACAAATTCACTGGTCTTGGAGCAACTTGGACATTGACTTTTGACTTTCTTAGGGACTTTTTGATATCCGTACTGAATGTGAGACAATATGGATCCCGGTAAAATTTCTCTCATGTGAACCTCCTAGAAAATGCACCTCGAAAAATGAATTTTAATTATTATGAAAATTTTCGTTAAATAAAAAAGCGCTTTCCTTATATCAAAATTATACCTTTGCTAGGAAGTATTACAAGCTTAAATAACAGGAAAACAAGAATTGTGATAATGGGACTAAAGATGAGTAAATGGTGTTGAACCCCACTATAACCGTCACTTTCCGGTCAATCTGTGTATACCTTTTTCTACTTCCTGTACCAGGGAATCAATCAGTTCGTGTACATAAACGTCCTTACTCAGCCGCGGGCTCTGGCCAGACCATAATGACATGAATTCAGAGTTTTGTTGATTGCCGGCTTCCCTTCTTAATTCTTTCGTTAATGCGTTTTGTACAGGATAAGGAAGGATTTGATTTTCGTACTCTTTCATTATGTTTATGAATGAGTTTGTTATGCCCCTTGCCGGTTTACCGCTGAATGCTGATGTCATGGTTGTACTTGTTTCTTCAGCTTGTAAAATGGCTTTTTTGTGTATGTCTTTTGCACCACTTTCTTTATTTGTAAGAAAAGCTGTACCCATCTGAACGCCTTTTGCACCCAGAGCCAGTGCGGCTATCACACCTCTTCCATCCATTATTCCCCCTGCAGCTATGACAGGTACTTCTACAGCATCCACCACTTGTGGAATAAGTGAGAACGTCCCAATCATCGATTCATCGTATGTACCAAGAAATGTACCCCTGTGACCACCCGCCTCGCTTCCCTGTGCGACGATCAAATCCACTCCACATTCTTGATTGATCAACGCTTCTTCCACCGTCGTTGCAGTTCCAATCACTTTAATGTCTTCCTTTTTCAACTCTTTCATTATTTCCTTTGGCGGAATTCCAAATGTAAAGCTGCAGACAGGGACTCTTTCCTTTAAAATTGCTTCAATCTGTCTTTCAAGATCAATTTGTTTTATCGTGAATGGACCATCATTGAAGAGATTCAACTCTTTCTTAAATGGTTTCAGTAATTCTTGCATTTGGTTTAATTGTTCTTCAGTATATTCCGGTTCCTCGGGAATGAATACATTTACCCCAAATGGAAGGTTCGTTTGCTTTTTTACTTGTTTGATATTTTCATTGAGGTCTGTGACAGACATATAGCCTGCCCCAAGGGTCCCAAGCCCCCCGGAATTTGATACAGAAGCAACCAGTTCAGGGGTAGTGACCCCTCCAGCCATCCCTGCTTGGATGATAGGATACTTTGTACACAGATTCTTCGTTACATCGTTCTGATACCACATATTCTCCCTCCTGTTTCTATCATACATAATGTGATTCTATGTTGAATTATGTCAAAGGAAAGCGTGTAGTACAACTCATTCGAGTCAAAAAAGCATTCAAAGCAGCAGATGCCTTGAACGCTTTTTCGACTTATTTAAAGGAAGTAAAATTTGATACTCTTTTCATGAACTCTTCATATGAACTAAAATGCTTATTCCATGAGTTATACCATTTCCGAATGGTCTCCAATAGCCAAAACGGTACGGCCCGGCCATCTATAAGGTGGTAATGATCTTCGTAGGCTTTCTTTAAATGCTCCCATCTGAAATCATTTCCAGGTTGGATATATTCCGATACATCAATGATTTTCGCTCTGCCATTTTGCAATAAAATGTTTTTCAGGTGAATATCACGCGGATTCAATCCTTGATCTCGAACATATTGTCTTGCATTTTCAACGTCTTCAACCACTTGTTCAGGAATATTGATCCCCTGCAGCAAACAATCAAAAAGTGTTGGTCCTTCTTCAAAACTTAACACCAATAAAGTATCATAAGCTGCATAGCAGGTGGAAAAATAAGGGGAGTCTCCGATGGTTTGATAGACTTTTTCTTCACTTTTTATTTTAGGTCTCTTATCTTCAGCATACAATTTGAAAGCAAATTCAGGTGCATAAATGGATTGAAAGACTGCCGCGTCTGTCCCGACGCCAATGCATCGTAACGTTTCATCACCACCATGGATAGTGACAGGCTCGTTATTTGCATTTGAAGACACGGTCATTTGAGATAAAGAAGGTAGTGCGACTTCCCATTTATTATCCATAGGCTCTCCCTTCATACGATTGAACTCTTTTAAAGATATGAACTGAATTCGTACCTTATTCAGGATAATATAGCATCAGCCCATTTCAAATATCAACTCAAAGCCTTCTTATCTTCCTAGTAATTTTAAACAATTTCTGATTGAACACTCCCGTATTCCCTTTTCCCACGTGTTTCCTAACCTGCTTTAACGGCGTCAACCTTCTGCTTCAGCTCAGCGCCTTCTTTTCGCCTATCCAATTCTGGAGAAATGATTTTTAAAATGACCGTACCAGAAAGTCCAATGGTGAGAATGATCCCGGCCATGATGTTCGATGGAAGAATTGCTCCGAGTGTTACGGTGACGGATGCAATCAGCATGGACAGGTTAAACTTAAGCCCGTTAAATGCCATATAGGAGCTGCGGGCATCATCAGGGGGAATGGCTGCCATATACGATTGCTCTACCGGCACGCGGAAGACTTCTCCGATGGTGAGTACCCCCATCATCACGAACAGGATGAACACGTTATTTGAATAAGCAAGTACAGCATACCCGATTGAAAAGAAGAAACAACTCCACACTAAAACGGTCTTATCTTTTAACGAATGTGGAATCCTCGTGATAAAAAGCATGAGGATGACGACCAGAATCGTATTTTCACTTCGAAGGATACCCATTGTTTGTACGCCGTCTATGTCCCAGAATAGGAATGGTTGCGAAGGCATCTCTTCACTTAGTCGAATGCCGATGTAATTCGTGAGCTGGAACTCCATGGACAGAATAAGCACACCTGCAATGGTAAACAGGACAAATAGCTTGTCATGCATGACTTTTCCGTAGTTTGAAATAAGTTGTTTAACATGCTGAGAGGGTGTTAACTCGGATTCCGACGCTGCATAGCTCTCATCAATGAAGAATGCCACCAAGGCTGCGGTAATGGACGATGCAACACTAAGTGCAAGAAAGAGCTCGAAAAGGTAATCCTTGAATAAGAAGGCCCCTATGATTCCTCCGATTGCGATGGACAGATTGTTCGCCCAGTAGGTGATCGAGTACATAAGCTTCCGTTGTGAAGGTGTGCTGACATCGATCATCATAGCCTGATTGGCAGGTCCTGCAAGGCCCCAGCAAATGCTGTTGACCGTCATCATGGTAAAGGTGACAACGGCTGATTCATACCAGGGAGAGTTACAAACCATCATGGTGAGGAAAGCCAGAAACCTGAGCGATTCTGCGAACAACATAATTCTCTTGCGGCCAAATTGATCTGCAAAATATCCGCCAAGAAAATTGATTCCTATTCCTACAAACACATTGATCAAAAGTAATAACCCTGCTACCTTTGTTCCAAAATGAACGGCCAGGTAAATCGACATAAACGGAAAGATCATGCTCCCAATAAAGCGGCTCATAAATGTTTCAATGATACGTATTTTAATATTTTTATGGAAATCTCTGAATCTCATATGTATTCCTTCTCTCTATAATTGGACGGTTGTTCATTTCATTCATCTAGAATCTTTGTCAGCCTAGAGATATTAACCCCCAGTGCTTCTATTATTTCTCGACAAGTGATATCACTTACCTTTTCCTTGCCTCCTTCAAGTCTTTTAATCGTTTGGGTGGATACATTTGCTCTTTTGGCCAGTTCTTCTTGAGTCAGTTGAGATTTTATACGGAGTAGGGATACAATCTCTCCCATGTTTCGTTTGACCATAGGCGAATTCCCATTCGCAAAACAGGAATTAATGGAGTTGCAAAATTTCTTCATGTCATTCATAGGTGGTTTCCTCCAACATTTGGTAAAACAGTATTTACTAAATATAAAGAAAGTTCTCCGTATTATCAAGGGGGATAAGTACATTTCTATTTATACTATATTGATTTTACACGGGCATATCATCGTCATTTTAGATGAAAGGATATAAGACTTTAGGATGAAGTAAGGTAGGGGGAGGGTAGTTTTTATGGTGAATGCTTTATAAAAGAAAAAAGCACCATATAAGATGCTTTTTACTGTTTTATAGATATTTATAATGCGAGGAATAAATCCCATCTAAGTGAATAATAAACGGTGCCGATGCCTACGAACACGACGATCAGACCGATGATATTTTCTATGAACTTTTCTGGTAACTTAATGAATTTAAGTACCGTATATATTAGTGTGGTAAGCGATATGGTGACTAACGAAACAATAGCAATATTAATGGCAACTGTTTTTACTGGTTCTGTTAATAATTTACTGAATTCTAACAATTTAGACCCTCCTGATTTGATTCAATTCCAGTGCGCTACGCTGAATATGTAGTATCAAGAAGACTATTATACTAGAAATTCCATGAATTTAATAGTGGTAGCTTTGCCTAAATAAGTATGTTAGATGAGGGATTTCCCCCTTAGAAAATTAAAGGCTCCTTAAGCAACGTGGTAAATCAGACAAGTCATCAATCACCGCATCAGCATGCTTTGCATCGGTCCTATGGGGGTCTCTTTTCCAGATCCCCTTCATCCCTACTTTTTGGGCACCATACACATCATACTCAGGATGGTCCCCGACAAAAATGCACTCTTCAGGTTTTACATGTAATCTTTTTATCGCCTTCTTAAAGATTTCAGGATCTGGCTTTCTCAACCCTTCCCATTCAGAAATAAGAATTTCTTGAAAGTAAGGCTCGATTTCAAGGGCCAGTATATTGTCCATTTGAAATCTGCCGAAACCGTTCGTGATCATCCCCAATTGTATACCACAAGCTTGTAATTCATCCAGCATATTAATTAAATGGGGAAACGGTACACAGCTGTGTTTAAATTGACTGATATAATCGTCGAGCAGTTCCTCCCAAGTCAGTTCCTGAATTGAAAACTCCTCGATAAGCTGCTTATACACCCTGTCTTTCCACACATAACCCCTTTGATCCAATTCAATGAATCTGGATGTATATGAATCTTTCGGGATATGACGGAGCCAATAGTAGAGTCGTTCATATTGGTGTGTGATGAATACTTGGACAGACGCATCCCTGTTTAAAAGCGTCCCATCAAGATCGAATAGTGCAGCTTTAATCATGAGACAGCCTTTCCCTTCCTAGCTTTCACAATCAATGTCGTAGGTAAATAATTTGCTTTATCAAAGCTATACCACCTACCGGTATGCCTTTCCACATCTTCTTCAGATAAACGTACCTCTTCCACCACCTGTTCAATCATAAAGCCATTTTTGATAAGCGCATTCAAATAGGTGCTGACTTTGAACTGCTGCATAATTGCAGGATAAGTCCACGCCTCGTGATCATAGGGACCTTCCTTATGATAGGACTGTTTGAGAAGGAGGTCTTCCCCCTTTTGATAAACCCGATTATAGAATGGATGCTCCCAACTGAATACGAAGATGCCTCCTGGTCTAAGGTAAGAGTATATATTGGCAAGCGTTTGATGAAGGTCGGTCGTCCAACCCAGAGCGTAAATTGAATACGCAATGTCAAAATACCCCTCAGGTATCCCGGGATTCTTTTCCATTGGAGATTCAAATAATCTGACATGATCGTCAGAGAGTAAATTCCTTGCGGCCTCGATTTGACTATGGGAAAGATCCAGGCCCCATAGCTCACCGGCTAATTTATTCTTGATGTATTTGAGAGAATGTCCACTTCCACAGCCGATATCTAATACCCTTTTATCCTCAACCTCCCCAAGGAGTTGTAATTCATCTTCAGTAGGGGCAAGAGGTCCGTATTCCGGCAGGGGATTTCTACCGTAGAATCTAGGCGCAGCCTCTTCCCAGCTCTGTTTATTTATAGCAATGGCTTTTGTATTCATATGGGATTCCTCCTATTCTATCTAGCTTTACACTTTTTTTATGGCAGGTATACTTTGTGCAAGAGAAAGAATCTCCCCATACACTCCGTTCCATCCGGAATAATAATCGGCTACTTGATCTGGATCGATCCAACATCGCTCAGCAGATTCATATTCTGCTTCGAATGGATATATTTCTTCAACGTCCACTCTATAAAAAAGTTGAAAGCCTACTTTAGGATAAGGGCTTTGTTCATTCCATAGGGGATTATCATGATGATCCACAATCAGATAACCCAAAAAATGAGAAGAGCCGGATACATAGGCTTCCTCCATCACTTCCCTCTTCAAGCATCCTTCAGGGGACTCACCCTTTTCCAGATGCCCACCTGGAAAGTCCCAGCCTCGCTCATGAAGATTCACCAAGAGCAGCTTTCCATCTCTAAAGCAGAATCCATGCACACTGGTGACTCGTGATGTGTCAGGAAGGATCGAATCTTGCCGCCATGCTAACTTCACTTTGGATTTCCCCCACCATACATATGTAGAATTCATCATTATCACTCCGTTTTACTTTAGACTTTTACGTATATTCCCCGAAAGAGTTCAGTCAGGATTCCCTCGACTTTTTTATGGATGGAAGCATGTTTAATAAAAGCCCTGTCCCGATCGTTAACAGCACTAAGGTAAAGGCACTGAAGAGGGAATTTAAGCTGTAGTCCTGTTCAATACCATCTTACACACTTGAATAAATGCCTGCCAATAGGCCAGTCAAAATAAAAGTACTTATTCTCAACAATCATCGCCCTCCCTTATTTGAATGGAATAGAACTAATTAATGTCCCCCAGATAAACCTTGGACGATTTATTGACTAAATACGATTCTATTTCTTTAGGATAGAGTCTATATTCTTTCAGTTCACTCAAATTAATCCACTCCACCCCTACTTGATGACTATCGGGGTTAGATGGGGTCAGAGCATTGTTCCATTCGTGGATGAGTGTACACGCAAAGTAAAACTCTATTTGATGAAAGCCGGAATCGAAGGCTGCATGTTCATGGTTTTTACCGATATACTCTCTGACATGGATTAGTTCTCCTACTGACACTTCACATCCGATTTCCTCAAGGCATTCCCTTTTTAAAGTCTCATGAAGTGTTTCACCATGTTCCTGTCCACCACCGGGGAAAAGGTAAAAAATACTGTCTTCGTCTTTGTTTTTAGTCAAAAGTAGTTTGTTGTCTTTGATAATGATGGCTTTTGCTGAGTTACGAATCGGCATCGGATCATTCTCCTTCTATTTCTCTTGATTTCACATATGTATAAAACATACTATATGACACTCACTTTCTATTTAGTGGATCTATAGCATTAAAAAAATACTAAATATATACATTTCAATATAAAACCGCTTAAATCCTGCTTTATTCTTAAAAGCAATTGCAATGGCAGGTGTTTTCTTAATTAAACCAAGACTTGAAAGGATGATTTCTTTGAAGGATCCTGCTTTACTGGAAAAAACAGTCCAATACTTTCGTGATAGATACAGGATTCCAGGTATATCGTTGTGTCTGACTGATTCTTCCGGAAAAGACTATATAATGGCAGCAGGCGTTCGAAACCTTCTTCAAGATACGTTATTAGATCCTTATGATCATCAGCGGGTTGGAAGCTTATCAAACATTGTAACAAGTGTGGTGATTTTAAAACTTCAGGAAGAAGGCATGCTTTCACTCGAGCAAACTGTAGAATCCATCTTGCCTGGTATCCTGAAAGAAGGCAGGCGTATATCCGTGAGACAACTGCTCCAGCATACAAGCGGTCTTAAGGATTATTTATGGATGGACGTTGCAGGAACAAAATGTATCCAGCACGCTGTTTCAAGCCCCCGGGATTTTTTTTCGTCTCGAAGTCTTGTCAGACTTGTTGCCAACCACGACCTGGAATTTGAACCTGGTACTGCGTTCAAGTACTCTAATACGAACTTTATCATGTTGGGACTGATCGTTGAAGAATGTTCAGGAAAAAAGTTTGAAGACGCAGTCTATCAATGGATCACCCAACCACTTCAACTGGATAGAACATACTTCCCTTGTTCCAATGATCTCAGGCCCCCCTTTGCCACCGGGCATTCGAAAGCGACGCCCGACCTGACCGACCTGTCAGATGATATAACACATATTACAGCTCTCAATGTTTCAATCATGGGGACTTCAAGGGCACTCGTTTCAAATCCCGCAGAAATCCAAACATTCATGAAGGCCCTTTTTGGCGGCTCCCTCCTATCTCAGGAATCAATGAAACAAATGCTTGTATTTCATGAAACGGATGATCCGAAACAATTTTACGGTTTGGGATTATACAAGTATACGTTTGAAAAAGGAATGGTTGCGTATGGTCATCATAGTGGCATCCATGGGTATGAATCCGTGACACTTTATTATCCCGATGATGAAATTTTTGCGACGGTCATCGTGAATCAGATGCCTGTAGGAGTTGTGACACTTGCTCATCAACTGTTAAAGAGATTTAGTAAATAGATAAACGTTCAGGAAGAGAAGCCTTCTCCCAAAGGGTTCTCTTCCTGAGCTATTTGAGTCATACCGTCCTCCGCCTTCTTCTGTGTACGATTTAATTTACATAATATTATTATGGTTTCTCCGTTGTCATTTAGCCATTTTATTCTTTATTTGTTCCCGGATGTTTTCTAACTCTTCAAGAGATAACCTGTTCAAAGACTTTTTAATCTCATCTTCTAGCTTCTTTTTGTTTTTCTCCCGGTAGCTATCCCACCATTCCCGGAGGTTATCTGTATTCGTAAGAAGATATTCGATATCGATTTCTTCGATTTCATCATCTGATAAGTAGTGAAGCACAGCCGCTAACATCTCTTCAAGCTTTTCAATCTTTTCATTTTTCTGAACGAGGACATCGTTATTTTCATTCTTTTTCATAGGCATATCAGGACCTCCTTGTAAGTGGATAGTCCTTTTAGTATTGCTATTGGTGGGTGAAGTTAAACTCACGTAATTCACAACACCAGAAATTTCGGCATAACTGTCAGTTCCCTACTGATAAATGATGATGACTAACCTTGGCAATGCTAGATTTCTCCCATGAAAACGGGTATTATCCTCTTTTGTCTAAAAGCCCTGTTCCTTTGTAAGGTTAAGCTACCTGGGAATACAAAGAACGGCGCGCCGGTCAAAAGGATACTGACTTGGAGATATTCGAAGAGCTTCATTCGCAATATGACAGGATGATTCACAAGATCATTCATTCTCTGCACATTTACAAAAACAAACCTGAATACTATCAAACCGGTCTCATCGCACTATGGGAGGCACATCAAAAGTTCGATCCGGAAAAAGGAGCGTTTCCTGCTTATGCTTATTCATATATTCGTGGCAGAATACTTTCTCATTTGACAAATGAAAATCGGAATGAAGAAAAAAGTATTTTCAAAGAGACGGAGTTTTTTGACATGATCGAGGATGACCATGTCAACGAAGGACTGGCCGAAGAAATGCTGTTCAGTTACTGTGGGGACTTAACTGCAAATCAGAGAAAATGGGTCTTGTATACTTGTCTGCATATGCTGACAGTCAGTGAAATTGCAGAAGTAGAGAATGTGTCCATATCCGCTGTGAAAAAGTGGAGGAAGGGAGCAAAGGAAAAGGTTCGAGGGATATTGGATATTAACGGGTGAATAATAAGTCGTTTGCTCTAAGATATAGGAGAATGGGGTTTTAAAGGAATCCTCAATTCAAAAGGGCCAAGCGTTTTTGGCCCTTTTGAAATATCTTAGTTAATCGTTACTTCTTTCACTACCGCCATTTCCCTGCCGAATCGGTCACCGTGATCGACAAATCCCAAACTCGCATATAAGCGGTGAGCACCCTGATTTTCAGGATGATATCCTACTACGATTCTATTTATTTCATAGGTTTCTATCATTTCATTCATCATCAGATCTGTTGCGGCTTTTCCGATGCCTTTACCTTGATAATTTTTATCCACCATGATTCTGTAAACCCAATAACCATCCAGTTCTTCAGGTACAGAGTTGAACATTAAAAACCCGACGATTTTATCTTCAACATAAATGGCGAATGGTTTTAAAGTAGTCTCGAATTTCGATTGAGCAATCGAAATGGCATTAGGCTCAATAAATTCCTGTTGCTCCCGGGAAAGTTCCAGTTGACAACATTCATACCAATTTTCTGCGTTTACTTCTGCGATTTTCACTTGTTTCTTATTCAAGTATGTTCCCCTTTCAATCTATGAAGATCTTGTATTTCAGACCATAAAATCATACCATAAATTTCAAGAAATAAGGATAGTATTTTCATTTTTAAAAATCAATAGAAAATTCTTCATCTGTCATTAACTCTTGTACGAAGAAACCTTGGATAGGCAGCGATGGAAATCAAGCCGCCAGCTATTCCGGCATCCTGTCTTGTACAGGATTTCAACTCATAGTTATAGGACGCTTTGAACAACAACAGTCTTTATACTACTCCTTTACTTTCAATCCCAATAAGCTTGCAAACCCGATCGCCTGCTCAGGTGAAATTTCACAACCGGAAAGATTTTCAAGGGCTACATTGATCTGTGTAAACTTGCAAGTACTAATATCAATACCCTTGAGATCAGTCTGAGTGAAGTCAACATCATTAAGATTACACTGATTAAAGTTGACCTTAAGAAGTTCACAGTCAGAGTAATTGGCATGTTGTAATAGGGTCTCGTTAAATATCACGTGTTTTAATCGGGTTTCAACAAAGTCACTCATATTTGCCATGCACTCTTCAAAACGGACATTTCCTAAATGAGCACTGGAAAAATTAACTCCCAATAATTTGCAATCCTTAAAGATGACCCGATGTATGATTCCTTCATTGAAGTTTGCATTCGACAAGTCACAGTTTTCAAACACGACATCTGTCATGTCGATACGGGGGAAAGATACACCGATGAATGAAACATTTTTAAACATTACTTTCGATATCACGAGCTGATCGATTTCTTCCTGGTCCAGTGCAATATTTTCGATCAAACCATTTGATAGGAACGGATCTTCTTCATAATAGATATCTTGAAAATTGACAGAGCTTAAACGAGCAGGGATTTTCGGGTCTTCGACTTTAAATTTTTGCGCCATGTTTACACCTCAGATTATGTTCATTTTGTATAAAGAAACTATATCATGAAGAAAATTGAATAGTAGTCTTGGATTTTTATTAGGCGTGTGTCTCGCAATGATGTTAGTGGTTTATAGTATGAAGCATTGTTGAGTGAGAATAATCGATTTCCACTCTTATATATTTCAAGTACAATAAGGTGGAATGATAAGAAATGGGGTGTTCCTTGTGAAAGTTACAGAAACCAATCGGCTCTCCCTTAGATGGGTGGAGGAATCGGATGCAGGATTTATTTTAACATTATTGAATGAGCCTGGATGGCTTCAATACATTGGAGATAAAGGGGTTCATACTTTGGAAGATGCAAATCGTTATATTTTGAATGGTCCGAGAACCATGTATAAGCAAAAAGGATTTGGATTATTCCTGGTAGAACGAAAGCTTGACCATGCACCAATCGGTTTGTGTGGACTGATTAAGCGAGACGGGCTGGAAGACGTGGATATAGGCTTTGCCTTTCTATCTGACTATCAATCTCAAGGGTATGCGTATGAAGCCGCAAGCGCTACGGTGGATTTTGCTAAAGAATCGGGGATTAAACGTCTGGTGGCGATTACAACAAAAGATAATGACTCTTCTTCTAAACTTCTTGAAAAGTTGGGAATGAAGTTTGAAGGTTATGTGACATTGCCCAATGATACAGAAGAACTGAAAAAATACGGAATCTAACTAATAAGAAATTTAATGAACTTAGTACACGTTTTCAAATATCGAAAAGAGCTGGGTCATAAACCGACAGCTCTTTCCATAAAGTTCATAAATGATAGATCTTGCATGAATGAATAAGAACATGCCTAACCTATACCAGGTAAACGTTCACATTCTATTCGTATAATTTCTTTAATTCTTCCAAAACATAGTTTTCCCTTTTGATCCATCGATTGTTCTCATACTTATCCATCAGCATCTCATTCCCGTCAATGGCTTCATCCAAGGTGATCCATCGGGGAGTGATCTCCAGCTCAGACTCATATTCTTCTAATTGTTGAGGTATTTTATCAAAGTCTGATAGTTCGCAATGAAAATAGTGTGAAGTCATTTCGAACATTGTATCCTCGTCATACAAGTCCATATATCTTTGTGTCACGATACCTAAAGGCTCTTTTACCTGACAATGTATGTAGCCGGTTTCTTCGGCCACTTCCCTTATAAGGGCAGCAGACAGACTTTCATATTCTTCGACTCCGCCTCCTGGAAATTTATAATCACCCCTGTTGGAATGCATTAGAAGGATTTTACCATCTTGTATGATGACTGCCTTAACGGCGGTTCTATATTTCATTTTGTATTCAGTTACCGAGTCTTTTGGTTTTCCTAATACAGTTTCAAACAAAGCAAATGCTCCTTTCCTTCGAGTACTTCAGGTGTCTTTGCTCTATGTATTTTCCCTACTTGTTTTCGATCAACCCAATCCCCAGACCGGTGGGGTCAACTAAATAGGCAAGGAAAAAATGCTCGAATTCCATCTTATCTCTTACCACCATTGCCCCATTTTCTTTCGCTGTAGAAATGGTTTCTTCAATGGATTCTACTTCAATTTGAATTCGTGTACCGTGTGGATGATCGTGAGGTCCCTTGCTAATCCCTCCGTTTATCCCATCTTTGTTTCCTGTCGTGATCGTCCGGTAGTCCCACTTGGGTTCGTCCACTTCCCACCCGAAAACATTTGAATAAAAGGCTGCTGCTTTTTCTGGAGCCTGACTGCTTATTTCAAAGCCAACCACTTTTCCATTTCGATTTTTCACATTCATTCCCTCCACATTTCTTATCGATGTAAAATTGAACTCTCTTAAATATATTCCCTAATAGCAGTACGCACTATTTACAATTCGACAAAATTTCCCATTGTCCTTCAAGCGAAAAATGTATTCCAAAGAAAAAACGCTTAGAGGACTCTAAGCGTTTACACAAAACCTGCACCAAGGTTTTCTTCTTTAGGCGTTTCGTTTTCCTATATATTCAGATTGTGGTCTGAATATTGTATTGTTTTCAGCCTGCTCCAATACATGGGCTGTCCAACCAACGATGCGAGCGGCCGTAAATGTCGGTGTGAAAAGATCTGATGGCAGATTAATCGATTTCATTATGGCTGCAGCATAAAATTCTACATTGGTGTAAAGGGATCTTCCCGGCTTTAATTCAGCTAACAGTTCGATCGCCTTTTTCTCGACAAACAGTGCCAGATCCAAAGAGAGATCATCCCCCTTATTTTCTAATAACTTATTTCTTAAAGCGAGGGCTCTAGGATCATGAGTCTTATATACCCGATGACCAAATCCCATCAGCTTTTCACCTTTCAGTAATTTTCCTCTAATGATATTTTCGGCTTTTTCAGCCACACCTATTTCGTTCAACAAATCAATGACCCCGGATGGTGCCCCACCGTGAAGTGGACCTTTCATGGTCCCGATCGCTGAAGTGACTGCTGAAACAAGATCAGATTCTGTTGAGGCCGTGACTCTTGCCGAGAAGGCAGAAGCATTCATTCCATGTTCCAACGTAAGTACCATATACGTTTCAAGTGCATCCGCAACTGCCTTAGACGGACTTTTTCCGGTTAGCATGAATAGATAATTCTCCACATGGCTTAACTCGGTATCCGCCTCGAGTAGAGGTCGACCCATCAACATATTAAATCGATAGGCAATGATGGTAGGTATGACCGCTGTCAATCGTAAGGATTGCTCTATAGTCGGCTTCCATTTGTAAACTGATCCTCCCATAGAGGAGATAACCGTCCTTAATACCCCCATGATCTCCATGTCTTTTGGTAGAGAATGAAGGATGTCCTTCATTGCAGGTGTCAAGTCTCGATAAGTACTCAATTTCTTCTTGATCTCCACTGCATCCTCCTCTGTTGGAAGATACCCATACCACAACAAGAACGCAGCTTCTTCAAATGACAGATGACTGAGTTCTCCGATTTCATATCCCCTATAGATGAGGATACCTTCCTTTCCATCAATGTGACTGATCGACGTTTGTGCTGCTACTATTCCTTTTAATCCTTCACTAAACATTCAAAACATCCCCTTTTGCTTCATTACAAATATTGTATAATGGATTTATAATTAAGAAAATTAAATATATTTAATTGAATTGATTATATTTTATAATAAGGATGGGGTAAGCCTAATGGATTTGAATATCATTAAAACATTTATTATCGCGGCTGAGTTCAATCATTTCAGGAAAGCTGCCGAGCGATTATATATCTCACAGCCGACCGTCACGGTACACATCAAACAACTTGAAAAGGAACTTGGAGTGGTCCTTTTCGAAAGAGATGGGAAGAAAATCAAGCTGACAGAAGCGGGGAGATCCTATTTACAAAATGCGAAGAGATTGATCGAGGTTTATGAGGAAGGAATAACGGACATTCATTCCTTTAATCAGGGTTACACAACCACACTTAAAATGGCTATCTCCCCCTTGATTGCTGATAATGTGTTGCCTTTTGTATTGAAGCAATATCTGGAGAACCATCCCCAGGTGGAGATTTCGGTTGAAATCATTGAATCTGCGGAAATAGAAAAGGCAGTTTTGGAAGAAAGGGTTGATATCGGACTTTCCTGTCTCCCCTGTTTTAGTCCTGAACTTGAACAGACTCTCTTATTTTCAGATAAGGTCATTTTGGTGGCTCCACATGATGGAAGGGATTTTGAGTCAGCACCACCTCTTGACGAAGAGGAGTTATTGGCATCGAATTACTTATTGACCCACAATCACCCATCCTATTGGGATGAACTCTGTTACACCATCAAACAATTTTATCCGACAACAAGGATGATGAGAGTTTCGCAGACACATATTACGAAACGGTTCATTGCAGAAGGGCTTGGCGTATCCTATCTTCCTTCCTCTTCAGTCAGGAGAGAGCTGTTGGAAGGGAGGCTTCTGGAAGTCCATACAAGTGCTTTTCCAATACCGGAAGCTAAGACCTTCGCACTTACAAAATATCAACATAAGACACAAAACGAATTTTTACGCTTCCTGTCCCGATTCAGAGTATAAAAAAAAGGATGCCATGGGCACGAATCAGTGACCATGGCATCCTCGATATAAATTACCTTTTTCGAAAAAGACCTGTCAGTAAGTCAGATGCACCAAATGTGTTATCTGAAACTTTCTTATCGATCATTTTCCTGATTTCAACGGGCTTTAATGATTGAAAGACACTCTTTAAACGTTCTTCTGTATACCCTAATCCTCCCATCAGTGAGCCTTTTTTATATACTTCCCAATCAGATATATCTGAGCCGCCTAATTTACCACCCTTATAAAAACACGTTATGCCAAAGTATCCTCCCTCGTCTAATGCACTTTCAATAAGATTTATGTAACTTATCCTTCTATGTGGAGCAATGTGGTGAAAACATCCAGAATCGTAAATGAAATCGTACTTTCCAATTGTCAGGTCACAGTCAAATATATTTTGATGTAGAAAGTTGATGGACAAATTTCTTTCATCAGCCCGTTCCATTGCCCACTCAAGGGACGTTTTAGATAGATCGACTGCGTCAACCTCAAATCCATGTTCAGCTAAAAAAATGGCATTCCTTCCCGGTCCGCAGCCAAGCTCGAGTACCTTGCCCCGTGTGATTATTCCACGCTCTATATAAGAAACCAAGTTCTCGTCGGGTGCATTTACAAAGATAGGTACTGATTTCTCGCGATCAGAAAAAAACTCATCCCAAAATGGTTCAGGTTCCCGTAAAAATGAATCAAGCATGGATAGTAAATCATCGTAATTATGAATACTTTTTTGCATGTGGTTCCCTCCTTAATCAACTGATTTCATTTTACTTTATTACAAGGAAAGTAAGGTTACCACGATTTTACAAATATATTATTTAATGGATTAATTGGAATTGGAGTTTGTGATTCGCGCTGCTTATATGCATCCAGAAACCCCGTATGTGCAGCCCTCTACGTATATTAAAGGTATGGTATGTAAATGTATTCTCTTTTGATTAAATGGAATCTGGTTATACTGAAGCGTGAGGTGAAATCAGTAGGATTACTATGATTGTTACAATTGTTACGAAAATGCAATAAACTATAGGTGCAATATGCACCCTGGCTCTCTAATTTTGATAGAATTATATCAAGACTTTCTCCATGCGGATATCTGACCACATTTTTTCATTCCAATAGGTAAAGGCAGGGATTCTGGCTATTACCTGATAACCCATCTGCCTGTATAGCTTATGTGCCTTGGTGTTAAATTCAAAAACACCAAGTTCTATTCTGGCTAGTCCTTGTTCTTTTATTTCCTTTTCTAAATACCGAATTGCTTCATACCCTATTCCCTTTCCCCGTGCATGAGGATCTCCAATCGTTATCCCTACCCAAGCGGTTCCCCTTACTTTTTTATATAGATGAGCGGGATCGATCATATAATTCATTTCCCCCACAAGTTTATTTTCCAAGTATATGAGAAACATATGGTGAGTTTCCAATCGCTCTTTCAATTCCTCTATGTCCATGTTCCTGCATTGTTCAAGCTCTTCCCTGTTTCGATTTGGCCGAATGAATGGGATTAAATCTGGATGGTTATCCCATTTATTTAAAGCTTTAAGGATATCAGTGCTTGGTTGGGTCATTTTTTTGATATAAAGATTCATCTATCTTCCTCTCTTTCTCATGCTAGAAATATTGTGAAAAGTCAACGGCATGTGCCAGGTGAACATCATTCCACAATTGTTAGAATATTCAATCATAAATATGTATAGCTCCATACACGTTTATGTTATGCTTAAAGTAGCGTAAAGGCAATAATTTCTTGGGACGAGAGGTGAGGATATATGGAAGTGTTACATGATGTGAAGCTTGGAACGTTACAAAAAGGTCATATTTTCTATCCATTTCAACAGGAGGAAGCCTACATTCGAAATTTGATGTTATTTATTCGGGCAGGCTTGGAAAACAATCAACACACGCTGATTATTGAAAGCATGAGAAATATCACCAAGGTCAAACATAGAATGAACAGATTGTATACAGAGGAACAGCTCTCATCGATTTCATTAGTTGATAATTTTGATTACTATTTTTTAAATGGGGACTTTAACACTCAGCATATTCTCAACGCTTTCCAGAAGGATCTCTCTGTCATAAAGAAATTGAATTCTTCCATAAGAACCTGGGGGCATGTCGAATGGATCTCGGAAGAACCCAACGCAAACTTAATCAGGGAATTTGAATCGATCGCTGATGATTATGTCCTTCAGGAAGGTATGCTTTCTGTTTGTGCATATCCCGGACACAGCTTATCAAGAACGTTGACAGAAACATTGGAGATGGTTTATCAATACGTGTTGACAGATGAAGATCTTCGATTATCCATGACATATAGAAGATAGTAACCTGTTAAGATCCTTCTTTTACGAAGGGTCTTTTATTTTTGAACTGCTCTGCGCTCTTCCATAATGGGTTACAGATAGATACACATGTGCAGGTATCCTTTCCTCATCCCCATCGCTTTTCCTCTTATTATAGTATTCTTTAAAAAAGTATCAGTTGTTTTTTTCTCATGGTTCTATGAGTGACACCCCTCCAATAACTATTACTATAAAGCTTTCTACATTTATTCCGGGGAGGGACTCTTGTGAACGGAACCATAAATCCCATCAAATTGAATGAAGTCATTGAGTATGAGGATCTTTTTCATGAAGCATATTCCGGAACTTCATTAAAGGCAGGGCGCATTGTACAAATCGTGTACTGGATTAAACCCGGGAAATCTTTTATTACGTATGATATCCTGGATCATAATAAGAAATATGTGAATATTGAAGATTCCCTCTCGCCCCCATCAATCCAAAGACAGGAAATCAGTTTTGAAACGTTATTTGACCTGAAGCAACCGGTTGAAATTGAGATAGCCGGGCTGAAGAGACCTTCTGTAATCGTATCGATCACCATTCATTGGAGTGATGACGGAACCGAGGTTTCTTATGGGGTGACTGATCGGACGGATACAACCTATTTTGGAATTCGGGAAGAATTGTTGGTTAATTGGAATCCACATTTACCCGCTAAAAGCTTAAATACATCTCTATAAATCAAAAAGGTACCAGGGGTCCGATTAAGGACCCTGGTACCTTTTTGATTTCTTACTTATAGAATACTTTGTCTACATTATATTTCGCTTGAAGTTTATTGATGATGTATGTTTCATAAATGTCACGATCCATGGCGTCCTCTACGATAGCTACATCGATTCGGTAGACTTCATCTCTGTGATTACGCAGCGGTGATACAGTATCTTCAAGATGCTTCTTTACTCTTTGTCGCAGCTTTCTGGCTTTCCCTACGAATAGAAGGTCATCATTGATATTATAAAATAAGATGATGCCGCCCTTATCTCTTGGAATTTCGTGAAGATCGATAAAGCCTTGAATGCTTTTGATCTTTGGTTCTTCTGAGTCTTTTGCTTGTTTTCGTTCCGTTATGGAAATATCCGCTTGAGGGATTTGAATGTTTATCATGAATGGTCACGTCCTTTGTTTGCTCTAAGAAGTAATGGTAACACAAAAAGGATAGAATTACTATACTACGAAGCACTTAGGTAAAAAAGGATCTCCACCTGATATTTCGTTTTGCGACATCTTATTTATGAACGGGAACGAGAATGTCCAGATGCTGTTTCAAATTTTCTATTGTGATGGGAAGTTTGTCTCCCTCGTCCCCATCGACATTTGCTATCATTTCATAGGTGGATTTCGCCTGGAGTTTGGTCACTTTCATATAATGTACATGTTCACTTTCTGCTAATTCACCCAGCAGGATTTTAGGAAGTAATAAAAGGAATTTGGGAAGAGCCATATCTTTAATGATAAAGACATGAAGCTGTCCATCATTCACCTTGGCTTCCGGTGCGATGGTTTCCATCCCCCCTACAGAATTGGTCAGGGCAACAAGCATAAGAAGGGCTTCCCCTTCCCAATCATGTTCAGATTGGACCTTAAGCTCGAACGGCTGCTTCTCTTTCATTTTCTTCATTCCTTCTATTATATAGGCAAGTGGACCAAGCTTTGATTTCTGTTCAACCGGTGTGGAAAATGAAGCCTCTGCCAATGCCCCGACTGCCACAATATTGATGAAGTATCGATCATTGATCTTTCCGACGTCGGTTTTCTGGACATGATTATGTTTAAAGATGTCGATTGCTTCTTCAGGTTTCATTGGAATATGGAGAGCGCGTGCAAAATCGTTGACCGTACCGAGCGGGATGAGGCCGAATAAAGGACGGTACTCCTGTTCAGCCATCCCATTAATGGCTTCATTGATCGTGCCGTCCCCGCCCATCGCAGCAAGGAAATCATATCTTTTCTCACAAGCTTCCCTAGCAAAATCCATTGCGTCCCCCTCTCCTTTAGTCAATCGCAAAACGGTCTCATATCCCATCTCATTCATCGTTTTAAGTGCATGGTCACTATATTGTTCACCCAATTCCTTCCCAGAAGATGGATTGACGATTAACATGGCTTGCTTCACGCTATTTCCTCCCTTTACATTATGGATTCCTTAGGCTTTACCCTAAATGTAAAGAGAGGAATCCTTTTCCAACATGAAAAAGCAGGGCAGCTAATTGAATAACCTGATTTCCATATGATCAATGAAACAACCCGGACTCTTTTGATTTTTTCATAAAAGCTTTTGTCCTTTTACTTAGAAGCCCTTTGAAAAATGTGCCGAAAAGTAAGGCAATGAGGCCAAACAGACTTAGAATTAATATATCTCTATACACTCTCTCCCAAACGATCCCACCAACCGCTTCCCTCATGAGATCGATGCTATAAGAAAATGGGAGGAAGGGATGGATGGTTTGGAAAAAAACCGGCAAAAGGGGCACAGGATAAGTCCCGCCGGCTCCTGCAATCTGCAGGACCAGAAGGACGATGGCCATCGCTTTACCGATATTCCCAAATACCGATACCAATGTATACACCACAATCATAAAAACAATGCTGATGAATAATCCGAAGCCAATAAACCAACCAGGTTCTGCAATATGAACCCCCAGGATAAAAATGTCTCCAACTGTTACAATCATGGCTTGTATGAACCCAATGCTGAGAAACGTCAGAAGTTTACCAAAATAGATTTCCCTTTCAGTAAATTCATGTGGTGCGATGACTTCCGTTGCTAATAGCGAGATTAACAAAAGTGCACCTACCCAGATGGCTAACACAGTATAAAATGGGGTCATGGCAGCCCCATAATTCCGGATTGGAAATAAACTATTTTTATTTAAGACAACCGGTTCTTCAAAGAAGCTTTTCTCTGCATTGGGATCATTCCGAAGGAGATCAATGATTTCATTGATATCGGTTTCCCCCTGGATATCCCTGATACGTCCGGCAAGCCGGCTGATTTTTTCTTTAATATACGGAAATTGGCTTGAAACGCTTTGGAGGGTTTCAGTTCCTTTGTCGATATTCTTATCTGTTTTAGAGAGAATCCTTTCCACTTCCGGAATGGTCCCTTGGATGTCTTGAAGGATGTTCCTTGCTTGATTCAAGGTCCCCTTCGCTTTAGCTACCTCACCCAATACAGCCGGTTCAATCGATTGTTTGTACCTTTTTATAAGTTCATCCACGTCATTATTCGTTTTACGCGCACGATCTTTGATGCCCTTGATCAATTCGTTCACGTCTTGTTGCTTTGTTCCAACGAAATCACTAAGTTTCTGACCTTCTTTTTGTATCGTCTGCATTTCCAACTTAACTTCTTCCAGCTGATTCATGGCCTGTTCAATCTGTTCCTGGTTTGGGTTTTCTTCATTTTTCTGTAACGATTGTAAGGAAGTTTCAACCGTGTCAATCGTTTGGATGGAAGAAGCAAGCTTATCAGCAATTCCTTTGTTGATGGTTTCAGCTCCACTAAGGTCTACGGAAGAGGTTTGAATTTGCCCCAGCAACTCATTGACCTTGGAAGTCATTTCCTGTACCTGCTCTAAACCTTCCTGAATGGTTGGAGCCAACTCATTTAATTCATTTTCAGCATTGTTGAGAAAATCCGTTGTCCGATCGATCGTATCAAGTCCCTTATTCGTCACACTGTTTACATCTGGGATTTCAGCCTGCGCTTTCCGAATGATCCGTTTGGCACTCTCGGCATCCGACAAAGATTCATTCAGGGCAGCACCGATACCCGGTAACTTTCGATCTATTGTAAATACATACTCCTCAAACCTTTTGATGTCAGGGAGATCCTTTTGAATCTCAATTCCAAGCTCATTAAACAGTTCAAATATGGTCCCATTGACAGTGGATATAAATGAACCTGTTATTTTATCGACGATCCCACCTGCCCCGGATTCTGTAATTTTCGGTGCGATGGCATTGATCTTTTCGTTTACGTAATATTCCAAGGTCGCCTTTTCAGGTTTATCGTCTATGACGGTTGCCAACTTCCCCGAGAAGTCATCAGGAATGATGATGACAGCGAAATAATCCCCGTATTCAACGCGATCCATCGCTTTTTTTCTGTCAACAAACTTCCAGTTCATATCCTCATTTTTCTTTAATTCCTTTACAAGATTATCCCCGATATTCAATTTTTCCCCCTTGAGTTCCGCACCCTTATCTTCATTCACGATCCCGACCGGAAGCTGATCGGTCTTACTGTATGGGTCCCAGGAAGCACCGATATTAAACCAGGCATAAAGGGAAGGTAATAACATCAAGCCTCCTATCAGGAATGCAGCCACCCAGTTCCTCGATACATTTTTGATGTCCTTATAGAAAATTCTCCAGATGTTTTGCATATGTATTCCGCCTTTGTCCCAAAGCATTGGTTTGGAACTTAGTTTACCCAACCAATGGCACTTCACTACACTATGGTTTATCAGTAATCCGGTATGGGTAAAAGAATAGTATTTGAATTAATCATTTACATAAGAAAAAATAGAAATTATTCTGCCATTGATGGGGGTTAATGTGATGACAAAGTATGATATTGATGTGAATGGCTCATTATTTGATTGGGATTTGGATAAGGGATCCATCACATTTGAAAATGATGAGGTTGTATTATTTTGGGTTAATACAGCGTTTAAAACGCTGATCGATTCCATCGAGGAAATAGCCGGGGAAAAAGAGGCAAGATTGGTCCTTGAGACGGCGGGCTACCGTACCGGCCTGATTGTCAGTGATTTTTACTTAAAATCTATTGGGAAACCGGAAGAAATACTGGATAAACTCCCCAACACTTATGTAACGGCCGGCTGGGGAATTACAGAAATCTTATCGTATTCCATTGAAGAAAAAAAGGCAGTCGTGCAATTTTGTAACGGGTGGGAGTATAAAGTGAATGTTGCACAGGGAAAAGAAAAAGAAGGAACATTCATGCCAGGTCATTGGGCTGGTGTACTGACTGGAATATTCGGCTCCAAAGTTTGGTACCGGGTGGTCAAAAGCCAGATCAGTGGTGACGACTGCAGCGTCTATGAGTTTTTCGCATCCGATATCTCCCCCTCTTTGAATGTGAATGCGCTAATGGAAGAGCAAACCTTAGCAGCCCAACAAGAATTGGAGCGCATTACGAAGCAGAGAACCGAAGTGTTATCCGAGATCATAAAAGAAATTTCTTCACCGATCATTCCTGTATTGGACTCGATTCTCGTGGTCCCTCTTGTTGGTAGATATAATGAAACTCGAGCTGAAGAATTGCTGAATAAAACCCTTCTCAATCTGCCGCGTTACAAAGCTGAATTTCTGATTATCGATTTAACCAGTCTCAGCAGGGTGGATGATTATACGTTATCTTTCATTCAGAAATTCGTAAGTGCAGCCTCCCTATTAGGTACTAAATGTTTACTTGTGGGGATTTCTTCTGAATTGAGTATTAAGGTCACTCAGAGGGGCTATCGTATGAACCATATTCCCTGCTTTTCAATCCTGCAACAAGGTGTCAACTACGCGCTGGATCAATTAGGGATGGAAATTATCAAGAAGATGTAATAGTAAATAGGCAGGATTATTTCCTGCCTTTTACCTTGTACCCTAGCGTTGGGTATGATGTTCCACATACATATGATTACAGAGAGAAATCACGTATTTTAAAAACTTAATGGTTTGCTTTACCCTAATGTCATTTGAGTCTGAATCAATTCCATTCAACCCTGAACGGATGCCCATCGCTTCCCTAATCAGACTATGCCACTCTTCAGGAAGTTCCTGCAATCCATAAAGACCTGCATCCTGCTTTGAAATGATAGACGCTTCTTTCAATGTGTAATACTGACGAAGAACTCCAAGGACCGACCACTCTATTTCAGCATCAATCATAGCGGTGGGGTAATGCTTTATCTCATCTACTGATTCTTCAATGGTATGTAGTCTCCCAGCCCAATACGTATTCATATTATGAAGGACATATTCGCACAATTCCTCTCTGGATGGCCCTGAAAAGGATGAGGAAATTTCAGGTCCTACAACTCTAATCTCCTTATGTTTCACTAAATACCACGTGATAGGGTTAAAGTTGAAATATTCTCCAAACTTCAATTCACCATTGTTATAGTATGCGTACATTTCAGTATCACCTTTACTGGTTGGATCCATGTTCCCGAAATCTTCTTTTAAAATATATACCCCGTCCATTTCCGGTTTTTGAAAGGTTTGCTGTAGTGTTGTATGAATACGATTAAGTACGTCGGAATCTTCTGTGGTTAGTCGACGGTTGGTTACGGTAATAAAATCAATGTCACTGGAATCACTCACAAATGCTCCCAGGGCAACGGACCCATGTAAGTACAATCCTTCTAGGGTTTCCGGCAGATATGTATTGAAAAGTTTAATATATTCATCCAGTACGCTGTGTACGATTTTTGGTACGTTTGTCATGTCATGTTTTCCTCCTATAAAAGATTTCGTTTAAGGAACTCTGATATCCCCAATATCCAATTATTTCAAATTATAGGACAGCATTCAATAGATAACTTTCATTTAGGTGATAATTTTATTTTTCATTAACTAAAGAAGCTTGACCTTATGAGGTCAAGCTTCTTTCATGATGGCTTCTATAATCGACTCTGCTGTTTTCTTCCCGTTTTGAATACATGCACCTATCCCCACACCGTAGTAGGAGGCCCCGGCCAACTTCACTTGGGGCATTTCAGTTGAGAGCACCCTCTCCAATGCCTGCAAGGCCTGATTGTGTGAAAGATGATAATTCGGCATTAAATCTTTCCAATCGGTCACTTCCACTGAAATGGGATCCCCATTGATTCCGACGCTCTTCTTTATATCATTCAGTGCCACTCTTGTCAGTTCGTCCTCATTCAAATTCTTTAACTGTTCGTAATGAGGACTCGTGCTTTTATAAAAGAGCCTTACCAGAAGATTGTGGTTTCTAGATGTGTGTTTCCATTTCCGGCTCGTCCATGTACATGCATCGCACTTCACTTCACTGCCTTTGGAAACAATAAACCCAGTGCCATCATCCGGGAGCTCTTCGTCGGGAACATTGAATCCCAGATAGATGGAGATCAAAGAAGAGTTCCTTAAGGTATTAAAATCTTTATTTAGTGTTTCACGATTTAAAATCTGTTGAGTCACATCATGTGGTGTTGCAAATATGACCGCATCTGCTTGGATGCTTTCATGACCTTTTAACGTGAGCTCATATTTGTCAGCACTCATATGGAGATTTTTTGTCTCAGTTCCTTTTAGGATCGTGGCATCAGCGCACTTTTCTTCCAGACGGTCGATAATGGTGGATAATCCATGTCTAAAGGAAATAAACTTTTTATTGGAAGACCCTTTGAATCTCTGCTTGTTCGCAGATAATCCTTTGATAATGCTTCCATATTCATTTTTATAATCAAGAAGATATGGAAGAGTCGAAGCCATGGTCAGTTTATACAAGTTACCCGAATAAACTCCTGATAATACAGGTGCAATCTGATTTTCCACAAGTTCCTTTCCGAGAAATGCTTCCAGAAATTCTCCGATGGAACTTTCCTTCGTGAATACAGTATTTTCCGTCTCCAGGTCAGAAAGAGCCGCTTTCTTTCCGGCTTCAGAAATCAGTGTGCTTTCATTAAGTGCTTCTACGCTCATGGGAATACCGAAGATCGTGTCAGGAGGTATTCTATGCAGTTCACCATTTGTGTATATGTAAGATGTTCCTGTTTCGTTATAGACGAGTTCGTTTTGAAGTTGAAGTTCATCAACCAATGGAAGTACTCCCTCATTACGGGCTACAATGGAATCTGCGCCAGCTTCCATAATAAAGTCACCTTCCGTTACCGTCCTGATCTTACCACCGAGCTGTTGATCCCGTTCAATTAACACGGACTCAATATCCAGGTTTTGTTCCCTGGACATTTTTTGCAGGTAATAGAGAGCTGTTAAGCCTGTAATGCCCCCACCTACGATAACCACTTTCTTCATACCATCCACTCCATTAATTACGTGTATGTATACAGATTATCATGTTTTAGAGAGATTAGAAAAAGAAACTGTGTCTGAAATAGGAATATAGCACCTAATTAGAATAAGGTATCATGTTTGATCCTCGTTCCTTCTTGACTATTTACGCCTAATTCACAGTTGACAACTAGGAATAGTTTGATATAACATATAATTAAACTCTGATAACCACATAGCCACTTATCCAGAGAGGTAGAGGGATTGGCCCGATGATACCTCAGCAACAGATTCTATTTTCTAGAACACTGTGCTAATTCCACAAGCGTTAAGCTTGAAAGATAAGTTGAAGTTTTTACAGCTAAAGCCTTCTTCTTATCTTACTAGGAAGTTGGCTTTTTACATTAAAAAGTCTCTTCTTCTGTTCTTTAACATTTTAAGGAGAGTGATGATAATGGATGAAAATCTTCAGGAAGCAGTCAATAAACGAAGAAATGAGTTAATTAACAAATTGATTGTCCATAACATTTTCAAAAAAGGCAATAAACAATTATTTGAATTGACATTAAGAGAACTGGAGGAGGAACATCATTATATCCAAAAGGAATGCCATCCTCATAGTGATGTCGGCTCTATTCATTGGAAGAATTGCACGAAGCTAACCAGTTAGAAGCCTGGTTTATCATTTCGGGAATGGTCAATCGAGTAGGAGGGGATGATTAATCCCCGACCTCTCACACCACCGTACGTACCGATCGGTATACGGCGGTTCAATCAAGATGATTGACGAAGACTTTCATACCTAACGATAAGACTTAGGAGCCCTTGGCGATTCCAGAAGGAATTGCCAAGGGTTTTGTGTAGTATTGGACTTTGTGCGATCCTCCAATAACCCTTTCGGGTATTACCCCACTCATATGCCTTCCATTTTGGAACGCCGAGCGCAATGAGGTTGCGGACCTTCGTTTTCGGCAGTTTCCACTGCTTCCACAGACACATTCGTAATCTTCTTCTGATCCATGCATCCAGGTATTTTAGGAAGCTGGGTGTATCAGCGAGCTGAAAATAGCCGATCCATCCCATTAAATATTGGTTCAGCTTTCTGATTCGCCCCTCCATCGACCACCCTGAAGATCTAGAAGTTAGAGAACGGATTTTCTGTTTCAACCGTTTTATACTTTTGGAGGCAACTCTGACTTTTGGTTTACGATTTGATGTGAAACTAAAGCCAAGGAACGTTCTTCTCCAAGGTCGGTCCACCGCAGATTTCTTTCGATTTACCTTCAGTTTAAGTTTCTTCTCAAGAAACGTTGTCACTGAATTCATCACCCGGTTACCGGCTTTTGGCGTACGGACGTAGATATTACAATCATCTGCGTACCGTACAAAGCGAAGCCCCCGTTTCTCTAATTCCTGGTCCAGTTCATTCAAAATGATGTTAGAAAGCAATGGACTGAGAGGGCCTCCCTGTGGAGTACCTTCCTCACTCTTCACCTTTACACCTTCTATCATAATTCCGGCATTGAGGTAAGAACGAATCAGTTTCAGAAGTGCTTTGTCTTTTATTTTCTTCGCAAGAAGACCCATGACCTTATCATGATTCACTCTGTCAAAGAACTGCTCTAAGTCAATATCGATAACCCAGCGATATCCTTCCTGGATATACGTTTTCGCTTTTCTGACGGCGTCATGGGCACTCCGATTTGGTCGGAACCCATAACTATGATCAGAGAAGGTTGGATCGTATATCTGAGAGAGTATCTGGGCAATTGATTGTTGAATCATACGGTCTGTTACCGTTGGGATACCCAACAACCGGACGCCGCCGTCTGGTTTCGGGATTTCGATCCGACGTACCGGGTCCGGCTTGTAGGTTCCCCCAAGGAGATTCTTTCGAATCGACTGCCATTCGTGCATGATATGCGATCGCAGGTTTTGTACGGGCATAAGATCCACGCCATGGCTTCCCTTATTACGCTCTACACGTTTCAGTGCTTCAAGCATATTCGGTTTAGACAGAATCATATTAATCAACATCACTGATATTCCTTTCCTTCGTGTGTCACGTTTCCTCTTTCGATGGCCCTGCCTCACACTTCCACCAGCCCTCACGGAATTCACCGTTACCTCTAAATGGACAGCTCTTTTCAGATTGTCTGTGAGTCTCTCAGTTACCATGAGCCAAGTCGTGGCACTCTCTTGATTGTTCAGTCCTTCCCGGCTTCCTCGAGAAAAGCCGGTACTATGACCTCGGCTGACTTCTGGCGGTTCAGCGGAGAATCGCTTCTCCGGTTACCAAGTATTCAAGGCGTATCCGCCAGATCTCCCCGGGTAAGAGTGCAATCTTTCCCTCCATCTATCCGCCTCATTTACTTTCTGCACCTTCGACAGTTCGGACTTCATCTTGTATTGCAGACTTATCCAGTGCAACAAGCCTTATATGAGATTCGTGTTCCTCGGACCGGAGGTTTGCCGCCCGCTTCCTTCAGATTCCGGGTCGCCCCGGACACCCTTGCGTTAAGCTAACCGCTACAACTGTCTTCACGGCTCGGGACTCTCACCCTATAGATCACACCCATGCCGGGCGCACAACAAAAAATGACGCGGGCCTATGGCTCACGTCATTTCAATATTATTGAGCATTTACCTCAACGGCATCCTTCTTATAATAGGCGGCAAAGATCTCCGCAAATGCTTCGGTGGAATTATATAATTCCACTAAGTTATTTTCCACCCCACCAAATTCAAGGAGCATCGCCCGTTCAGTTAAATCCTGATTGTAGACCCCGTTTCCTTCCGCTTTTGTTTTAACGAAAACCCCCCTGCTGATACCAGGGTACTTCTCTTCTAATTTAGCATTTAATTCTTTCGCTATTTTGAGATTCTTTTCAAAATTCTTATTTTCTTTTCCTACAATAAAAAATAGGCGTGCATAATCCTTACCATTAATCGTTTTGGTCGTAATGTTTCGGGGCTGGGAGTCCCGGTGAATATCTATTAAATAGGTTAAATCGTCATCTTGTGCAAGGGCTTCCTGAACCAATCCCCTTGTCAGCTTATAGGATTCAAAATAGGTCCATGATTTGTTTTTTAATGCTTTATTTACATCTGTCTTATCCTGCACTGCCCCAATGCCTCGTGATTCAAGTTCCTGTTTCAATTTTGAACCGACCGCAATGACATTGACCTTTTCATTGGTACTGGCCGGATCTTTTGAATCATTGTTTTTAATTAATGGGCTAAAGGCTTCCCAGCTGTGGGAGTGATAAATGAATACGGATTTTTCTTCAATCTCCTGCACACCGTCACCTGAGTTATGATTGGCTTGATCGACTTGGTTCTGATCGATTTCCTGATCCTTCAGCTGGTCCTCCGTTGGCGCTGGCGACTCATTAGGTAAATTGGTAATGTCCGTCCCTTTTCCGGCAACGGCTATATGCGTATGATAATTTTCGATTCCAGGGATTTCCCTTCCAAATAGACTCCTGGGGTCAAGCAGAGATACATTCGTCACGCTTTCCAACCAATCAAAGTCGGTATTCATGGCCTCTTTATTCTCGATGCGTAAACCCGTCAATTCCTGTGACAGAAGCATAAGGAATGTCTCTTTCGGAACAAGCTCTGATACCGAAGTATAGAAAAGGCTGTCCACCCTCAATTTAATGGCCGTCGATGAAATCAGCCACACCATTACATACATCATGATGATCCCTATCAACACTACCCGGATGACGGCTTTCATAGATACGAATACTAGTGGGACTAAGCTATTATTATTTCGAGACTTATACGACATCATCAGTACCCCTATATAAAGTATTTAATAGTTAACTTTATGCAGAGTGTCGATAGAGTAGAAGGTTTTTTCAGGATTCGGTCTGATTTCCTATAGGACAGGACACAAATGGAAAATCATTTTTCTAAAAACGAACTGAACGTAAACAAAACGCATGATGAGATGCGTCTTTGGTTTATCGCCCATTCACTTCATATGCAGCCCTTATACCGGATTCCACCGCACCTTCTATCCAACCATGAAAAGAGGACGTGTGTTCGCCTGCAAAATGGATCCTGCCTTCGGGTGTCCGGACATAATCCCCGATGTCAGCTTCCTGACCAGGTGTATATAGAGTGAAGCATCCTGCCGAGAAAGGATTTCTGCTCCAATTATAAACAAAATAATTCAGTAGTTCTGTATAAACCCGATTTCCATAAACCCTGGAAAGATCCTTCAACACTTCTGAAATGATTGCTTCCTTCGATTTACTATTCCATAAGAGAGCGTTTTGACCCCAACTGTAGCTTGCCAGCATCACACCAGGTTTGCTGCTCCCTATGTCATGACTGGGCATATAAGTAAATCGGGTGGGAAGATCGGATACAATGTTTCCGTAATTCATTTCCTCCCAGAAGCGACTTCTGAACTCGATACCGATTTTCACAGAAGGAATATTGGTCACTTCACGGATCGCCTGCCATTTTTTGAAAGAAATCGAGTTATAGGGGACGACATCAATAAATTGAAATACGGTAAAGGGAATCGTGACAATCACATAGTCAGCTTGATACTCCCTTCCCGTTCCGTCCAATGGGTTGACCGTTTGAACGACGACACCCGATTTAGACTGAATGATACGGGTCACTTTTTGGTTCATATAAATATGAGACTGTAGGTCACCCATAAATGAATACGGCAATCGGTCATTCCCACCTCTTATTTCATAAAACTTCGTCTCTTTTCTAAAGATAGGAAAAATAATATCTTTTAATATATCAACAAATGAAAACTCCGGAAATCCTTCGATCCCGAGGATGACATTTATTTTCCGGATGGCATTCAACGATAAGGATTTTCCAAACGGGTTGTTGGACAGGAATTGCCCCACTGAATAATTCGAGTATTGCTTAATTAATTTCAACTGTTCACTGTGTTCACTGTTATTATATAAATCTATAAAAGGCTTGGTAGCTTCAAGAAAGAGCTCAGAAGCGGTTTTCCCCCTTTCACTTTCGGGGAGAGGATATTGCAGAATATCCGGATCAGCTTCGTACTGTTTTCTCGTCACTAAAATGTTATTTACTAAAAACAGGTCTTTTGAAGAGGAATTTTGAAATGGTTGAAATGCCAATTTGAATTTACGTATATACTCAAATACCAATCGATGGTTATCGGGGATCCTCATGGCACCGGCATCCATATAATTTCCGGAGGTAAATGGCTTCCGAACGGTATAAACCCTTCCCCCGATTCTTTTGTTTCCTTCAAGAATCACGATATCATGCCCTGCCTCTTTTAATGTCGAGGCTGCAACCAGTCCACTCATCCCGGCACCTATGATGATGATCCGTTTGGATGTAGAGGGGTTTAATCCCTCTCGAATGATGGAAAGCATATCATCCGGATACTTCAATTCAGAAGGGGAATCCCTCATTAATCGATCGTCCATTCTACACCTACCTCCCTTGCTATTTCATCATATGAATTCAAATATGGGGGTATACATTTGTTTCCTGTGACATAATGATCATTTCCAGTTGTTTTCAGAACGCATGTTTCTATTTTCCCTGTTCTATGTTATACTTAAGGTTCATTGGGTCTACGAGACTGTATTTAGTCAATCCCTCTAGCAGTAGAAGGGAGACATGTTATATGTCACTAGAAAATATCGTAACCATGCTCAAGACGCTTAAGGAATTCAAGGAAAGTGAGATTGTTCATACGATTTCCAACCATGAGCACTCACCAGTTATGACTGTTACTTACCATCAGGACACGGAATGTTTCCGCATCACTTATGTGGATACAATGAAAGTGGAAGAATTCACTGATATCAGCCTATTGGCGACGACTATAGAAAGTGTATTGCTGCTTGAACCTTCAAGATAACGTGAAACGAACTGCCTTTACTCCGGTAATGGCAGTTTTTTGTATATGTATCATGATCCTTTATGGTACTCTAAAGATAAAAAGGAGCTAGACCATGTCGTTTTATCACCAACCTTACATACGGTCAGTGTCGCTCAAGAGAGAAGACCTCCCCTCATTACACTCTTATCCTTTTAATATTCCAAGTATACGTTACTTAAAGGATCTTTCCCTTCATCCAAATGTCACGTTAATCGTCGGAGAAAATGGAATGGGTAAATCCACGTTATTAGAAGCTATTGCCATGGCCATTGGATTTAACCCTGAGGGAGGGTCGCTTAATTTTACTTTTTCTACATATGATTCCTACTCAAACCTGGATCAATACATGAAGGTGGTAAGGGGGATCGATCGTCCTCAAGACGGTTTTTTCCTAAGGGCGGAAAGCTTTTATAATGTAGCGACGAATATTGAAGAAATGGACCGGGACCCTTTAACAGCTCCAAAGGTAATCGACTCGTTTGGAGGGAAATCCCTGCATGAGCAATCTCACGGGGAAGCATTCTTTTCGACCTTCATGAACAGATTTCGAGGAAAAGGTCTTTATATTCTGGATGAGCCGGAAGCTGCACTTTCTCCTTTGAGGCAACTATCCATGCTTTCCCGCATACATGAACTGGTCAAGGATCATTCTCAATTTATTATCGCTACTCATTCTCCCATCTTAATGGCCTATCCTTCATCGAACCTCATTCAGCTAACGGATAATGGGTTAAGTGAAGCAAACCTCGAGGAAACGAGTCACTACCAGATCATGAAACAATTTTTTGAAGATCGGGAACGAATGCTGCATCATTTATTCAAGGAGGAAAAAGGATAGGTCCGTCCCTCAAGACGAGCATGCCCCATATTGGGATATGCTCGTCTTTTTTTCCTTCTTAGAAAGAAGGAAGTTCACTAAGATTATTTTCTTTCAGCCCATCCGGCTCACTTCGTAAGACATCCCTGCCATAGCGATGAATCACATCGACATGAGCGATCTTTCCGGCTTTTGCCTCTTCTAAAGCGGTTATATAATCCAGTTCCCTACCACTCTCAGTCTTGAAGGCGATAAGGTCATCGTCACTATTTCTTCTAACAGCAATAATTTGTTCTGCTCCTGTAGAAAGTTCATCAGCCATCTCAATTTTAGCCTGGACCTTCCCTTGTTGCTTGTATTCTTCATAAATTTGTTCAAAATTCTTTTTTTCCATTGTACTCACCTCCCGAACATACGTTTAGTATTTGCGACTCGTTCCATACATATGTACGGACTGAATAATGCGTTTATTTATTGTAAAAAAATGAAGAGTGCCGACCATTCAGCACTCTCTTTCAGCCTAATTCAATTTATCCAGCGCATTAATCAGCAATACTTTCTGACTTTCAATAGATTTTATGGCATCTTCAATATTTCTTTTATAAATAGAAAGAATGCTTTGACCATAGGTAGTTCCTGGAACAGCCCACTTCCCATTCAGGTCCGTCCAGTTCTTTGCAGAACCTCTGGTGACCAGGGTAAATCGCGGGTCCACAAGTGGTGCCCCTTCAGGGAGTGGTTCAGTCGATGCGTACGCGTATAGGTGCTGGATGTGAGCAAGTACCCCCTGTTCAGGAGTGGCGAATGAAGCCCCATCATTTCCAGGTCCGGTTGTACCGATCCCTGCATAGTTATTTTGAGAAGGTTTCACTTGTCCTGTGAATCTGAAATAATTGGTTTCGTGAATGGCTTGTGCATATGCGACATCTCCCCGGATGCCGTAAAGGTCCCCATAAAAAGTGTAAAATTTCCCCACTAAGGGTGCGGAAGGATTCACTGCTTTCACAAATTCATCTAATTGTTTGGCTTGGATAATAGATGTTCCTATAATGGAATAATCAATACCGGGCGGCTGTGGAGGCTTGGTAGGTTCAGGTGGAAAGGTTGGCGGAGGCTCAGTTGGCACAGGAGCTGGCGCTGCCTCTTCTCTTAAAAGGAAGGCATCGATCCCTACCCGGCTTAATGCTATTATCTGATCTTCTGCATTTTCCCTAACTGAAAAAGCCCCAGTTTGAACCCTGAAATACGTTTTCCCAGAAACGACTACCACATCTATAAACGCTTCAAATGAAACAGCTTTCAACTCTTTCACCCGGTCTTCTGCATTCTTCCGTTCTGTAAATGACCCGGCGATCACTCTGAAAAGTGGCTGATTGCCCGAAACTTTTGCCGGAAGTGCAAGTGCTTTGGCAACGCCTTTTGCAAGCGAAATCCCTACTGCCTGTCTGAACTTTGTATCATTCAAGAGTGCAACGTCCTTAGGGGTATCAATAAACAAAACTTCCACCAACACCGATGGCATTTTGGTTTCACGGAGTACATGAAAATTTGCTCTCTTCTTCCCTCTGTCTGTTACTTTGAATGGCTGAACGGCTTCTATTACTTTTTCGTGGATTATTTTTTGATATGATAAAGTCTGTGTCGGTATACTTCTATTGTATACATAGCTTTCAAACCCTGTCCCTCCACCTGCATTATGGTGAATGGATAAAAACAAATCCAAGTTCGAGCGATTGGCAAGGTTGGATCTATCCGAAAGAGATAAGGTTTGGTCCCCGGTTCTCGTCATTAACACCTTTACATTGTAATTCGACACTAAATAGTCCCTGACCACAACGGCCGTCAAAAGATTGAAGTTCTTTTCTTCGTTTCCTTTATATGTGGCACCAGGATCAGATCCTCCATGTCCCGGATCAATCATGATGGTTTTCAATTAACTTCCTCCTAAGAGTTTGACATATAGTACTATATTCTCAAACGGACAAGCATGCTTGGACAATTTCCTATCGCCACCTCTTTTCAATATAAAAAAGGTTCCCTGCCAAGGAACAGGAAACACTTTTTCACGCACGATTCTATATTCATGGAGGGGACTTTCTTATAGGGTTTAGTTTTTCTTTCTCTCTATTGTATTGCGAAAAACACGTTCTTATTCACTTTATTCATTATCATTGTATTTCTCGACCGGCGGAGTTCCATACTGTGTTCGCTTCGATTTTTTCAGTATGAACTGTTGATCTTATAATCATTGTTTCTATACCTTAATATGGGGCCTAAGGGTTACCCCAAACTGTGCAACGTACGGATTCGAGAGGGAAGGAGATCCCATTTCTAAATTGGCATGAGTTACGGATCGACTGAGAAAAAGATATTGTAGTATTTTTCTTGCCAATGCATCACCTCCATAGAACACTTTATGTCTAAAGTGTCGGGTTGGTGAGGACAAGCAACTTAATTTTTTAAAAAATGGACAACTTTTTCAAGTTATAAAATTTTCAATAGATCGGGTTCCTTTTTCTGGGTCCAAAGCCGTTTACAATTGATGAGATGAAAGTGCTCATCAATTTGAAGTTTATAGATATCAGGTTTTGATGTTCCTTTCCAAAAATCAAGATTATACTGATCAGAAAAGTAGTTCATCGTGCAGGTCATGATGTGCCCGTGAATCCCTATTGCAATTTTTTCCCCTTTGTAGGCTGAAATGAGTTCCCTTAGAGCCTCAACCCCTCTTGCCTGCACGTCGTTATTTGATTCACCCCCAGGGTAGTGAAATAGGGGATGTTCAAAAACATATTTTATAGCTTTTGAAGGATCATCAAAATGATGATCTCTTGCAGCAAGGTCTCTCTCCCTGAAGCGTTCATCTAAGATAATTTCTTTCTTTAGTTTACGGGCAAGACCTTCTACGGTTTGTATCGCACGTGTATAGGGACTTGATAGTATGTAGTCTATGTTTTTTCCAATCATTATTTCGGTGATTTCCTTTGCATCTTCCCAACCTATTTTAGACAATCCCCTCGTTTCTTCATCCTCTAACGAGAATACTGAGTGAGCGTGTCTAATAAAATAAACTTCGGTTTCCATAGAATTCCCTCCAATTACTCACATAATGCTTCTACTTTTTTGTACAAATACCATCCAGGGAAGTTAGTGAACGTAAAAATGTTGCCAAAGGTCCGTCCCTCACTTATTCCATAAATTTTAACATATTTTTCTATAAATGTTTGGAATAAAGAAGCAGATGATAAAGGGAGGACATTAATGACTGGAGGAATGAAATTGAAAAAGTGTAGGATTCTTTTGTTAGTTGTGATGGCGTCACTCTTTTCATTACCTGGAATGGCAGCAGCCAAGCAGGATTCCTGTATAAGTGAAGCGAGTATGAAGGCCAGGGAAGATATGAGGACATTATGGACCGATCATGTCTTCTACACAAGGAATTACATCATTAGTGCAGTGGATGGGTTGGAAGACACCGATGTCGTACTGGCAAGGTTGCTTCAGAACCAGAAAGATATCGGGAATGCAATCAAACCCTATTATGGGGAAAAAGCAGGTAACCAATTAGCGGATTTATTGACAGAACATATTGTACTTGCGGGAAAAATCGTAGAAGCTGCAAAAGGTGGCAAATCGGCTGAAGTAGAACAGCTTAATAAAGAATGGTATCGAAATGCCGATGATATTGCCCGATTCTTAGCAAGCGCCAATCCCTATTGGACTGAAAAAAAATTAAAAGATTTGCTATACATGCATCTACAGTTCGTGACCGATGAAGCAGTGGCACGGATTAAAAAAGATTGGAAAGCTAATATCAAAAGCTTTGATGATGGTAGAGCACATATCATTCATTTGTCTGATGCACTATCTGATGGAATCGTGAAGCAGTTTCCTGAAAAATTTTAATGAAAGGAGCTGGGAGTATCGTTTCCCAGCTCATTTTACCATTTTATTCCTCCTAGTATCTTTTCTCTTCCAATTCAATTTTCTTGATGATGCGGGCAGGATTACCACCAATCACTACGTTGGATGGAACGTCTTTAGTCACAACCGCACCAGAAGCAATGACTACATTATCCCCAATGCTCACTCCTGGGTTAATAATTGCTCCGCCACCAATCCAGCAATTATGCCCGATGATAACAGGCTTTCCATATTCAGGCCCCTTATTACGCTCAATGGGATTTACAGGATGAGTTGCTGTGTAAATATGTACCCCTGGTGCCAGCATACAATTTTCCCCGATACTGACTTTGCACACATCCAAAATTACGCAGTCAAAATTAGCAAAGAAATTGTTTCCTACGTGAATATTATATCCATAATCGCATCTAAAGTTTGGTTCTAAATAAACCGTTTCTCCCGTTGAGCCGAATAGCTGTTTTAGGGTAGCAACTCTTTTTTCCCCTTCCTCCTCCGTCGTAGAATTTAATATTCGCGTCAAATAACGGGCTTTTTTTCTCTCTTCGACTAATTGTGGATCCCACGGTTCATAAAGTTCACCATGGAGCATTTTCTGTTTTTCCGTTTTCATGTAAACCTCCATTAATAAAAAGTTTTAGTTTTATATTATCTAATCTTTTTGTTATGTGCAAACGATTGCATCATCATCGCTGGATTTTACCTATTTGAGTTATTGGATTGACAATACGTAAATGGGGCTATCCCTTAACTTAGGTAAGAGATAGCCTGGCCAGATGAAAGTATACCGGTGTCATAGAAGGACAACTGACAGAAGTACCATCGAATGGTTACTCTTTAGTTATTATCAACGGAAGAATACCCGACTTTATCCTGAATAAGGTCATCGACACTTTTTTCCTGACTGATTCGCAGGGCTGTTGCGTATAGGAGCTGCACACCTTTTTCGATATCATCCATCTCGGCAAACTCTAAAGGGTTGTGACTGATCCCTTTTTCACAGCGGACAAAAATCATTCCATAATCACTGATATAGGACATAATCAGGGCATCATGGAACGGTCCGCTCATCAAGGTAGGAGAATCGAAACCGAGCTTCTCGTCTTCTTCTTTCATGACTTTTTTGATCCAATCTGCACAATACCTCGGTTCACTTCTTGTATCTTCCTTGATATCGTATTTGAGATGATAAGTAGAAGAAGTTTCTTCGATCAGTTGATAAAGTTTTTGCTCGAGTCTGGTCCGTGCTTCAAGATCGATATCACGGAGATCAATTGTAAACTCTACCTTTTCAGCAATAATATTTCTGGAATTTGGAAACACCTGCATACTTCCCACTGTCCCAACCGTTGTATCGGTTCCTTCTTCTTTAACCAGTTCATCGAATTTGCGAATAATTTCTGATGCACCGACAAGAGCATCCTGTCTCATCTTCATCGGAACGGATCCTGCATGGCCGGCAAATCCTTCGAGTGTTACAGTCAACCAAATCGGCCCTGAAATTCCTGAAACAATTCCTACCGGCTTATCTTTTCCTTCAAGCACCGGTCCTTGTTCGATATGAAGCTCCAGGAAGGCGGCGATATCCCCCTTCTTATATACAGGGCTTTGTGTCAGGTCTGTATCGACACCAAACTCCTTCAGTGCTTCCCTTCTTGTAACCCCAGCTTTGTCTTTTCGCTCAAGTTCACCATCCTCAAGCATCCCTGCCAAAGCCCTTACGCCAAAGATGCCTTTATTGAAACGGCTTCCTTCTTCATCAGAAAAACATATCACTTCAATGGTTCGCTCAGGAATGATTCCATTGTCCATCATGGTATGAACCACTTCGATTGCTCCAAGGGCCCCTGCCGTCCCATCGAATCTGCCCCCATAAGGCTGTGAATCGATGTGTGATCCAAGAATAAGGATTGGTTTAGTATTATCCTTTCCTTCAATCCTGCCAATCAGATTACCAAATCCATCAACCTTTGTCGTTAAACCAGCCTCTTCCATCCACTCTTTAACTTTGTCCACGCCCTGCCGATCCTCTTTCGAGTGAGCCAGGCGACAAACGCCAGTTTCTCCAATTTTTCCGATTTCAGCTAACTCTTGCAGATGAAGGTTTAATCTTTTTCGATTGATCGTCAATAGAATCATCCTTTGCTAATAAATTTTAGACTTATTACCATTGTAAGGTCTATTGTCCCGCTAATCATTAGACAGAGTGTCAATAAATAATGACGCCAGATAGGAGCGATAAGGATCAATACTCACTTCAGATCTTCCTTATAAAAATAGGTTCTATGCCTTGTCAACTTTATCCTTCTTCCTTTTAAAAATAAAAAAAGAGAGGGGAATCCCCTCTCCAAAAATTGCCTCGTCAGTAGTTTGCTGTCCTTTTGGATTGCTGAACTGAATAAATCAACATTCCGAAAAAAACGAGTACCGCTCCCAGAATCAAACCGAGTGAGACAGTTGCGATTGATAGCATCTTGAAGAAGACACTCACTGCAACGACCATATAAAGTACGGCAAGCATCCGTTTGACGATGACGCCTGAGAATCGTTTGAGCTGGATGGAACCGATTGGTGTCCCGATCAACGCACCGATGATCAGCAAAATTCCGTGGCGATAGTCAAGTGACTCCCCTGTGTACATATATGAGGTGATCCCGGACAATACGATAATGGAAGCAGCAGATATACTGGTTCCAATTGCTTTGTTCAGATCAAGTTTGAGCCATTTCGTAAGTAAGGGAGTCATGACAAATCCCCCGCTGACACCCATAAGGGAGGAAATCATTCCCGTAAATAAACCTATGACGGGAGCTGCAAAGATCCCTTTAGGCTTAGAGTCCTGTTGTCGTTTGCTTAAAAACTGGTAAGAAAACCAGCTTAATATACCAATATAGACAATTGAGATGAACATCGATGCACCGTTGATGGCGTCAAGCCATTTTACAAATGGTACGGTTACTACAGAGCCTATTACTCCGAAAACCCCTAGGAAAACCGCTAACTTCTTGGACACATTCTTTAAACGCAGATGTGACAGGGTACCCGTCACCGTAGATCCCAGAGTAAGCATCAAGGATAAGATGATGGCCTGACTAGGTTCATATCCTAGGACCAGTAAGGTAGGAGTCAGAACAATCCCGCCCCCTATACCGAAAAAACCTGAGATGACACCGATGACTGCGCCACCTATCATAAATAAAATCCATTCCATGTCGTACGTCACTTCCTTCATAGAACATTATACCTCTATATAAGTTATAATAGAAATGAATAATGATAATACAGTCGATTACGTTTATTAATGGAGGTATATGATGCAACTGGATTGGATCCGTACGTTTGTTACTCTTGCCCAACTTCAGCATTTCACTAAGACAAGTGAATACCTGAATTTATCTCAACCTACCGTCAGCGTCCACATTAAAAAGTTGGAACAAGCCCTTGGTGTAGCACTTATTCACCGGTCCTCCACCAATCAGCTGTTTGAATTGACTCCTGCAGGAGAACGCGTATTTGAGCAGGGAAAAAAGATGCTGGAACTATGGAGGACCATGGAACAAGTGGATCAAAAAAAGCAGGAAATTCAGTTGCGGATTGGGTCTACTCACACCGTCAGTGATGTTCTGCTTCCCGATTTCGTCAAAAAGATCAAGGTCTTATACCCTCAAGTCCGTTTACAATTGATGATTCACAATCACGAAACGATAGTTGAAGCATTGAATTCAAACAATCTCGATCTAGCCCTCGTAGAAGGCACAAAAGGATTAGAGCCCTTTCATGTAGAGGTGATCAGTCGTGATGAGCTCCGCTTCTTCGCAAGCAAAAGGATGAACCTGCACTCCTCCCCCTTCATCCTCAGGGAAAAAGGATCAGGGACGAGGGAATATGCGGATGAGTTCTTAAAGTCGGAGCGCATCGTACCGGTTGAAGTCCTCGAAGCAAGCAGTCATTTCTTAATCAAACAACTTGCTGTAAGGGGACTAGGGATCGCATTTCTTTCAAGCTCCATGGTCAAAGACGAAGTGCTCCAAGGAAAACTCGTCCCCCTTGAACCACATGTTGTCCACCGCCCCATCTATGCAGTTCATCCTGAAACTGCCACTTCAGATCCCGTCATAAAGGAACTGATATCCTTGATTGAGCATCCGAATTAAAAAGAGGGACGGACCTTGTTTTCAAGGTCCGTCCCTCTTTCGTAACAATTTAGCCGTTTCTTTCTTCAGCCCGATCTACGACAGCTGCACCGACAATGTCGCCGGTTACGTTAGAGGCCGTTCCACCCATTCCAATAATGGCATCGACTCCTGCAATGAGGGCGACTATTTCGAGTGGTAAGCCGAACATCGTTAAGACCGCAGATAATGTAACCAACCCTGCAGCTGGAACTCCAGATGTTCCTATAGATAGTAAAGTCCCGACCAGCACGATCATCAACAGGTCTGTAACGGAAAGGTGCAGATTCGTCACATTTGCCGCGAATACAATCGATACACCCATTCGTAAAGCTCCACCGTCTGAATTAAAGATAGCGCCTAAAGGCAATGCGAAATTCGCCGTTTTCTCAGAGATCCCCGCTTTTTTGGCAGACTGAATGGCTACCGGCAAGGATGCGATGCTGCTGGATGTAAAGAATGCAGTGCTGTATGCTTCTTTCGTCTGCTTGAAGAAACTGACGACAGAGTTACCCGTCAGCTTTAGGAATCCAGTATATACGACAACCCAAAGAAGAAGAAGTCCAAGGTAAAAGACCCCGACAAACTTCAGTAGGGATTGGATCGTTTCCCACCCCTGCTGACCAAATGTAGCCGCACTGATGGCAAACACCCCTATGGGAGCATAAGCCAACACCCCCTTAAGGAGGATATAAAACATTTCGTTAAAGGCTGTGAAAACTTTATCCAGCAGTCCCCCATATTCCTGCATCTTACTATCTGCAGAAAATTTCATCCATGAAATGGCTATACCCATGATGATGGCAAGGAACATAATGGCCAGTGTATCCCCCCTGGCAAAAGCCTGGAACAGGTTATCAGGAATGATTTGAAGCAAAACATCCCCAAACTGCGGTGCTTTCGGTTCTTCCACTTGTGTATTAGGCAGTTCCAAGTTGGTTCCAGGGTTGAACAGGAACGCCAAACCAAGACCGATGAAGACAGCGGCTGCCGTGGTTGCTGCATAATAAAGAATCAGCTTCCACCCCATCCGGCCAAGCTGCCGCATACTCATTTTGTTCACTGCTTGAACCACGGTGAGGAATATCACTGGAATGGCAATCAAGCTAAGAAGGTGAATAAGCACCGTCCCAAATGGTCTCAGGATCTCAGCATCTGATTTAAAGACAAGACCGACGATGATCCCTAAAAGGAACCCGACGGACATCTTCAAAACAAAAGGCACTTTCATATATTGCTTCCATATGTACTTCATTTCATCTACGTCCTTACCTATATTTTTTTCAGATATTCATTATATCACTTTTACAGGAGGAGGGACGGCCCTTGTTTTCAAGGTCCGTCCCTACTTCAGTAAAGTTATCCATTACACTTTTACACTAAGTATTCATATACGCTATAGTTTCCTTTATACCCTGCTCGAATGGAGTTGCTTCTATTTTCCCCATGAAAGCTTCCAATTTTTCACCTGATAGAATTGTTGGTTCTGAATTAATATACTGCATCTCCAGTGCTTCACGCATTCCTTTGCCAGCAAAGAGGGCGAAGAGAGAAAACATCGATTTTGAGATATAGTAAAGCCCTTTTTCTTCTCCAAGAACGCTTTTTATGAGCTTTTCAAATTCAATACCGGTCGTTGGGGAGGCACCAGGTACATTCCAATTTTGATTGTAAGCTTCATTAATGCAAGCCAAATCCACCATTACCTTTGCTCCGTCCTTTGTATAAATGAATTCGCGATAAATATCCTTAGGTCCGACAAATCCGGCCTTTTTCTTTTTCATAAGCTGATCAAGGGTGAAGTGAATATAAGTATTTTTGGCGTTCGGTCCATAAAAGTCTGGAAAATGGCATACCAAAGTTTGTACAGAAGACGACTTCAATAAGCGGTCCATATCTAAACGTAGCTTTCCTTTCTTCGTATGGGGATTCTTATCAAAGTGCTCTGGCAGCTTTACTCCACCGCTTTTTCCGTATGCATAAATATTATCAACCACAGCGAGTTTAGCATTATTTTTTTCTGCAGCAATGATAATATTTTTCGTGATCATACTTAGTTTCCCGCTCCATTCTTCATAAGGAAGATTCATTGCATGGAAGATTATTTCACAGCCTATTGAGCTTTGGATAAGGTGGTCTGGATTTTCAGCATCATCGGTCCGGATAGATACTAATTTTTTACTGCCAAATAATTGAATTAACTTTTCCTTCCCCCTTGCGAATGCAACTACCTCGATTCCCCTGTTGATTAATTCCTCTACGAGAGCATATCCCATACCACCTGATGCTCCAATGACCATAACTTTATTCATTTTTCTTCCCCCTCATTAATTAACCACTGGTCAAATAACCTCAAAAAATTTTATCCTAATGATTTCAGGATAAAATTCACATGTGACTCTGCAAGGTTCCCTACTTCAACAAATGTGTCATCACAACGGCAGTAGTGACTGACAAACCCATGTAAAGATAGAAATATAGACCATGTCTGTTGGATGCTAATTTTTTTGTTACTCAATAGGATAATGGCTTTTGCAAATTTCTCATAAGATTCGTTCGGTCCCTTATTCACATAATTCTTCACTTCGTCATCAGATAACAAAAACATCATTTCATACTGACTTTTATGCGTCATACCAAATCGAATGTAAGCAAGGAGGACTTCCTTCAACTTGCCTTGATTATCCATCTTCTGATTCATTACGTCATCAAGCCATTGATCTAATAATTTGAAGTCACTTTCAATTATGGCATAGAATAATTCAGCTTTATTCTTAAAGTGATAGTAAATTGATCCATGACTGTAACCCAGTTCAGATGCAACCTGCCTAATGGAAACCTGTTGGTACCCTTTTTTAAGAAATAACTCCCGTGCAGCAACCATTATCATTTCTTTAGTGAGTTCTTGTTTTACAGCTTTTCTTGGTGACATATTTTCCAACTTCCTTTTATTGACCAGTGTTTAATTAAATAATAACGACTATCCCAGTCAATTGTCAACAATTTAATTCCAACATTTACAAATAGGGTCGGACCTTGTTTTCAAGGTCCGTCCCTTAATGATTTCACTAATCAGATTCTAAAGGTGTCTTTTATCTCTGCTTCGCTTTTCCATTTCTACTTTAAAATCATCATAGTTGCCACTGTAGCTTTTTAATGTGTAATCTTCAACGGCGATGATCCTTTGTGCCATTCTATTGATAAAGTAGCGGTCGTGTGAGATGAAGAAAATGGTACCACTGAATTCGTCCAGGGCTTCCTCAATCGTTTCGATCGTATCGATATCCAGATGGTTCGTCGGTTCATCCAGGATCAATAGATTGATATCCTGAAACAGTAACTGAGCAAGTTTTAATCGGATCCGTTCTCCCCCTGAAAGGTGTTTTACTTTCTTGAACACACTTCCTTTGTAAAACATGAACTTTGAAAGGTATTCCCGCGCCTTTCCTTCCAGAAGAAAGATGTCTTCCCGGAAAGCATCTAGAACTGTGGCTTCTTCGTACTTAAATGTAATGGTTTGAGGTAAATAGGCCGATTTTACATTTGCCCCAAACTGTATGACGCCTTCATCAGGTTGATCTTCGCCGATAAGCATCTTTAGGAAAGTGGTTTTTCCGCATCCATTTGGCCCCAGTAGTCCCACTCTTTCTCCGTGACGCACCATGATATCAGTATTGGTAAATATCAATTTATCCCCAAACTGTTTCGACAATCCAACTCCTTTAATGGTCTCTTTACCCGATCTTCCCGAAGCTTTCACATCAAGCTGCATGTTCCTTCTTTCAAAAACGGGTTTATCGATATGCTCCATCTTGGATAACTTTTTCTGAACGCTTGCAGCTCTTTTGAAGAACTTCGTATTATCTGCCCTCATTGCCCAATCCCGTAAGCTAATAACCGTATTTTCCATACGTTTGATCTTCTTTTGTTGCTCTTTGAAATGTTCGTATTGGATTCTCATATTCTCTTCTTTTTGACTCACAAAAGAACTGTAATTCCCCTTATAGGAAATCGATTTTTTATCTTCAATTTCCACAATTTTCGTGACTACATTATCTAAGAAATAGCGATCATGGGAAACAATGAGGACCATACCTTTATAGCTCTTCAGGTAACCCTCCAGCCATTCGATCGATGACATATCCAGGTGATTCGTCGGTTCATCCAGGAGCAGTATGTCCGGCTGATGGATCAACAGCTTCCCTAACCCGACGGTTGTTTTTTCTCCTCCGCTTAACAAGTCAAAGTCACGCTCCAACAGGCTTTCTGTAAGCTGCAATCCCGTACAGACCTTGCTTACCTTCTCATCCCGCTCATAACCTCCCTTCACTTCAAATAATTGAATGAGGTTACTATATCGGTTTAAAGCTCTAGCAAGGTCGTTCCCTTCCAACACACTCATGTCATTTTCCAATTTGCGCATATCTGATTCAATTCGATCCACTTCCTCAAATGCTGAATAAAGGACATCCCTCGCCTTCAATCCTGCGGGGTATTTTGGCGATTGTTCAAGGTAGGCACTGGTTGCGCCATTCGAGATGTGGATGAGACCTTCATCGTATCCGTAGCTTGAAGTCTGCGGGTACCCAGGATAATAATTCATCGGCTCTATGCCTGCAATCACCTTTAAGACTGTACTTTTTCCAGATCCATTCTCCCCGACAATCCCAACTTTGTCTCCTTGAAAAATTTCAAGAGAAACATCTTCAACAACAAGTGTCGCTTCCATATATTTTTTGATTCCATTTACTTTTAACTCCAACATATACGTCCCTTCTTTCATTATCATGAAGTTACGCTAGTTATGGACAGGTCAAAAAAGGCTTACTTATATTCATATATTCAATAAAAAAAGACCATAAGAAGGGAATCCTTCCTACAGTCTTGTATCATGATCAACATCTAATCCATAAAGAAGACAGCGAAGTCATACAAGTTGCTGCTGACACCGCATACCTCTTCACGAAAATATTATCTTGATATCAGGAAAGTAAGTTTCCTTCTAATTGCCTGATCCCATAAAGAGCATAACAAATAAACCCATCTTCCATAGGCACTTTTAGCTCAATACAAAATCCGTATTAATTTAAAAATAAATTAATCAGCAATTAGTTGGTTCCATAAACTTACTATCCCTCCCCGCAACATTTTCATTATTATCTCATTATTAGATAATTTTGTAAATAGAGGGACGGACCTATATTTCTAAAATTCAGGTCCGTCCCTCTCTAAAACCATCACTTGCCTATAAAGCCGCCTTCTGATTTGATCAATTGTCCTGTGATCCATCTGGATTCTTCACTGGCGAGGAAAAGATACTCGTTAGTCCCCTAAATATTTTCATAGATTTCCAGTAGTGCCCCCTCTGGATCACGAAAATGAGCGACCTTCATCCCCCACTCCAATTTCTCCATGGGACTGGTGATGAATTCTACCTTTTCTTTCAGTTTTTCATATGTATCATCGACACTCGCCACCTCAAAAATTAAAGCAAAACGTTCACCTTGCTCCCCTCCTACAATGTATCCGGAGTTGAGGGCATCCGTCATCTGTTTCCTCTCAAATATCCCTAGGTGTGTTTGTCCAACTTTAAATTGTCCATACAAGGAGTTTTCATCTCCCCATGATACTTCAAAGCCCAGGACGTCTCTGTAAAAAAGAAAGCATTTTCTATAATTGTCCACCAATAATCTGGTATGTGTTAATTTCAATTCAAAAACCTCCCTTAACGATCTATTTCTACCAATTATTTCAAACCACTTTATTTCTGGCAATCTTTTTATAGATTTCAAATAGATTTCTAAAGTGAAGAACTAGTTTGAAATTACAAAAAGCCCAGTCAACCTAAACTGGACTTTCTGAAATGGTGAAAGTTTCAAGTTTGCCAGGGTCCCATCATTGCCCTGTCCCTCCACCTGAATCCCGTCCGCCACCCATGGTGTAGTTACGGTCTTCCCCTGGTTTCGCTCCGGGGTCTATCCCAGGTGTGTGGCGGTCGTTCCCTCTTCGCTTGCGTCTGATGTCAATGGCTAATGCAAATACTAAGGTTCCTGCAATTAAAACAAAAAACCACAGCATTTATATCTCCCCCTTATCATCATATGTTGAGGATGGAATTCAAATGCAACCCTCTTTTCAGATATAATCAGACAGTTAAATGGGTTTTAAATTCATTGCGTACTTGAAAAAATGAAATCTGATTTAAAAAGTGTGGTCGTGACATGTCCTAAAAATCGTCTTAATGCTCCGCAAAGGTCTTTCTGAATCCATAAAACGGTCTGTATCCTTTTTGTTCATAATAGGTATGAGAAGACGTGTTGGTCAGCATCTCAATTCTCGTCTTTGGAAATAGCCCATGAACGTATTTGAGCATAGCATCTCCGATTCCCAACCCGCGGAAATCTGCGTGGACCAGCAGTTCACAAATAAACAATGTTACAGATTGATCCGTAAGTCCTCGGATATAGCCGATGACACGCCCATTACACACTGCTACATATGCAATGTTCGAATGCTCCCAAGCATCCTTTGTACTTTCCATGTTTTCCACTAGATTATTCCATTTTTCTTCTCTATTTAAAGTATGTATATTGAAAAAGTCCTCCGTTTCGTATGCCCTTATTTCTATGTGGTTTTCATTTTTCAAGCGTATTTGCATCTTGAATTTCCTCCCATTGTTTAGTCCGATAAAATCCCTCTAACTCTCTACCAAAATACTTCATTCCAACGTTCATCAAAAAATAAAAGAAAGTTATGACTTTACTTTAACATAATTATCCATCCACTCGGATGTTTTTTAAAAAAGAAGCTCAATCATCAGATTGGCTTCTTTTACTCCTATCAATTCCATTCCACTACAGGCTTGTCGATTTGAGGTGGAATCCCCAATTCTTCACCAGCGGCAAATATCAATTCTTTTCTAAAGTAGTAACTAATATGGTGCACAATCTTCCCATTCTCCACTTCCTGGTACTGGATATCATGGATTTCAGGTCCATTCGTTCCCTCTGAAAGCATGACTATGACATGACGTCCCCATAAGCAGTATTCCATAGCCCTCATACCAGGGAGACCATATTTCATGGATCCTGAACGCATCTCTCCCTTGCTGTATTCCTGGAAACCGAGGGCAGCCTCATTGTGGGCTTCTTCACTGATTAATGCCATAACAGCTTCAATATCACCTTTATTCATTGCATTCAGGTAGGCTTGGATGACCGGATGAGTGTCAGATACCGGATGTTGAGACCTGCTCTCGAGTAGGTCGACAGATTGCAACTTCTCTTTCATTCGACGGACCGTTGCATAGACCGCTCCCGGAGTGGTCCTGACCATCCCTGCCACTTCCCTTGCATCGAATCTGAACACTTCTTTTAACAGAAAGACCGCCACCTGCCTCGGGTAAAAAAGATCAAAAAGGATGTGTAAGGCTTCCTCTGCCTCCAGACCATCTGTGAAGTTTTCTTGAGGAAGTTCATCTTCCTCAAGGAGACCGACATGTCTTTTTTCTTTACGGCACTGGTCAATCCACGTGGTTGTCGCCATTCGATACAAATAGGCTTTCGGGTTAGTCGGGTGCCAACGCTGGTAATAACCTCCGAATGCTTTTAGCATGGTATCTTGAAATAAATCCTCTCCATCCCAGGGTGAGCCCGTTAAATAACGGCAATACCTCCACAAGCCTTCTTTGAATTCTTCCATCATGGCATTGAATTCACCTGCCAATTCCCTGTTTTTTTCCGTAAACGATTCCGTCATTTTTTCCTGCATTTTCATCCCCCTCTATTTGATTGTTCATATGTAAAACGTTTTAACAATGCAAAATTATACGGAAACAACCAAAATATTTTTGAAAAATCTATATATCCCTCTATATTTTACCATAATATACAAAATGCCAGCATAATAGAAAAAGAGGACTCCCCTTTTAGGAAATCCTCTTATAAACATTAGTACTTAATAAGCACTTTCAATTCTTCCGTTCATTTCCTCTTTTAAAATTCCCGGTCACTTTTGCCATGATTAACTGCATCTCTTTTTCAGCACGGGCATCTTTCATTTTCTTCAAGAATTTATCCGCTTCTCTTCCTTTTAAGGTTTTAACCTGCTTACCTTCATACTCGATAAATACGGTTTGATCTTTGAGAACCCGGAAATGAAAAGGAGAATCATCCAGTCGGTTTCGTTTATCAATATTGTCCATCCCTTGTTTTCCCTTCTATTATAATTGTTCGTGTTGTTTCTTTTTAGGATTAGAGCCGTGTTTGTATCATTTCTTTTTAGTTCATCACCCATTTATCCTTCAAAAAAAGAACTCTGCCAATGGCAAAGATAATCAGCATAATTACCAGGTTGCTACCTATCGTAATCGCGATGTGTTGATAATCGACCACACCCATCAACAATTCTTTGAATTGGCTGAATAGGTTAAGAATCGGGATGGCAAAATGTTTAAAGGTGAGTTCATTTAGTCCGACATTTGTGATAATCATGCCTGGAAAAGCCGCAAGCATCATAATCGGTGCACTGTAGCTACCGGCTTCTTTAACCGTTTTTCCCAGAATGCTTGTAATCATCTGTAGGGAAGCGATAAACACGGCATACACAATGGTAAGCAGAAGAGAAATCCCTATTATCACATAGACATTATCACCAAAGGATACTGCGTCTTTCAGGTTTTCTGTGAAAAGCGTAATCTCAACAGCCAGGACAATGAGCGTGACAAGACCTGTAATGACACCTACAGAAGCAATAGTCAACCATTTGGAAAGCATTAATGTAGAACGTTTGACTGGTGTCATGAGCAATGCTTCCATCGTTTTTTTCTCTTTTTCACCGGCGAATAAGTCTGCAGCCGATGGAGAGGTTCCCACCCCTATGGATATCGCCAGGATAAGAGGTACAAGAAAAGATAACAGGAACATACTCCCCTCGTCATCTGACACTTCCTGTTTGGTGATGGTGAATGGCTGGATGATAGAAAGGTCCGTCCCTTCAGCTCTCAACCTTTCTGACGTAACTTCTTTCTCAAAGGCGGTGAGGGAATTTGTAGTTGCATTCATCAGGTTGCTGGAGTTCTGGCTGAAGGAATCTCCGATCAAGGTGATATCGGCTTGCTTTCCTTCATTGATGTTTTGAATGAAATCACTGCTAACAATCATGGCAACAAGTGCCTCTCCCTCTTCTACGGCTTTTCTGGGATTGTCTGTTTTCACTAATTCAATCGTTTCGTTTCCTGAGAAAATTTGTGAGACTTCCTTACTGACATTGGAGTCGACTGCGAGGGCATACGTTTCACCTTCTCCACTTGAAACCATATTTTCATAGAAGAAAACGAGTCCACTCATCATAAAAATCGGAAGAAAGACGGTCAAAAGAAGAGTTCTCCTGTCTCTGAAGCTGTCTTTTATTTCTTTTAAATAGATACTAAGAAGCATAATGTTCATCTCCTCTCACTAGTTTACTCATAAAGATATAATTAAGATCCCTGCTCTTTTCAGTCTTATATAATTCTTCGATATCCCCCTGGTACACCAATTCCCCTTTATGCATCATGGCTACTTTGTCACATAGCATTGAGACTTCTTCCATGATGTGACTGGAGAAGAGGATGGTCTTTCCTTCTCGTTTCAATTGATGTACAAGTTGGCGGAATACATTGGATGAAGTAATGTCGAGACCGGTAGTCGGTTCGTCAAACAAAATGATCTCGGGATTATGAATCAGTGTTCTGGCAATGGCAACCTTCTGACGCATGCCTTTGGAGAAACCTCCCACCCGCCTGTCAAGATAGTCCCTCATCCCGAACATCCTGGAGAGGTCGTCAATTCTCACCTTTGTTTCATGTTTGCTTAATCCGTATAAACGAGCAAAGTATTGAAGATTCTCCCTAGCAGTTAATCGGTCGTATAAACCGGTTTCCCCTCCAAATAAAACACCGATCTTGGTTTTGATTTCGTTTGGTTCCTTTAGGGTATCGTGACCAGCGACTTCAATTGAACCCTCGGTTGGTGTCAATAAGGTTGCAATCGTCCTAAGAAGCGTCGTCTTTCCGGCACCATTTTCACCTAACAGCCCGACCACATCACCTTTTTGAATCGAAAGAGAAACGTGTTTTAGTGCGGTTACATACTTTTGCTTATCTTTAAACTGTTTTGTGACTTCATGTATATGAATCAATATTCTCACCTCATTAAGTATTAATGTATTTTCATCATACAAATAATTGGAGGTAGATTCTTTACTTATGTCGTGAAATGTCCTTTTCTTGTCGTGAAAATGCCAAATTCTTCATGAAAGATGGTAAAATGAAGGAGAACTTCAGAAGATGCGAGGGGAATGGAAATGAAGATTGGTCTCGTAGACGATCGAATGATTGACTTAGATAAATTAAATGGCATCGTTTCCCGTTGCGAGGGTCTGGAAATCGTCTTTTCCACCACCTCCGCCGAGGAAGCCTATGACCAAATCAAGAAAGAAACCATCGACGTACTGATTGCAGATATTGAGATGCCCCACCTATCTGGATATGAATTGGCAGACATCATCCACTCACACGCACTTAACATATCGGTGATCTTCGTGACGGCAAACAGTGGATACGCTGTCCACGCCTTTGAATTGAACGTCCATGATTATATTATGAAGCCCTATACAAATGACCGTCTAATGAAATCCATCGAGCGACTAATGGAAAAGTCGAGAACGGCAGAACTGAAGGGCCGCCTCTATTTAAAGCAGAAAAATGATATACATATCGTTCAAAAGAAAGATATCGTCTTCATTGAAAGGTCTGGCAGATCAACGACGATTTACACGAAAGAGGAAAGGATCAAAACCTATCTGACCTTGAATGAATTAGAAGGAGAATTACGGGAAAGGGATTTCATCCGTTCCCATCGTTCCTTCATCATCAACATACACTATGTAAAGAATTTCTCTCTCTATGCGAAGAATTCATATGTGATTTCATTTGAAGGAATCGACGCACAGGCAATGATCACAAAGGAAAAAGTAGAATACCTTCAACAACATTATTTTTAAAAGGTGGAGCAAGTTGTGAAACAAATGAAAATTTATTGGTTAATTCTTTCCCTAGTTGCCTTTATACATATACACGCATTATTTACGAACCTACAATGGGATCTGCCTCTTTATTTCACTTATGCAGCAGTCTTTTTCGTAACATATCTGTGTTATAAAAAAACGAAAATACCGTCTTTTGGATTCGATCAGAAATGGAGTAACCTGCTTTCCCTCTCACAACTATTTCTGTTACTTCCGTATTTGATCATTGGATCAACATGGTTACCAGCGGTCTTTTTCATGATTTTTATCGGGATTGAGTGGGTCAGATGGGATGTTTCCACCAAATTTAATGGGCTTCAGAATGATGTTGAGCAGTTCGAAATGGAACGACTTCATTTATCCGAAACATTTCGGGTTGTACGAAGTGAACGGCATGATTTTCTCAAACATATTTCTTCGATCCACTATATGCTCGAACATCACCATCACGAAGAGGCAGCTGCCTATTTAGACGATTTGGTGGACGGTTATGAAGAAACCAACCTTTCTATTAAAGGGGAACGTGGAAGTGTGGCCGGAATTCTCCACCAAATGTACAATCGAGGAAAGGCTTGCGGGGTAACGCTGATATATGATGTGGATATGCCCCTTTCCACGTTGCCCCTCCCAGATAAGAAGATTGTGACACTCCTTGGGAATCTGTTGTCCAATAGTATAGAGGCTTCCGCCGAATGGCTTGAACATTATGGTAATCAAGCAAGCGTCAGCCTTCAGTTTTATAAACGAAGCGGCCTATATATGCTGGTTTGCAAGAACCCTTCCCTCCCGATATCACCACCGATCCTTGATAAGCTTTACCAAAGCTACGGACATACGACAAAGGAAGGCCACGAAGGTCTAGGCACCAAGATCATTCAAGAAACCGTGAAAGAATACAATGGTTATCTGGATTTTGTTTATAAGGAAGAAGAATTCACGGTGAAAATTAAAATTCCGGCGATTCATTAGAGAAATACTATGGATGCTTGACGAAATCGTAAAAGTTTTATCACCGATCTTTATTCGTATCAAAACACATTCTTACGTTTCAGAAAACTCATTGCAGGGAATATTCTTATGAATGAATCGAGAGGAGGAACCTCAATGAGTGGAGCATCCGGAGCTGTTTTGTTTATAATTATTCCTCTATTAATCATTGCGGTCATAATTGGAATAACGATTGGTTACTTTAGAAAAAAAGCGAGAAAAAATAGAAATTTCTAGGACTGGTTGTTTAATTGACTTGAGAAAAAGGCTCGGAAGTTCGAGCCTTTTTTTATTTCATATCGACGTGGACCTAAAGAGACATATTGATGAGGGTATCATTTATCGATGACCATCCCTGCGCGCTTGCTAATAATATGCTCTGTATACTTCACCAATGAGCCCCTTTAGCTGATGGACACCTGTGTCTGTATTCGTCATGATGACCAGACCTGCCCCTTCATTTGGATACGCAACCATCATACCTTGAAAGCCGACTCCCCATCCCAGTGAGGAAACTTCTATCCCTATCTCATGAGTTTCACGAAAGACACCAAGCCCCATCCACTCTTTTTCAAATTGAGGTGTTAACAACTCTTTAGCATTGATTGTAGAAAGTAGATTACTTTTTCCTTTGATTGCATTCATCCATTCAATCACCAATAGAGCCACATCCGTTGGGGTGGTCCATAATCCTGAAGCTGCAGGATAGGGGTATATTGGGTATTTTCCAGCTACCAAGCCACCATCCTTGGTATGACCGCAGGAGAACTGATCTTTGGAAGCCGGCAGCTGAAAAGTACTATTATTTAATTGTAGGGGCAGGAATAAATATTTTTCCATTACCTCTTCAAATGATTTCCCCATAATATCCTCTATTACAAGCTGGATGACGCAGAAGCCGGCATCGGAATATGAAAATTCGCTTCCAGGCTTATATTTCACTTCGATTGGAATCTCACAATATGGTGTTTTCCCTTCCAATATTTCGACCATGGAAGGGGTATCAGACATAGATAAGATTTCAGAAAAAGAGCCTTCCGGATCCACAATCCCTGAATGGTGACTGAGTAAATGCCTCAATGTTATGATTCCGAGAGAATTCAAGGGAACTTTCCATGATGACAGGCACTCATTAATATCTCTATCTATATCCAGAATGCCCTGTTCAGATAGAGTCATCACTAATATGGAGGTGAAAAACTTACTGATTGAACACGCATGAAAGATTGAGTCATGTTCCACTCGTCTATTTGTTCCTGCCTCAAGGAAACCGAAGCAGTCGGTTTTACTGATGCAGGCGCCTTCAATTGTAGCCATGCTGACTCCGACTATTTGATAATCTTTCAATTTTTTTTCAAAGTTGATCGTTTGTGGTTTCATAGGACCCCCCTATTCATATCTATACAGTTTGAGCGCCAGCGTATACTATCACATCACCGATAGATCTGACCAAATCACAATAACTGGATTAAAATTCATTCTTTTCAGAGAGCATCCTTCTGATCAACCGGATCTGGCCCCTGTGATTGATCTCATCTTCGAATACATGAAACCAGATGAAGTAATGGTTAGAGGGCTGGTTATCCCATAATCTGCTTTCAAAGAGCCATTCATCATTACGCTCGGAAAACTCCTGGTACGTTTTCTTTCTGACCTCCTCAAGTTTTGTCAGATAAAATTCAAGAGGGTTCCCATTTATATTCTTTCGACCTTTTTCTCCTAGGCTATAGGCTGCACCCCATTCAGCCATTTCCTGTTCGTTTGGCCTTCTCCCATCAAATAGTTCTATTTGAAACCCTTTTTCTACCGCCGCCATATGGAGCAATAGAGCTCCAATACTGTTAGCACCTTCACATGGTAAAAAGTCCAGTTCAGAGGGGGTTAATCCTCTCACACTTTCCAATGTCGTTTTTCTGGCATAGTCCATCTGAGAGACCAGGTAACTGATTTGCGGACTATAACCCTTTCGTGAGTCTATTTTATATTCCATAGATTATCGCACCTTATCTGTCATATTGATTAAACGACTGGATTCGAGAGCCGCTGTTTCACTGGGAAAACGTCTTTAGGTACCCATCCCTCTTCGCCATTTTTCTTGATGAGGTCATATCCTGTGCAACTACTGTCTACAACCGATATTATATCTCCAATATCCACAGAAATCTGCGCACATGAAAGATCCGTTTTTGCCGAATAGGTTCCCTTTTCACTTTCATGAATGTACTCATTTTTAACATATAATAGATCATCCGTTCCAACTTGTTTGCACAGTGTAAAATGCTCAGATGGTTGAAAGGGGATCAATTCGTAGTTTGGGTAGGAAATAGACCCCGACATGATTGTTTCTGATATGTAGCCCTTCACCACTTCACATGTTAGGTGATGATCAGTATAGATTTTGGAAAAGCTGTCCCCGTTCTTGGTTCTATGTATGATAAATGCATTTAACTGACCTGTCGATTTAATGACATTCCCGCCGTCAATGGAGATGATTTTCTTATCTTTACTTACAACCGGATTATTGGACGGAATGTCACTCGCATAATTGACAACAGGCCAATGGCCGACAATGACATATTTCCCTGTTCGATGTGATTTCTCCATGAAAGCAGGCATCGTGATCGCAGATATTCGATCCGTTTCTCTCCAATCCTTACAATCATCAAGACCAGCATGGACGAAAATATAGTCGTCTGTTTCGATTGCAGTTGGTAATTCCATCAGCCACTTGATTTCATGGGAGAAATGTTGTGTAAGGATATCTTTCACCTCCTGAACCGTAGTATCTTCTTTAAGTTCAAACCCTACTTCATCAAGCCACTCTTTCAAGATGGAATGTTTTCTTGATCTGATGTAGTTCATCAATTTGGGATTCTCTTCAAGAAGATCTTCTACCACAGTGTCGCAATTCCCTTCCGTTACATGGACGTTCAAGTTCCTCTTTGTTAAATCCATGATATATCGGACAGTCCCTTTACTATTGCTTCCTTTTTCACAAAGATCACCGTTGATAAATAGATGGTCTTCTGAACTGAAATTTACTTTTTGTAACAGTTTGATAAAAAGATTCAGTTCTCCGTGTATGTCCGAGATGACTATGACTCTGCCTTGACTTGGTAAGGTCACTCTTTTAATTTTCTTCAATGTGGTCTCCTTCCTCGAGCATCACTCTTATTCATTTAGGCTGAAAATTCGGCTTTCTAAAACATATTCCAATAATTCCTCTATTCTCCCCGAACACTTTTTCACCTCGGGTAAGTGGTAAAACGTAGTCGTGTTTGCAAGATCATGTACCTCATCATTGGGGGAATACAAGATGATCCGTTTTCCAAGTCCCAGCGCTATTCCCAGTTCGACGTGACTTCCTTTTCCACCAGGGAGTATGATGACCACCACATCTGATTCCGTGATGGCATCTTTTTCATTCTGTCCGATGTACTGAAGGTCTTTCACTGTTGATGCGCGATCGTTCCTGGTCCAATCATATGTGTGGATATAGCCTTTCTGTTCAAGCCGATCACTTACATGCCGCACAAGTTCCTTATTTGCAAAGCTTGAGCCGATATAAAACTTCATCATTAACACCCTCTTCCTAAATACAGCTATTGAGAATCCGAACACTCATTCTAATTATTCCAAATTATTTAATAAAACACAATCCTTTCCAAAATAAAAAGGTGCCACCCAAACGTAAGGGTTGACACCTTCTCTACTCCTTCAACCGGTCCCGACGCCGATCAATGTAAAGTGTTCCATTTTCCTGCAACTCAACATAAAATGCATCTTGAAGTTTCACTTGGAAGTAGTTCAGCTGATTTAGAAGCCACTCTTCAGATATGCCCACTTCCTTTAAATTCTGATACAGGATGTTCCCATCAACGATTAATTCTGTTGGGAAGTATGTAGGTTTACCGGTAATGATATCCTGATCCTTTTTGGTTAATGGTTGATTGCCTGATTTTAAAAACACGGTCAATTTCCCATCAGGTTCGAAGATGGCCGTATCCACTTCGTTAGTAGAAAAAACATTTTTTTCTCTTAGTAGCATGCTTAAATCATCCATATTCAGATGATGCTTTCCTAACGTATCTTCAAGAATTTTACCATCCTTCATGACAATGACCGGCTGCCCATCCATCACTACCCGTGCTCTCGGTGATTTGAGTCCGATATATCCAACCAGGAGCGTTAGAACACTCCACCAGATAAGGCTCGTCAATCCTTCAAAAAAAGGCGTCTTCGATTCACCTGCAATATCTGCTGCAATGGAACCGATGGTGATCCCGGTTATATAGTTAAAGAAAGTTAATTGGCTCAATTGTTTCCTTCCGAGCAAACGGGCGACAAGGAGGAGAACCAGGAAACTTGCAGTTGAACGTGCAATCATTTCAAAGTAATCCACGTGAATCAATTCGGTTCGACTCCTACAGGTATTTTCTATTAGTATTGTTTAATAAGTATCTAATATACTTTACCCCGTCAACATGCATTTGAATTTTCCCCCTACCACCCACTTATGAAGTTATCATGATATCTGCCGATTCCGCAGGATGATACCGATTGATATAATAATCTTCTGCTTTCCAATATCTATTTTCGAATTTTGACCTATTCTTTTTCGTTTCATTAGATTCGCGGTTAAACCTCGTCTCCCTCGGGCAGTCCAAATAGATAATCTTGTCAAAAAAATGTTTCCATTCCTCCCGCTGAAGAAATACTCCCTCTATGATGATCAATCCTTCCTTTGGCAGCGGAATGGTCCTCTTTTCATGAGTGTCCTTTGACCCGTCATAAAAAGGGAGAGTGACTTGTTCCACTCTTTTCAGCTTTTTAAAGAAGTGATTTGAAAGCCAGTCGACATCCCATTGCAAATGAAAATATTCATGCCATTCTTCTGAACCAGTATGATAACGGCGTGCCCGTTCAACGATAAAATCATCCAGATGAAAAATTTGAAAGGGACGATCTTCTTTCTCTAATGCAAAGCGTAATTGTTGAACCACAGTAGTTTTCCCCGAACGACTTAATCCATCTATCCCCTACAAAAATCTCGAATCATCATGCTGGGCACCCATATTCCTCAACAAATCCATATAGGAATTCATCAAATCCACTCCCCTACCTCTTTGAAAGCTTCACATCATATTTTACCATTATTTTCATAGAAGAGGGACGGACCTCTCTTTCCAGAGCAAAATCCTTTTGTATAGGGATTCTTACTGAAAAATGGAGGTCCGTCCCTCATTCTAAATTTGGATGAAGTGGGTTGGTTTGCCTATGCTGTAGAGCTTTAGTTCGTGCATGGCTCGTGTGCATGCGGTGTAGAATAGTCTTCGGAGACTTTCGTCACCGTAGTTTTGTTCGGATGCGTCGTAAATGATGACTGCGTCGAATTCGATTCCTTTGGCTAAATAGGCAGGTATGACTACAACGCCTTGTTCATATTCGAGGGAAACGCTTTTCATGAGTTTAAGGTTCTCTACATGGTTCAATGCACCAAATACCTGCTCACTTTCTGCAGCCGTTTTGCATATGACGGCGATTGAATGGTACCCATGTTCCTTCCATTTCTCAATCGTTTCGGTAATTTGATTATGCAGGTCATTATGGTCCTTGACTGTCGTTAGGACAGGATTTGCTCCGTCCCGCTCAAAAGCCGAGATATGTTCACCGCCGGGAACCAGCCTTCGTGTAAAATCTATGATTGGTTTAGTGGACCGGTAGCTCTCGGTCAGGTTAATCTGATCTGTTTCATCCGGACCATACAATTCTGTCAGATTACTGAAATCAACATGTTCATTTGCATGAGCAAAGATAGCCTGATTAAAATCTCCGAGGACGGTCAATTTGGCTGAAGGAAACAGCCTCTTGATGAATTCAAATTGAAACGGAGAATAATCCTGGGCTTCGTCGATGAGTACATGCTTAATGGATGTATTCGTTTGGAAACCGAGAATCAGCTCTTTTAAAAGTAAGAATGGGGTCGCATCTTCGTAATAAAGTTTCCCTTCGTCAAGCATATTCAACGTCGATCGGCAAATATACTCCCATTTCCCTGGTGTATTCATACGCATTAATGAGCGAATCATCAGAGGGTCTGCAAAGAGCTGCTGATAAACACCTTTAACATCCACATATTGGAGGGTACTGATCCATTTACGGAGCTTCTTGAACTTTTTCCGTACAACCAATCTTCTCAACGCTTCGTACTCCACTTCGTAATCATCGGCGATATTTCTCTTCCTAAAATATTTACGTGCCTTATGGTATTGCTCATTGCTCATCAATTCGATGGCTTCTTCCACCCAAGGCTCCATCCGTTCACGTTTCTCGGCCTGATCGATTTGACTGTTAAGCCATTCAGTCAGCTTTTCAATCCTATTATGGAAACGAAGTGAAGCGTCACATGAATAAAAACGTTGGGTGATCTCTTCAGCCGTGACGATCGTCCTTCCCCTGAACTTGATTCCTTTGAACTTCATCCCTGAACCCTCTAAGGACTTCCTATATGATTTGATTTCTTCAAAGAAATCGGTAGAGGCCTTGAATTGGATACTCGCCCTACGTGTTTCATACGTTTGGCGGTTATCCGCCTGCATCAACACGTACTCGAGCTGATCGTATGGACCCTCCACCTGGAATTCCATTCTTAATCGGTGGTCCAAATACTCCTGGAAAGTCACCTGCTCCATGTTTTCTTCCCCAAGTTCAGGTAGAACTTGAGAAACATAACTGTTGAACATAGAGTTAGGTGAGAACAAAACGATTTGATCTGCTTTCAAGGTTTCCCTATATTTATATAGTAAGTACGCAATACGCTGCAGGGCAGCCGATGTTTTACCACTTCCTGCTGCTCCTTGAACAATGAGAAGCCTGCCGTGGTCATGCCTGATAATCTGATTCTGCTTCTGTTGAATCGTAGCGACAATGCTATGCATGTGATTGTCTGTTCGTTTACCGAGTACCTCCTGTAAAATCTCATCGCCGATCGTGAGGCTCGTATCGAACATGGACTGAATCACACCATCCCTGATAAGATACTGCCACTTGCTTTCCACAACCCCACGGATGATGCCCCCCGGGGTGATGTATTCTGCCTGCCCTGGTGGATAATCATAATAAACACTTGAAATCGGTGCCCTCCAATCGTAAATAAGAAAGTCATCCCCTGTTTGATCAGTCAGGGTCGCTATCCCGATATAAACCCTTTCAGTTGATTCTCCCTCTTCAGTGAAATCAATGCGCCCGAAATAGGGCTTCCCTTTCATCCTGTGCAATGCCGATAATTTTTTAAGTGCCTGTTTGTGAGTACTCTCCGAAACTGTCAACGATTGCGCCTGCTGCCTTAAGGCAATAACGGTTTCCAGAAAATCATCGAAGGTATCTGTGTTTACCTTTACCTCATCCCAGAAATGATTTCTGGTCTCCGCCACTTCCTCCTTGCGCCTTCCTGTTTCGGTTTCCAGGATTTCGATCTGTTGCATGATGGTATTAATCACATCGTCCACTCGCTTTTGCTCATGCCTCATTTCAGATTTCATCTAAGCACTCCTTCAACTATAAAATTCAGGGTTGACTAACGAGAATGTTATGTTGTATAATTATTATTGAGGATATATGAGATTTTTTCCCCTAATAAAAGTGTTTCTGTATTAATTTATCATAATCCCATGACATTTACAATAACAATTTGAAACCTGCACCTACTATTTAACATAGTGGTGCAGGTTTTTGTGTCGATAGATATGCTGCTCTCCCGTTCTAAAATACCCCATTCTCGTTCACGGGATTATCCGGAATCGGTTGACCTACGTCCCATAATTCTACGATTCTTCCATGTTCAAATCGAAAAATGTGGACAACCGCTACCCCTCGATCATCTGGGTTCTGCCTTACATGGGAATGAACTGCTACTGTCTCTTCATCAGCCATCGCTCGTTTCACTTCAAATCTCTTATCGGGATTTTTTACAGCATTGTCTTCCATGGCGAGAATGAGCGATTCCGGGTCACCACGAAAATAGGGGTTGTGATGACAAAAATCATTTCCTATATAATCCTTAAACGCTCCCCGGACATCCCCTGACGCAACTCTCTCCAGAAACGAAACGGCTATTTCTTTTTTGGACCCTGCATATGATTCAGACACTTCCATCACCCTTTCACTATATATTGAATACTCTTCCCTAACTCGTTAGTACATCATAAAAAGTCCCATTAAAAAATAAAGTGATGTCCCCTATCGTTCCAATGCAAAAAAAGGTGAAATAATAGGTTGCCTTTGTCACTTCTTTTTTGAAAAGCTCTTTACATGCTTGAATAAAAAGCCGATCAAATTTAAACCAGCTGAGTATCCAGGCAATGATAAGGAAACTGACGATTGTCATTTCCCATCCCTCCCGACCTGCTGATGACATGACTCACTATACCGTCATCTTCCAACTTGTACTTGCCAGCCATTTCTCTTTCTCTTTATAATCAGGTACAATCTTCCCAACCAGCCTCCAGAAAGATCGATCGTGGTTGAGGTGGATCATATGGCACATTTCATGGACAACGACATAATCGATGACCTCCTGTGGTGCCATGGCCAATTTCCAATTAAAAGTCAGATGCCTTCTACCGTCGCATGTCCCCCAAGTCTTTTGACTATCCGAAATGCGTACCGAACGGGGCTTGTTCTTAAAATGGTGCTGATGCTTAGCGATGCTGCCCTCTACCATGGACTTGCACCTCTTGTAGTAAAAACGTTTCAACGCCTGCTTTATCCGTTCATCTTCAAGCTCTCTGACCTGGATTTTTAGCGTATCCCCGCTAAAAGTGACAGAGTCTTTCGTGATGTCAGGGGTATGAAGAACTTCAATGGGGAAGCTTTTTCCGAGATACAGGAAAGGTTCTCCATGTTGGTAGGACTTCATCTGAGGGCCATTTAAACGCTCCTTCAATTCTTTCGATTTCAGAAGGATCCCATCCCAATGATGCTCAAGCAATCGAATGACAGATTCTTCATCCGTCCCTTTAGGCGCTTGGACTTCAATATTCCCATAGCTATCTAAGAAAATGCCGATTGATTTACGGTTTTTATACTTAAGTTCAAATTGAATCGTCTCTCCTGCATACGTATGATTCATCTTCTAACCCCTATATCGGATTGCCAAGCCCTTTAAGAAGTTCCGCGCGTAGCGATCGCCGCATATACGGTAATTTTTATGACCTTCTCTTCGAAAAATCGCACCTAATTCCCCTTTGGTGATATGTACGTCAGCTAATTCCAGGATTTCAATCATATCCTCACTGGTTAAGGAAAGTGCAATCTTCACTTTCTTTAAAAGAAGATTATTCACATGTTCATACGTTAATTCCGGTCTTTCTTCCTGTCCAGCCTTAGGTTCCCGCTTCCCTCTTTTGAACGTGATAAAGCCATTTAAAAAGGATTCGAACATTTGGATGTGATCATCTTCTTTATTCATACCTTCTTTTGATTCTTCATGATCCATTGACTTCGTCAGCACTTTCATGACTTCATCTTTAGATAATTCTATTCCGCCAAGCTTAAAGATGTCTACCATTTCTGTATTTTTAAGATCGAGAGCGTATCGCAATCGAATTAAGATATCGTTATTATCAATATTCATCTGTATGCCTCCTGTGAATTTGCGTTTACTAATTCATTAGCTTACCATTTTACAGGCATAAAAAGAAGCTTGCAGGCTAAGATTCTTACATGCATAGATAAAATTGAAACCTTTCTCATTCATTGAGAACAAAATGAAAGGTCCGTCCCTCGAAGAGAACAGACCTTACTTCTAAAAGATGTTCAATAATTCATCAAATGATTGAATCCTGTAGTCATAGGATTCTACTTTTCCAAATCCATAGGATGCGTATACAAAGGGGATGCTTGCTTCTTTGGCTGCTTTACGGTCGCCTTCAGTATCTCCAATGTAGACAGGTTCCTTCAATTGGTTTCGGTCGATGATGAGTTTAATGTTTTCCCCTTTTGAAAGTCCGGTCCTCCCCGGGTTTTCGTAATCGATGAAATGCCTGTCCAGTCCGTGATACTCATAGAAGGCTTCGATATAGCCGTCCTGACAGTTACTGACGATGAATAGATCGTATTTCTCCGAAAGCTTCTCCAGAATTTTCTCTACATGGTCATATAATTGACCGCCGTTTTTACTCAGGTGGGGAATTTCACGACTGGAAAGGTCTTTCAATAATTGTTCCCTCTCCCCTTCATTCAACTCCGGGAACAACTTCTTACCAATTTCCTTCATTTGAAGCCCCATGGTACCCTCTAAGTGCCTTCTGGTGATTCCATGCTCTAGTTGCTCATGATCGATGATTGTCTTATTCCAAGCTTCCAGTACCGACTCGATCGGGTCCCACAAGGTACCGTCCAGATCAAAGATGATGCTGTCCATATTTCCAACCTCCAGACTCATTGTATTTTCTGATTTTCGGGAGTTTAATATTTATCAGAAGTTGATGATTGCCAATTCTATCATCTAATGATGAATGATCTTCATCTCCTTAACCGGCCAATACACAATTTTCGTCGTTCCTACTACTTTATCGATGGGGATCGAGCCGATCTGACGACTGTCCTTACTGAATCTCCTGTTGTCACCCATGACGAATAATTCACCTTCCGGAACCGTCATTTGTTTTAAAGGGGTATCCTGTAAAGTGAAATCAGGGGTTAACGCCCCCACCGTCACTTCCTTTTGTTCATTCAGATAAGGCTCATCATATGCTTCACCATTTATGTATAACGTATCGTTTTTATATTCAATCTTGTCACCAGGCAGCCCAATTACACGTTTAATATAATCTTCGGTTTCGGTTGCGTGAAATACGATAATATCAAACCGCTCAGGTTCATCCATTTTGTTTACGATCATGCGGTCATGATCCAGTAAAGTGGTATTCATCGATGCTCCTTCAACCACAATGGGTATCACGATAAAGGAACGAATAATGACGGCTAACGCTATTCCAATTATCAAAGGCTGTGCCCATCCCATAATCTTTTTGCTTTTATTCACCAATCGATTCATCCTCTCACTTGCAAACTTTCATTCTATTCATCCTCACTGCTTCATTTTAACATATAATTCCTGATTTTTTCTGTAAATATTAAAGAGATGGAACAGGCAGGTTCATTTGTAAGGATGTCGAATCTTTCTGATTCCACATCCTTTTTATTTTAGTATGTCTAATATCTACTGTGGCCTTCCTCAGCCGCAATCGCATCAGCCTTGGTTACATGAACCGTACCACGCGGATGCTGAGGCGGAGCATAAATTGAGTACAGCTTTATAGGTTTATCCCCGGTATTGATGACATTATGCCAGGTACCTGCCGGGATCATGATTGCAAAATCCTGACTTACTTTTTTCTCATAGGTTAAATTATCCTGGCGATCCCCCATTCTCACAATTCCTTCTCCTTGTTCAAGACGGAGGAATTGATCAATATTAGGGTGAATTTCCAAACCGATGTCGTCCCCGGGATTGATGCTCATAAGCGTTACCTGTAAATGTTCACCTGTCCATAAGGCCGTGCGGAACGTGTCATTAGCAACCGTCACCTCATCAATGTTCACGGAATACGGGTAGGGCCCATAATCCTTTGACATCATCCGATTGTCTTCACCTGCACCTAACACACTCAATCTTTCGGCATGCCCCCACTCATCCCTGCATGTATTCACGAGGACTTCGTATACCGTGGAATGCTGAGCCTGCATACTGCAAATCCGATATAGTTCATAATCTTCAAGCTCCGCTTCATAACCTCTTTGCAGGCCATCCCGATATGAATGAAAAGGAATTCTTTCTACCTGATAAGAAGGCTGGGTATCGGTAAGGGAGGTGTATAAATTGGTTAATTCCCACCAATGCCTCTCCTCGTCTTCCTTCATTCGCATTAGATTTTGACGTTCCTCACTAGTTGGTGCGGCCCAGGCCAATCGATCATATAAGTCTGCTGTAGATGCTTTTCTGCTTATACCGTTAAGCAGGGTATTCACTAAGTGCTGAGGAGTATCTTCACTTCTTGGGGCAGCGTTTGCAAAGGTGTGGGGGTATGATGAATAAGTCATCGGCACATTGTACATTCTGATCATTCCCTTCTGCTTTTTACCACGATATCATATGCGTGGATTCAGAAGGTGTGCATCCGCCCAGTTCCATGCTACCCGGCAACTCAGCCAACCAAAAAAACCTTGCCTTTTTTCACGTACTCATCCTTGATGGCTTCCGGCACTAGACTTCCTCCCGTGGCCCATACTACATGGGTGGCATGTGATAATTCCACGTCAATAGAGGAAAGGTGTTCCTGCACATCCGGCAGGAAGGGACCAAACATCCCCGCCACTGCCGACGGCTCGACGAAGATGGATTCTGACTGATGCAGCAAAGTAAGCAATTTGAATAGATTCTTATCGCTTACCGTATATACCCCGTTCACCAGTTCGTTAATCATTCTACCTGCAAGGGCAGAGGGTCTGCCCACCGCCAAACCATCCGCTTCCGTACGATTGCTCAATCCAATATCCTGGACTGAAATCCCTTCATGTCTGCCTGATGCAAGTCCAAGGAGCATACAAGGGGAATTTACAGGTTCTGCAAAATAACAATGAACATGTTCACCGAATACATGCTTCAAACCATAGGTCACCCCACCTGGACCACCGCCCACCCCGCATGGCAGGTAAACAATCAAAGGGTGGTCATGATCTACAAGGATCCCCTCTACCTCAAACTGTTTCTTAAGCCTGAGTGCCGCAACTGCATAGCCCATGAATAAATCCTTTGAATTTTCATCATCAATGAAGAAACAATCTGGATCCAACTCACACTGCTTTCTTCCTTCAGCAACCGCATGGGAGAAGTCTTGTTCATGTTCTATAACGTTAACCCCCTTTTCTCTCAAGAGCTCCTTCTTCCAGCCTCTCGCATCCCGGGACATATGTACAGTGACCTTGAAACCTAGCGCCGCCCCCATTATTCCTATACTTAATCCAAGGTTTCCCGTGGAACCGACAGCGATGGAATACCCTGAATAGAAATTCCTGAAGCGACTCGATGCCAGCACCGTATAGTCGTCTGTCTCTTGGATCCAGTTCTGTTCCAAAGCAACCGTTTCCGCAATTTTCAATACTTCATAAATGCCTCCCCTGGCTTTGATCGAACCTGCAATCGGGAGCTCGTTGTCACATTTGAGGAGCAGCTGACCTTTTATCGTTGTTTGAAAATAATCTTGAAGCGCAATTTCCATGTTTCCCAGCCGCTTGATTGGGGACTCGATCATTCCGTTTGCCGCTTCTGGGAAGACCTTTTTTATATAGGGAGCAAAACGGGCGAGCCGCTTCTCCGCGTCAAAGATTTCCCGGAGACCACCCTCTGGGATATCACCGGATTGGATTAACGGGTTTGTCCATAACGTTTCTTTTTGAGACTGTAAATCCGATAATAATTTCGGATCCATGCCGTGGAGATTTTGAGACAAATTCGATTCCCCCTAACTGAAATGATTAATTACTGATAACGTAGCACAAATATATGATAAGATGGATACCAATCTTCAGACTATTAAAATTTCATTTTAAAGGAGAGCCTGTTTCCATGTTACCTTCAGAACTAAGAACGAGCATCAGATGCGGAAAGCACCAAACTCACACTTCAGGTGTCTGCCAGGATTATGTACAAGCCAACCTGGTTGTTCTTCCTAAGGAATATGCCTTTGATTTTTTATTATTCACCATGCGCAATCCAAAATCCTGTCCGATTGTCGAGGTGTTGGAACCAGGGCAATTCCAATCCAGGTATGCTGAAAATTCAGATATTCGTACTGACATCCCTTTATACCACGTGTATGAAAATGGTCAATTGGTTGATAAGAAGCAGCGGATAGATGAAATATGGAGGGAGGATCTCGTCAGCTTCCTCATTGGATGCAGTTTCACATTCGAGAGTCAGCTCATCAAAGGGGACATTCCGCTGCGTCATATAGAGGAAAATAAAAACGTAGCAATGTATCACACCAATATTCAGACAGAAAAAGCCGGAGTATTTGAAGGGCCAATGGTCGTTTCAATGAGACCGATACCTGATTCACTCGTACAGAAAGCAATGGATATAACTGCACTGTTCCCAAAAATGCACGGTGCTCCTGTTCATATTGGTCATCCTGCTGAAATTGGCATTCTGGATATCACTAAACCAGATTACGGTGACTTTGTTGGTATCAGGGAGGGAGAAACTCCGATGTTCTGGGCTTGCGGGGTTACCCCTCAGGCAGTGGCCCTTCATGCTAAAATCCCCTACATGCTGACCCATTCCCCGGGCTGTATGTTCGTTACCGACTGGAAAAACGAAGAGTATTTGCAAGAAGGCAAATAAAATGAGGGACGGACCTGGTCACAAGAAAGGTCCGTCCCTCTATTTCTTCAGGCATTGCTTTTAACCTTCGCAGGTCGCCCGCTTTTTATGAAAAAGGATAGTAGAAGTCCTGCAATGGCCGTAATGCCGGCCACGATAAATGACACATTGACTCCGTGAATCATCCCTTCAAGTCCTCTGCCGGGATCGGCACTCGTTGTCATTACGGTCACAAGAAGTGCTGTTCCGACGGCACCGGAGACTTGTCTCATCGTATTGTTCATGGCTGTTCCGTGCGGTATCAGACTCCTGTCCAACTGATTCAGCCCGGCAGTTGTCACCGGCATCATCACCATGGCAACCCCGAACATCCTGATGGCATTGACCGTTGCCAGATACATAAACGATGTGTCTGCCGATAAGTTGGTAAACATGAACGTCGTGATCGTGAGAATGGTCAACCCGATGATGGCGAGCCACCGGGCTCCGAACTTATCAAAGATCCTCCCTGTAATAGGGTTCATGAGTCCCATCAAGAGGGCCCCGGGGAGAAGCATAAGCCCTGATTCAAAGGCTGAGAACCCTAGCATATTCTGCATAAGAAGAGGAAGTACCGTAGCCGCTCCGATCATCGCAATAAACACGACCATCCCCAGCACTGTCGTTAACGTGAACATCTTGTTTTTGAACACGCGGAATTCGAGAATCGGCTGCTTCAACTTAAACTGCCTTGTGATGAACCAAAAGAGTGTGACGCTTCCCACAATCATCGAGATAATGACCTGAATACTTCCCCACCCTTGGCTTCCTGCAATACTGAAGCCATACAATAATCCCCCAAATCCCAGTGAAGAAAGAATGATGGAAAGGACATCGAGTTTCGGATACGTTTGTTTGGTTACATTCTTTAAAATGAAATACGCGACGATAAAATCGACGATGACGATCGGAAGAATCACATAGAACAAGCTTCTCCAAGGGAATTGTTCAACAAGCCAGCCTGAAAGGGTCGGTCCGATTGCCGGAGCGAACGAAATGACCAGCCCAAACATCCCCATTGCCGCTCCCCTTTTCTCAACAGGATAAATAAGAAAGAGGATGGTTTGCATGAGTGGCATGATGATACCTGCTCCCGAAGCCTGGATGATTCTCCCGACCATCAGGAAGCCGAAATTAGGTGCAATGGCACAAATGAGCGTCCCTCCTGCAAATAAACCCATGGCACTAAGGAATAATGCCCTTGTCGTAAAGCGTTCGATCAGGAATGCCGTGATCGGGATCATCACCCCGTTTACGAGCATAAAGATCGATGTCAGCCACTGGGCGGTACTGGCATCAAGATCCAGATCGGTCATAATATGAGGGAGAGCTGTCCCCAACAACGTTTGATTAAGGATAGCTGCGAAAGCCCCTGATATGAGGACTATAAGCAGGGGTGTTTTATTAAAGGTTTCGGATTGGGTATTAGCATCTCTGTTATTCATGTTCTCCCTTCTTTCTATTTAATTATGAAGAGGATTTACACAATCCTCTTTTAATCATGCTCATTTCTTTATCGTACTTTCCCAGTGCTTCTCCAAGCGTCAGTTCCTCTGCAATGCTCTGAACGAGATTATGGAACGTGACGGCTGAAAGGATTTGCAATACATGGTACAAATCCGATTTATTATCAATGGCAAATTGATCTTTATTTACTAAAAGGAAGATTTCCTCATAGCGCTGATCGATGGTTTCCCTGGTTAATGTCTGAGTGAACGTTTTTTCTATTTTGTAATTCATATTCAAAAGGACGTTCCGAATAAAATTATTTTGTCCATTTTCATACGAAAACGAAAGCATTGTATGAAACATGACCCTTGTCGCTTCGAACAAATCCCCATCATGGGTTTCCAACAAAGCAATAAAGGTTTCAAACCGTTTCCGGGCATGCTCTCCTACGAGGTAGAAAAAGGCATCCTCTTTATTCTCAAAGTACTGATAGAAGCTTCCCCTCGGAATTCCAGCCGTTTTCAGGATGTTTGCAATGGAGGCATCGTATAGGGATACCCTGGAAAACTCCTTCTTGGCTGCTTCCACCAAAACATTCCTTTTCTCTTCCTTCAAATTGAAGAATGTAGGTTTAGGCAATTTCGCATTCCTCCTCAAAAAAATGACACCGTGTCATGTGGAACATCCTCCACTTTATGTGACACGGTGTCATATGTCAAACGATAGTGTTTAAAATACGTCAATATTTTTTCTTCAATTAGAACTTGATGTTTTTTAAGTTGGCTGAGTGTTGGGTTGCATATTGTTGAATCTGATGATGATAATGATGCCTTATAGCAGCAACCTCTCTTTTCATTTGGTCTGGATGTTTACTCGTTCCAGAGTCAGGGTGTGACCGATAGTTGAGCAAGACTTCATCCAGATAATAAATGACATACCCTTTCATTAGCATCCGGCACCACATTTCATAGTCCTGGGTGAATTTCAGATTCGGACTGAAATAGCCTATTTCTTTATATACATCTCTATGAACCATTACGGAACACCCGTTGATAGGGTTGATGCGTGTAATGGAACGGTAGAGTTCTTCTGCATTGTCAAACTTTTTCCCAACGTAAGGAAGCAATATTTCATTGTCTTTATTTATATAATGATAATTATGAAAACTTGCTTTGGCTCCCTTACTGATCATATAATCCAATTGTTTCTCTACTTTTTGGTTGTGAAAATGATCATCAGAACTCAACCAGGCGATATATTCCCCACTGGACCTTTTGATACCTTCATTAACGGCGCTTGCTGTCCCACCGTTTTCTTTTTTAAAAAACTTAATTCGATTTATGAAAGGAGTCACCCTATCCAATTCTTTTGTAGAGCCATCATCCACAACTATGACTTCCGTATTCGGATACGTTTGATTTAAGGCGCTGCGAATGGCCTGATCCACGTACGCACAGTTATAAAAGGGGATCACGATTGATACAGTCGGTTTCATCTTCTATTCCTCCAGTATACCCTTGGTCAAGACGTCAATACTATAGAGTATTCATTTACCGGCTTTCTGACTAGACGGGAGCCTCACCAGGAAATTTATGACAAAAAGGGAATAGGACTGAACCACAATCGGTCCAGTCCTATAAAAATCTTTTATCAATCTTTTATTAAGTCGTTTTCCACCAGCCAATCATGGGCCACAACGGATACACTATTTCCTTCGATATCCACTTTGTAATTCAGTTCCCGCATGATATCACTGTTTAGTTTATCTGCCAATTTTCCAGTGATTTCTTTGATTTCGGGATACTTTTTATATACGTCTTTGTTGATACTGACAGCTGCCCTGTAAGGCGGGAAAAAATTTTTATCATCCTTTAAGGTCACAAGATCATAATCCACGATGGTTGCATCTGTTTCAAAGGCAACCGACACGTCCACCTGACGGTTATTCAACGCTCTTTGAGTCAACCCAAGGTCCATCTGCTTTATTTGCCCTGAACCGAATTTGAAGTCGTATTTTTCCTCCACACCCGGGAGGCCATCGGCACGATTGGCAAATTCAGCATCAGATGCCATTGTCAATTCACCGGGATGACTGTTGATGTATTGTGCTAGATCACTGATTGATACGATTCCCAATTCCTTTGCCTGGTCTTTATTCATGGCAAGTGCGTATGTGTTATTCACATTGGACATATTCATCCAGTGGATTCCCTTTTTTGCATCAAGTTCTTTCACTTTTTCGAATGTTTTCTGTGGATCTGACATCGGTTCCTGCCCCATATAGGTGATCAAGGCTGTTCCCGTATATTCCCACATCATATCCACCTGCTCATTTTCCAATGCCTTACGGACGACGGTACTTCCAAGATTGTTCATTTGTTTGACTTTAAATCCTTCTTCTTTTAATAGAAAAGCCGTCATCTCAGAAAGCAGGTATTGCTCAGTAAAGTTCTTGCCACCGACGGATATTTGCTTGCCGCCTATCCCTACATTCGAACAAGCGGTAAGCATAATAGTAAGGGTCACGATCCCGACCCATTTCAGTTTCTGTTTCATGCATCTCACCTCCTGCTTCAACCACTATATTTCCAGCGTTTGTTTCGTGCCCCTAGGAACGACCAGCCGTTCAATAAGTCTCAATAATAAATCAACCAGAATGGCCAGTACCGTTACCGGAATGGCTCCAGAAATCAAATAACCGTTATCGAATAATTGAATTCCCGTAAAAATCCAGACGCCTAATCCGCCTCCGCCAACAACGTACGCCAGAGCTGCAGTACCGATGTTCAGTACCACAGCTGTCCTGATCCCTGCAAGGATCGAGTAAGCTGCATTCGGCAATTCAATACGGAAAAGGATTTGATGAGGCTTCATCCCCATCCCTCTTGCTGCATCGATCAAATTCTCATCAATCGAGTCGAGACCTGCAACTGTATTTCGGTAAATCGGTAAAAGGGAATAAATAAACAGAGCGAATATGGCTGTTTTAAACCCGATGCCCAAAATACTGATCATCAGGGCAAGAACCGCCAGACTAGGGATGGTTTGACCAAAATTGACTGTATTCGACACAATCCACTCTGCTCTCCTGAACTGCTTTCGGGTAATCAGGATACCCACAGGAACCGCAACCACAAGTGCAAGCAACGAAGATACCAAGACCAACTGCAGATGTTGTTTCAATAAATGGAGAAACGTATTGGATTTACTGAACATATAATCAAAATAATGATTTTTCATCGCCCAGACAAAGAACAGGATGACCAGTGCATACACGACATACCGGACAATATTACTGACGACCTTTTTGGTATTCACCGAATCACCCTTTCTGAACCGCGTTCGATTTTCCTTTGATTTCATAATGGAGGTATTTCTGAACAAGATCTATGGTAATCGCACCTAATTTAGTGCCCCCATCGTCGGTCACGATCACTTGTTCAGCTTCCTGATTCAAAAGCATCGACAACGTATTTCTGAGATCATGCCTCACGTTGATGGTCTTCGTATCAGGAATCGCTTCATCGAAATCTGCCAGTCCTATGATATTTTTTAAATCGGATATCGTGTGGAGACTGAGACTCTTTATGGCACGGTCTTTTCCGAAAAACTCAAACACAAAGTCACTCTTAGGACGGACAAGCATCTCTGAAGGAGTGTCATACTGCATGATTTCACCTCCACGTAATAATACAATCTTGTCTGCCATCTTGATCGCCTCATCGATATCATGACTTACAAACAAAATGGTTTTCTTCACTTCCCGCTGAATTTGCAGGAATTCATCCTGTATCTTCTCACGGATGATCGGATCGAGTGCCCCGAACGGCTCATCCATCAACATGACGGGAGGATCCGCTGCCAGCGCACGAATGACACCGATTCTCTGCTGCTGTCCACCGGATAATTCATGGGGGTAACGTTTTCCGAATTTATCCCCGCTCAGCCCGATCATGTCCATCAACTTGTTGAAGCGTTCCTTCTTCTCTTTCTTCCCCCACCCTAACATGTCAGGAACAATCATGACGTTCTCTTCTATCGTCATATTAGGAAACAGTCCGTTGCTTTGGATGACGTAACCGATTTTCCTGCGAAGCTCAATCTGGTTTAACTCCATTGAATCCTGTCCGTCGATGATGATTTTCCCATCGGTAATAGACTCCAGTCGATTCACCATTCTTAATAAAGTCGTCTTCCCGCAGCCCGATGGTCCAAGCAGTACGACAATATGACCTTTTTCCACGGTAAAGTCGACCCCTTTAACCGCTGTCACACCGCCTTCATATGTCTTTGTAGTCTGATCAAATGTAATCATCTCTTCACCTCTTTCACTTTATGCAATGCTTTTTGGTGTATAGCGTTTTTGTATCCACAACAAGATGGCGTCAGCGATCATGGCAAGTATCGCCACAGCTACCGAGCCGCTGATGATCAGGTAGTTGTCCCCTCTTGAAATCCCCTGTGTGATGAGGACACCGAGCCCACCTGCCCCTATGTAAGCAGCTATGACACCGATTCCGATATTCATGACGACTGCCGTACGTATGCCCGCCATAATAACCGGAAAGGCATTTGGAATTTCGACTCTAAGTAAACGCTGATGGGTCTTCATCCCAACCCCCTTTGCCGCGTCTCGCATCTCCGGGCTCACGTTCCGGATTGCTGTATATGTATTTCGTATGATCGGGAGCTGAGAATAGAGTACCAGTGCCACAAAGGCAGGAACAAAGCCTATACCCTGATTGATGATAGAGAATATCGGAATCATGACTCCAAATAAGGCAATACTCGGAATCGTCAGCATGACAGAGGCAATCTGCAACACCGTTTCCGCTAAATAATCATTTGTCGTTAAGTAAATTCCCAAAGGTACCCCGATTAAAAGTGCCACGATAATCGCCAGTCCTACAAGAACCGCATGCTCTATGGTCAGATCAAGAATCCGAGGTGCATTGACCTCGAGGAATTTCATCCATTTGTCCACATGTACACCCTCCTTTATCTAGTGTTTTTGGCCAAAATAAAAGCCGCCCAGGATCTTGTTTAATCCTGACGACCCACGGAATTAGTATTACCGTATAAATGCGCCCACATTCTTATACCCCTCTTGTCGAAATTTAAAACAATTTGTCAATATGGTGCTGGAATGATAAGGAGAATCTGTACGGGGATGTAAGCGATCGAGGAAATCAACGAAATACCCATTTTTGAAGCGAACAGATATTTTACAGGGTTTTTTATTAAATAAAAAGGCGTCCTCCCTCGGAGAACACCTCATCATTTCAATTAACGCAAATTATCTTCTTCCACATGTTCAACCACTATCCTGGGTTTACAAAAAGTGCCAAGCACTTCCAGTATGACAGGGTTCAGTATTTCAACTTCCAGGCATGCAATGAATTGAAGCTGCACCTGGTCACGAGTTAAGCTTCCCGCCTTTTCCCGACATTTAAAATCTACAATGGAGCAGTTGACATTCCCTGCATCCAGTCCCTGGGGTAGACACACACCGATTACTTTATCAAAATAGACAGGTACTTCCATCGCACAGTATTGGTCTTTATCGGTTATGGAACCTACCGTTACCAGAATGACCGCTTGACCCCTGATTTCAACATAACCCGGGTTCCCTTTTTCAAACGAAATCAGGGAGCATCTTGGTTGGGCAGAAGAACTAAGCTGACATTGGACATGTATTCCCTCTCCCCTTTCAAGTAATTCATTCACCAGTGCCCTGCAGTCCGGCGATAGTCCGACGACTTCTGTTAAGTTATGAGTGGCAATGACCCAATCATATACCTTTTCTGCTGAGATGCATTCAGGTCTTAGGTTAGAAGGTGTCGGTGGTATGATACGTCCTAACTGTACATTCAGCAGCCTATTCTCCCCTTCCGCTAAAACGATGGTTACTTCTTCCACAGGATAACCCGAAGCTGTGAACCTGATGACGTACGTTCCGGGAGGTAAGCCGGTCAGGATATAAAATCCAACCGGATCAGTCAACGTAGACCGGATCGGCACTCGTGATCCGATCGGAAAGATTTGTACAAGCACTTGCGGGATTGGCTGTCCTGTTTGACTATCAGTCACTGTACCTCTTACACTGGCTGGATTGTCTGCTAGTAAGAAATTGAGTGTGCTCGTTGCTCCTCTTATGAGTGTGATGGCTTGTAATTGACTCTGGTAACCTGTTGCTCTGGCGACGACTACCACCGTTCCCCCAGGTAACCCTGATATCGTATAATTCCCGTTCATATCTGTGAGTGTTGTACCAATCAGGGTCCCATCGGTGGAGAATACCTGGATAAGTGCATTCTCAATTGGGGAAAGGGTTCCTGCTTCCCGTACATAGCCGGTAATGGTGGCAGGATTAGATTGTAAATCGGCATTAAGAATCACCGTTTCTCCTCTATTCAATATAATCATGACCGTCTGACTTACATAGCCGTCTGCAGAGAAAATTACATGATAATTGCCGGGGCCAAGATCTGAAAGAATATAATTCCCTTCCTGATCAGTCAAGGTTGATGCTACGATAATCCCGCTTCCACTAATGACTGTTATGACACCCGCACTCTGGATGGGCTCTCCGGTATTCGCATCAGTCACCCTCCCCCTAATGGTGGCCGGCTGACGACCAAGCTCCACATTTAACGTCCTGTCTTCCCCATTCGTAAGGAATATTCTAAATACCTCACTTGAATATCCATCTGCCGAGAAGACCACTCGGTACTCCCTTGGATCTAAACCTTCCAATACATACTCACCTGAACCATTTGTGAAAACGGAAGCGATCGGTATGGTTGTTCCGATTCTAAAGACTTGGACAAGAGCAGATTGAATGGGCTGATTGTTGGCCGCATCACGCACAGTTCCTCTAAGAGTTGCTGTTTGATTTGATAAGCTAAAATGAAGGCTTGCCGTTTCACCAGGTGTTAAAGTGACAACGGCAATCTGATCTCCGAATCCGTCAGCGCTAGCAATGACGGTGTATTGACCTTGAGCCAAACCAGGAATCGCATAAAGCCCATTATCATCTGTCAAAGTACTGGTAATAAATACTCCGTCAGAATTAAATACCCTCACCAACGCCCCTGGAATGGCAACGGATGTTTGGGCAATCAATACCGATCCCGTAATTCCAGCCGGATTTGGATCAAGATTCACATTTACTGTTTCTGTCCCATTTGGAACAAGAATGACAGGAATAACTTCTGTCGCATAACCTTCTGCCGAGATAACCACATCATAGCTGCCACTTGGCAAATTCCCGATCGAATACGTTCCATCGCTCGAGGTTATTATGCTTCCAACGACAATGTCTGTATTTGGTATCACCACTTTTATTAGAGCCCCGCTAATCGGATCCTGTGTAACGGCATCCCTTATCGTTCCTTGGACCGTTGCCGGGAATGGGACAAGAGCAATATTTAACTCCTCGCTCTCACCTGGAGATAAGAACACTGTATTGACACTGATCGCGTAGTCTTGAAGCTGAGCCTTCACGTCAAAAGTCCCTTGAGGAAGTCCTTCAATCAAATAATTCCCATTTTCATCAGTGAGAACACGTCTTACCAAAATATCCGACCCACTGACATAAACCTCGATGATGACGCCCGTTAATGGTGACCCAGTAATTGCGTCCACGACTGTTCCACTAAGGGTTGCTGGGTTGGCCAATAAATTGAAATCCAACACTATGGTGCTATTTGGCTGAATATTCACTTGTTGAAGCAAGGATTGATAACCTGTGTTGATTGCTGAAACGGCATAGCTTCCCTCAGTCAATCCAGGAATGAAATATGTCCCATCAACTGACGTTTGAACGGTTGCGACTATCGTTCCCTGATTATTGATAACCCTGACTAAAGTGTCTGCTAGAGGTTGCAGAGTCTGGGCATCCCTTACCGTCCCTGTCAAAGCCCCCGGATTTGAAGTAAGGAGGATTTCAACATTGGTTACCCCCCCGCTCATGACTTCTGCCGATACAGAGTTTGAACCAAAATCAGGACTGCTTCCCACTAATACATATACTCTTGGAGACAGGGTGGTCGTCTGGAAAAATCCATTCGAATCTGTAATCGTAGTGAAAATGATCGGACCCGATCCGGAAAGCTCCCTGACTTCTACAGTGGCACCAGAAATAGGATCCATGGTAACCGAGTCTCTTACAAACCCTTGTACGATCCCTGGGTTCGGACTTAATGCAAAGCTCAGTAAGCTCGTTTGATCGGAAGTGACGATGGCTCCTGCCGTCTCGGGACCGAAATCAGTTGCATTGGCAACAACAGTATATACTCCCGGTGTGACCCCTGAAAAAGTATATTCCCCATTTTGATTAGACAGAGTGGTTTGGACAAGTACATTTGTAAAATCATAGAGCTGGATGACTGCATTAGGAATAGCAGCTCCATTCGCAAGATTTGATATGAAGCCCTGAATCTGTCCAGGATTTGGAGCAAGACTCAGTACAGCGAAAAGGATGTCCCCGGGTCCACCGATAACCGATTTGGTATCTGTTCCAAAGGAGGGGGAATCCGCTGTGATATTCAACGTCCCTGTCGGCAAGGAGAAAAAGGTTACATACCCGTTTTCATCCGTTATCCCTGTTGCAATTGGGATGTTATTAGCGTGCCGGATCGTGACGGATGATCCTCCAATCGGAGTTGCCGTATGCTGAATCACGACTTGGACCGTTAACGTTACGGGATTTGCAGATAAAACGTTTGTAACGGTAGTGCTTTGATTCGATTGCACAATGGCTGATACAGTAGAAGATGAGTAATTCGGTGCGGTTGCTGTGACAAAGTAGGTTCCTGGCGCAAGCGATGGCACTGAATATGTTCCATCTGAGTTCGCTAATAGGCTGACAACCAGCACATTATTTTCATTGAATACGGAGACTTGGATTCCATTCCCCGTAATCGGATTTCCGTTGGTATCTTCCACAGTCCCTGATATCGTTCCCGGGTTCTCCCCTAATGCCAGATCAGCTCTTGTAGCTGAATCGCTTATAACAATGGCGCCGATTTGCTCTGTAGTGAAATTCATTTTTGAAGCGGAGACGATATATGATCCTGGTGCCAAGCCACTGACCGAATAGTTTCCGAATGCTGAAGTTGTTGTGGTTGCTACCGGGATTTGGGAAATACCGTCAATAATGACGACCGTAGCCCCTGAAATCGCATCGCCTGTCGAAATGTTTGTAATCTGACCATTGATGATGCCGGGATTAGGGATCAAAGAAATATTAACTCCGGTTAAATCTTCTCCTACACCAAGGGTTCTCCCTGTGATGACCTGTCCGAAGCCCGGCGAATTGACCACTAAATTGAATGATCCACTCGGGAGATTACCGACAATATATTGACCCGATGAATCTGTGAATCCTGAACCAATCAAAATATTATTTTGATCGAAAATCTGTACGATTGCGTTTACAATCGGGTTTCCAAGATTATCGGTTACGAACCCGGACACAGAACCGGGGTTGGGAATCAGAGTCAAATCTACTGTTGATGTCTGGTTTGCGAGGACCGACACCCCTGCCTGAGCAGTTGAATAGCTCGGGGCTGATGCCAAAACTGTATAGGCACCAGGTGTCAAGTTGTTAAATGAGAATGTACCATCCTGGTTGGTCACGACTGAATCGATCAGCACATTGTTCACATCTCTTAATTGGACAATCGTATTGGGAACGAGTGGACTGACCGTTCCGGTGATGAACCCTGGATTAGGCTCCAAGGAAACAGATACAGGTGTCGTTTGTCCGGAGGAAACGAGAGCACCGACCATACCATTTTGAAAATTATTTGCAAATACATTCACTGTATAATTATCCGGGGCAAGTCCTTCCACCATGAATACACCATTTGAATCTGTCAGCACAGTCGTTATCAAGTTTCCGGAACTATTCACAATGCTGACACTAGCTCCGGGGATTGGATTACTTCCTACACTGTCCACGACAGTACCGGTAATCTGGCCCGGATCAGGTTGAAGGGCGATGTTTGCATCCGCTGTTTGATTGGAATTGACTTGTACAGTAGCGGCATTGGTCTGAAAATCCTGCGCTGATACAACAACGGTGTAGATTCCCGGCGCTAAGCCATTTACAACATATTGGCCATTTTCATCTGTTAGTACCGCTGCTATAACTGCTCCGCTTGCATCGACCACTCTAACCTGTACATTTGCACCGAAGACCGGTGTTCCCGTTTGCGCGTTAGTCACGATACCGGAAACCGACCCTGGATCGGCAGCCAAGTTAAAGTTCACAATAGAGATCATATTGGATGAAATGGTCACCCCTTGTGTGGCAGCTTGAAAATTGGAAGCCGCTGCGACCACTGTATAATTTCCAGGGGCTAAATTAGGAACCGTATAGGATCCGTCGGGAGCTGTAACCGATGTAGCGACAATGATTCCAGTGCCTGTACTGATTTGTACCGTCACACTCCCCCCAGGTATCGGAACATTATTCGTGTCCCTCACAAACCCAGTCAACGTACCCGGATCTTCACGAAGGGTTACATTAGCGGTAGTTGTTTGACCATTTTCTATCATTGTTGCCACAGTTTCCGTTGTGTAATCAGGTGCGCTGACGACAACTGTATAGCTTCCAGGAGGCAGCCCCTGCACCATGTAGTTTCCATTTGAATCAGTGATGACGGAACCGACTTGAATATTATTCTGAAAAACGGTAACCGTTGCCCCTGGAATGGCAACCGCATTAGGATCCTGTACGGTACCAACCAGGGCACCTGCCAGTCTCGATAATTCAGCATCAACAATTGTCATAGCGTTGGAGGTGACAACAGCACCCAATGTTTGAGTAGCATAGCCACTAGCCGTAAAAATAAGAGAATATGAACCTGGTAAAAGACTGCCGAATGTATACTGACCACTTCCATTTGAGGTGGTATTCGCTACTATTACGTTTTGACTATTTACCGCTTGAATTGAGGCTCCTGATATCGCCGTCATAGAATCACTGTCTACTACCGTGCCTTGAATGGAACCGGGATTAGGTTCAAGGAAAAGGTTTGTGTTGGTTATATTACCAGCGGTGACCGATGAAGATACCGTCGTTGTACTATAGTTGGCCGCAAAGGATCTGACCTGATAATTTCCGGGGGCTAGATTATTAAAGCTGTATTGCCCGCTTCCATCGGCTGTCGTGCTGGCAATGGGTACACCATCTGAGTCCAATAATTCTACATTGGCAAGTGGGATGGCAGAATTATTGGTGGAATCACGGACCGTACCTGAAATCGAGCCGGGATTTGCGACCAGGGTGAAATTGATCACAGCTGCCTGATTAGGCTCTGTCATGACGGATTTGGTTTGGGATTGAAAACCAGAGGCAAATACCGAGACGTTGTATAACCCTGGAGTTACATTTACGAAAGAATAATTCCCTGCGACATTCGTCGTAGTGGTATCTATAACAGTCCCGGAATTATTTAGAAGCTGCACGGTTGCATTGTTTATGGGTCCGCCATTTGATACATTTCCAGAAATGGTACTTGGCTGAGGAACGAGTGCAATATCCGCCGTGGAGGATGTCCCACCCACTGCAGATACATTAACAGTTCCTGTCACATAGTTGGTTCTGGTAGCCTCAACAGTATAGTTACCTGGCACAACATTCGTAAACGTATAAAACCCACTTGCGTTCGATTGAGTGGTTGCAATCGTGCTCATTCCCTGTAGAAGGGATACTGTTGTATTCGGAAGTGCCAAACCTGTTGATTGATCGGTGATAGTCCCATTTATGGTGGCGGTCTGTTGGACGTTGATGGTGACGACGGACGTGTTGGACTGAATGGCGTTACCAGAGGAAGAATCAAACCCTGAAGCTTGTACTCTGTCTAAATTGCGTGAACCACTGGTTGTAAATGCACCATTTAATGTGAAGGTTAAGGTTGCGGCACTTCCAGGATTCAGGTTTCCAACGTTCCATGTCAACAATTTAGTGGCTGGATTATACGAGGTTAAACCTTGTGAGGTTGTGTTGACGACAAATGAATTGACTTGATCAGGACCGATGATGTCATCAAGAAAGACTGAAGTGGCTTGTGATCTTCCGGTATTTGTTACGGTTACCGTTCCTGTCCAAGTTGCCTGCTGCCCAAGGACAACTGTTGTAGGTCCTGAATTCCTTACTTTGTTCGTTGCCAGCCTCGCCCTGATATCCGCTTGATCTGGAGTGACGGGATCAGTAAAGGCGTTAGCAAAAGAAAAACCCTCACTTGTCCTTAAAGAATCTTTGTTATAGTTGTTTGAGTTGGCAGATGAGAAGTAAATGGCACGAATGGCTGATGATGCATTGATACCAAGGAAAGAGAAAACTGTGCTCGCCGGGAGAAACCAATCCAGGAAGAAATCTTGATCGCCTCCGATGCTTGAGTCGGCTGGTGCTACTCTGGCAAAATCAAAATTTGTAATCTGCTGGGAAAAGTTTGGGTTTCCCCCTCCCGTCCCTTCAGCAGGGTCATTCCATGAATTGACCAATTTCACCGTATTTTGAATTAAACTAACTCGGTTATTCAATCCATCAACGTTAAATAACCAGTCGTATGTTCCCGCTACTCCTGTGGTGTTGATTAACACCCCCCATGAAAAATTTCTGAAACCTGTTAATTGACTATTACGTGGATCCCCGTTCAGCCTTAATCGGAAATAAACATTCGTTCCATCATATGCGAAAAAACCAGCAGGGAATGTAGAATTCCCTACAATATCCGTCGATATGGGACTTTCATCTCCTAAGACGTCAAATAAGGGTGTCCCCCCGACTAAAACCGGGGTGTATTGTGCATTACTGGGAAATGCCACAAAAAAAACCTCCTTTAAATGATATGGTCTCTATTATGGTATTTAGGGGATAGGAGTTTTGTCTCACCAAATGTCCAGTATTTAAAGGAAATTATACATTTTTCCATCATTAAAAAACCCCTTCCCACTCACTCGGGAAGGAGCTGTCTTTCTAATTCTTCAGCCTCGATTCTTAACTCTTCCTTATCCTTCAATAATCGGAATAATCCTTTCAAGATCAACTTATCCGGCTCCGATTCCCGGCATTCCTCAGATATCCGATTCGCTATGTTCACATAATCTCTACTATCATCTATCCCTTTGATCTTACCATACAGGGATTCCCAAGCTTTCTCCCTCTTCTCAAACGATATGAAAGCACCTTCCTTGTCCATACTGACAGAAAAGGATTTCATCATGTCATCATTCAATTGCGGAGAGCTTTCCCCACATAGGAAGTCATTTGCAAGAAGAGTTATCTGTCTCACTAAATGTGCCCCTAACCTCGAGGGATTAAGGGTATCATCATGAGAAATCAACAGCATCATATAAGACGCATAGATGGATTGGGTCATCCACATCAGATCCCATTTATATGGCCTGATTTCTTTTCCATATACATCGAGGAGATTTTGTTCAAGCCAGCTGAACAGCCGCCCCCTCATACGATGCTCCATGGCCGCCAGTTTTTCACTGTTTTTCGTCGACTCTCCTCTCATATGCATCTTCATATAAGACTTGTACTCCAATATCCCTTCGAATTGCACTTGGAACTGTTTGGCAAATCTCTCCATCGGAGGCAGATTCCCATCCAGTCCCACCACGAATGCCCGTTCAAATACAAGCTGTTGATAATGTTCATAAATAGATATGATCAAATCTTCCTTTGATTGAAAATATGAGTATAGGGAGCCTTTTGATATGCCGACACTTTCGGCAATTTGCTGCATGGACGTCTGATTGTATCCGTGTGCTCCAAAGAGTTCAACTGCTGATTCGAGTATTGCGTTCCGCTTATCCATTTTCTACACCTCTATATCCAGAGAAAACTATCCCTTTTTCATTTTACCCATATTCAGTGCAAATGAGAAGAGCATTATTTCTTGACTAGATGATTTTTTTAGGTAAAATGACTAGTGAGTCAACTAAAAATATGACTGTTATATCAATGATTCAACACTTCTAAAAATTAAATTATGACTCACAGGTCAAACATTATCAAAGGAGGATGAAACCATGTTAAAAGCTATTTTGAAACGTTCGAAAATCGTCCTGATCTTCATCTTATTATTTGTGATCATCGGAATTTTCACCTTTATTCAATTACCACAACGGGAAATACCGGAAACCAGTGTCAATATCGGTACAGTCACAACTGTATATCCCGGGGCTACCGTTGATTCCGTTGAAAGGACCATTACAAATCCGATAGAATCTTCACTCCAATCAATCGGGGGCATTAAAGAAATCAGCTCTTCTTCTGCAGCCGGCTTCTCTACTATTATTGTAGAGGTTGAAGATGGTGAAGACAAAAAAGAAGTGTTCGGGGATGTGCGCCAAGCTGTCTCTGATGCATCTACCTCTTTTCCCGAAGAGGTGTTCGACCCTGAAGTCAATGAATCCACTGTCAAAATGCCCATCGTATCTTATCATTTAGTCAGTGATAATAAGGAGTCACTCCTTGAGCTGGACGATGAGGTCAGCAGATGGAAAGAGGAAGTAGAGGACCTATCCGGGGTTTCAAGTGTCACCGTCAAAGGTCTTCCCGAAGAAGAAATCAAGATCGAATTAAAGAAAGAGGAACTCAAGGCTTCAGGCCTGAACCCCTCTTCTGTTATGAATGCCATCAATGATGAGTATTATCCTACTCCACTCGGAAAGCAGGAAGTGGATAATGAAGTTGTTCAACTGACTGTCGATCATTTCACTACCTTAGATGAAATGAGGGAACTCTTTGTCGGGAAAAATCCCAAAGGCGAATCGATCTTACTCGGAGACATTGCCAATGTGAAAGTGTCCCCTAAAGAAGTCAAAGATATTGTAACGTTTGAAGGAAAACCTTCACTATCATTTACTGCTTTTGTACAGCCTGGTGAGGATATCCCAACGGTCGATGAAAGAGTCAGCGATAAAGTGGATGAACTGTCGGACTCCCTCCCAGCCGGTGTAGAACTTGTACCTTATTATTCTCAAGCTTCCACTGTAACGGACATTTTCGATGGGTTGTTTAAGTCCCTCGCTATTTCCGTTGTGGCTGTTATCTTGACTACAGCTCTTGGACTGACAATCTCAGGTGCTTTTGTAGTGGCACTAGCCGTACCGATTTCCGTATTGATGGGATTGATTCCCCTTCCATTTGCCGGAGTGGATCTCAATCAGATCTCTGTCATCGGAGCTATCATTGCCCTCGGGATCCTGGTCGATGATTCCATAGTAGTGAACGACAATATCCAACGCAGATATAAACTCGGGGACGGTGCTCTCATGGGTGCCATTACCGGTGTGAAGGAAATATGGGTGTCAATCGTGACCTCCTCCTTTGCCATTGTATTCACATTCCTTCCGCTTATATTCTTATCAGGCGGAAACGGAGCGTTCATCAGGGCTCTTCCGACAGTCTTGATTACAACGATCATTGCATCGACATTGGTTGCTCTGATTTTTGTTCCTATTATGAGATACTTTCTTTATAGCAAAACGAAGAAAAAAGTTTCTGATGCCCCAGGGCTGCTGGGTAAACCATTAAATAAGATCGCGGATTTCTATGCCGATACTGTGCTGAAGAAGTTCTCTAAAAGGCCGTTCATCGTTTCAGCCATTGGCCTGGTGTTCACAACTGCGATCTTTGGTCTGATCGCTCTGACACCTTTTGAGTTCTTCCCGTCTGCCGATCGTGAAGAAGTGACAGTCGATGTAACGTTACCGATCGGTACGCCGATCGAAGAAACATCCAATACTCTGGAAGAAATAGAAAAGCTTTTAAAAACAGACGAAGGTGTCTATGAAACGTCTTCCTTTGCAGGTACAGGATTACCGAATCTGTTCAACAGTTCATTATCCAATTCTGGTCAAAATACAGGTCAATTGGTCGCAAGGGTGGATCGAAAAAACCAGACTGCCCAAGGATTGATCGATGAATGGACAGACAAATTGCGAAAAGAGTACCCTGAAGCAAAGATTTTCATGGAAACAATCCAGCAAGGTCCGCCGGCAGGGGCTCCTGTGACGGTGACTGTCTCAGGTCCGGATATGGATCGATTAATTGAACTAAGAGATAAAATTTCCACTGAAATAAATTCATTGGATACTGAATTGGTCGTTGATAACGTCGGAAAAATGGAACCTACTATTGTATATGAGCCTAATCGCGAAAAACTTAAAGAAAATGGTATAACCATTAATGATGTCAGTCAGCAGCTGCGCTTGGCTACTGAAGGTATTCCGATGAAATCGTTTGATAATGGTGTGACAAAACGGGATATGACACTCTTACTGGAAGGAAACGAAGGTGAAGTCGATCTTTCTTCCCTGGAAGTTCCGGCTGAAGCGGCAAACCCTCCCGGACCACCGAATTTGGTTTCACTTAATGAGCTGGTGACACCTGAGAAGAAGGAAGAGCTTCAACTCATCCCTCATAAGGATGGAGAGCGTGCCATTACGATACGCGCCTTCCCTGGTGAAGAAGAGAATTATAAAGAAAATGTACAAGAAATCGTGAAAGATGTCAGGAAGGATCTGGATGACAATAACTACTCCATTACTCTAGGCGGGGAAAATGAAGCACAAAATGATTTCTTTGCGGAAATCACCATTCTGTTTATCATCGTGATTTTCCTAGTGTATTTGTTAATTGCGCTTCAGTTCAATTCTTTATCACTTCCATTCCTTGTCCTGGTTGCAGTTTATCTGGCGATCGCAGGTGCGATTCTCGGATTATTTGTCACTCAGACTCCGATCAGCTTCCTTGCCGTGATGGGGATGGTTTCCCTAACCGGTATCGTAGTACGGAATTCAGTCGTGTTAATTGAGTTTATCGAACAAGGATTACAAAGTGGTATGAGTGTGAAGGAAGCAGTCGTTGAATCCGGTCGTACACGACTTCGCCCTATCCTACTCACCGCCCTTACCTCGATTGTCGCCTTGATTCCAGTGGCAGTCAGCGGTGATGCTCTATTTACCCCATTGGCGGTCACTATCATATCGGGTATTCTGTTCTCAGCTGTATTAACGCTGATCATAGTACCGATGATGTACATGGTCTTCCACCGCTTCAGAAGAAAAAAACGTGAAGCATAAATAATAATATCCTGAGGGGAGACATAGTCTCCTCTCTTTTTTATTTTTAGGATGATTGAAACAACGGCTTATGTACAGTCTATTGATTGATAGGTGACTGTTTGTTATGATTCAAACTTTCCCCTTGAGATATTTCACTTCATCAAGCATTATAGATAAGTGTTACATTTTATACTTTATTTGGAGGAACAGCATGACAAATAAACTAAATTCAAAAGCAATCCTCATAACATTCATGATCGGTGCTTTTTTTGCCATTTTAAATGAAACGTTATTAAATATCGCCCTCACAGAATTGATGGCCGTCTTTAACGTGGATGCCCCCACTGTCCAATGGCTTGCGACAGGATTCATGCTGGTGATGGGGGTGTTGATGCCTATCTCCGCCCTGTTGATCCAGTGGTTCACAACAAGACAGATGTTCATCGGTGTCATGAGTGTATTTCTACTCGGCACAGTCATCGCAGCCTGTGCCCTGAATTTCCCCATGCTCCTTGTAGGGAGGATGATTCAGGCTGTTGGAACAGGTTTATTGATACCCGTCATTATGAACGCCCTGCTTCTGATTTACCGCCCTGAAGTCCGCGGCAAAATCATGGGTACATTTGGTTTGGTGATCATGTTCGCTCCAGCCATCGGACCGACTCTGTCTGGAGTGATCGTCGATTTCCTTGGCTGGAGATGGTTGTTTATCACCGTCATCCCATTCGCCGTATTTTCGATTCTGTTTGCTCTGAAATACTTACAGAATGTCGGTGAGGTTTCCCGTCCCGCTGTCGATGTATTTTCAATCATCCTCTCTTCCATAGGGATTGGCGGCATCGTTTACGGCTTCAGTGCAGCTGGCGAAGAAGAAGCAGGATTTACATCGGTGAAAATCATTGCCATCATCGCCATATCTGTAATCAGTGTCATCCTTTTTGTCCTGCGACAATTGAAGCTTGATGAACCACTCCTTGATGTAAGGGTATTCCGGTACAAGAGCTATACGAGAGGTGTGACCATCTTCGTCATCGTCATTATGGCCATGTTCGCTTCCGAAATCGTGATGCCGATGTACCTTCAAGGTCCTCTCGGGTTTTCTGCAAAAGCAGCTGGATTATTGCTGCTTCCGGGAGCACTGCTGAATGGCCTGATGTCTCCTACCATGGGCTCCCTTTTCGATAAATACGGCCCTAGGAAACTCATCATACCCGGCACGCTCACATTGGTGGGAGTCATGATATTCTTTAGCGGCATCAATCCGGCTACACCCATTTGGTTATTTGTATTGGTCTACATGATTCTCATGTTATCGATATCCGCTATCATGATGCCTGCTCAAACCAATGGATTGAATGAACTGCCGAAGCACTTATACCCGCACGGAACCGCCATTGCCAACACATTGCAGCCGGTTGCCGGTGCACTTGGGGTTTCCATCTTTGTCAGCATCATGACCCAAAGTCAGAAAGGATACATTGAAGAGCAAGCAGGTGGGGTAACGGAAGGAATCCTTCACAATGCCATGACCTATGGAGTTCATCATGCTTATTGGTTTGCCCTTGCCTTGGCCGGTATTGCATTCTTGATTTCATTGTTTATCCGAAAAGCAATTGCACCGGATTTTGACGAAGTGAAGTCAGAAGCTTAATAGATGAAATAACCTACAAAAAAGACTGAGACAAAAGTATTTAGTTAAAAAGAAATCCGAACGATCATTCGAAATTCTTATTGAAGGTCGAGATCGTTCGGATTTATTATTTGCTATTTAAGTAATTATCGTTGCTTTTGGATGTAGTGAGTGGTGGTTGTTTTCCGCTCCAGTTGCTCGCTTTCCGCCCCGAGGAAAGCGAAGTCTTGCACGGAAATCAATAGCGGTGTAATAAGTGATCCTATCTAGTTACTTGATTGTTTTTCTTTAGAGGAAATGGATTTAGTTTTGTTACAGCCTCGTTTTTTATTCAATAATCTACCGCTTAAAGTGCAATTACTGTACGCGCCCCCTCTACAAGAGTAAAATGAGCTTGAAAGAAAGTATGAGGAGGATCTGGCATGGAGAAAGAAATAAAGATTATTGAGGATATTCGCATTGAATTATTAAATAGTGTGAATGACCTAACAGACGAAGAATTAAACAAAGAGGTCGAAGAAGGTCGCTGGACGATCATGCAAGTATTGGATCATCTTTATTTAATGGAGAGATCTCTTACCAAAACGATTCAGTTGACCCTCGAAAAAGGCGAAGAACAGCAGGTGGACTCAAAGCCGATTCACTATACGGTAAATCGATCGACCAAGGTGGACGCCCCTCCTTTTGTGGTCCCTACAGAAGAAAATCAGACTCTTCAACAAATGAAGGAAAAACTGGAAGCATCTCGCAAAGATCTTCTCCAATTCATTGGAACAACCAGCAAGGAAGATTTACAGAAAAAAGCGTATCCTCACCCTATTTTCGGGCAAATCCGTTTAGATGAGTGGGTGCCGTTTATTGGGTATCATGAGAAGAGGCACTTAGAACAGATTGAAGAGTTGAAATCAACATTATAAACCTGTATGAATAGGATCTGTTTCTGTTTGAAACAGATCCTTATTTATAGAGCCATCACTAGATTTTCAAATCTCTTTTTTCAAAAAATAAAAATGTCGCAATGCTCAAAATGACGATCAACGCGAAGGATATCCCTACATAAGCAGATTCCACCCCTCCCCCATACATTAAATTTTCAGCTCCAAAGTATTTAAAGGGTGTGAGGTATTTCAATGCCTCGAGACTTTCGTTCAAGTCTATGGCGAATGACAGGATGAATGTCAGTAATAATACGCCAGATGCGACTGCAGCTGACTTTGCAGGCTTTTTACTATAAGCTGCCACGGCCGTTCCAATCAATAAAAAGAGTACTTGTAAAATAATCATTCCCGCTACCGTTACTCCAATATCATAAGCTATCGGCACATCACTATAATGACCTACAATCACCAAGGAGAAAATCCAGGTAATCAATGCGAGTATCCCGATTTGAGTCAAGGCAGCGGCAAGCTTAAGACCTATGATTTTCTTCCTTGGAAGGGGTTTGACAAACAGAAACTCGGCTGTCTTATCCCTTTCTTCCTTGGAAATGATGGTCGCACCGGTCAATGCTGCATGGATGGTTGCAAGTAGTACGATATAAAGGAAGAGCACTCCGTAATATCCACTTGCTGTCTCCATATCAAGACTGCCGATTCCAAGAATGGCTTGCATAGACTTAGGAAGCCCCTCCATCAATTCGTTCATGGATTGACCTGACGACGAGAAGCCTGCATACTTCCCCATCCCGGATCCAATCAATGCAATCATTCCAATGCACCAGATGATCAGGGATTTACAATGAGCCCTCATTTCTCTTACATATACATTCATGACATCCCCTCCTTCTAAACCGTATGAATGTCTTTTTTATTATAGATGATGAAGCTTAGTATCATGGCGACGGCGATCAGTGTGATGCCTGCCACCAGGAATGACCATTCATATGAAGCATGATTCATTATATATGTGTAGTCAAAGTACTTGAAAGGTGTGAAATAACGCCCCGCTTCTTCCGTTGCAGCCACCATCCCCATGATGAAGAAGGCAAATACGATACCAAGTGAGAGCGTAAGGACAGATTTCACCCTTGACCATACGACAGCGATAAGCATTCCCAAGGCAAACATGATGTATTGCGTGAGCAAGAGAGTACATGAAATCAATAGGAATATATTTAGGCTAAACGATTCCACTTTTACCAGGTTGGCGACAATGATGGCCGAAATCACGTAAACAATATTCGTAAGCAGCATAGAAGCAATAGCTGCAAACACCTTCGATGAAAGGATCTTCGTACGGGTCACAGGCTTGGTTAGAAGAAATTCCGCCGTCTTTTCCCTGATTTCCTTCGAAAAGATCGAAATGGCCAGATTCATTGCCTGTATGGCACCGCATAAAGTTATATAAAGGAAGAAATACGAATAATAACCGTTTAGAGATCCTATGCTATCGATCTGTATTCCCAATGCTTTCCGAACCCCCTCCGGAAACCCCTCCAGAAGCCTTTTGAATTCGTCGATTTCTTTAGAAATGGAAGGAAACAAAGACATGAACAGAATCATCAATGAAGTAAGGGCCAAAGTCCATATCATAGTCGACTTTCGATAAGCCTTTAGCTCATAAAGAAAGATATTCATAAAGGGTCAATCCTCCTTTTCATAATAATGCATAAAGATTTCTTCTAAGTCAGGCTCCTCGATCCATAGATTCGTTATGTCGATATCAGCAATCTTCCTCATGACTTTGTTGATATCCCCCCTGAACAGGAAGCTGATTTGGCGGGCTTTTATTTCCAGCTTGCTTACGCCTTCCATTTCAAAGTCAGAAGGTTCGACATCCTCTTTCGTCTCTATCTTGAATTTCTTATGATTCTTTTCTTTTAGCGTACTGATTTTCTCCACTTGCACGATCCTTCCTTCTTTGATGATTGCGACCCGATCACACATTCTCTGAACTTCACTCAATATATGTGATGAAAATAAGATGGTAGCTCCTTTCTTATTTTCAGCTTGAAGCAATTCAAAGAATTTCTGCTGCATGAGGGGATCCAAGCCTGAAGTAGGTTCATCCAAGATAATCAGCTTAGGTTCATGAAGCAAACCCTGAATGATACCGACCTTCTTCTTATTACCAAGGGATAGATCATCAATTTTCTTCGTAACGTCCAGATTCAACATATCGGCCAATTCCTTGATTCTTTTTGTACAATCCTTTTTATAAAAGCTGGCAGAATACTTAAGAAGATCCATCACTTTCATATTGTCATAATAAAATACTTCAGAAGGCAGATATCCCACTTCCTTCGCAATTTCAGGGGCAGATTCAATGCAGTCCTTACCGAAGATCGTTGCGCTTCCACTTGTTGGATGGATCAATGAAAGAAGGGTTCGGATGGTCGTTGATTTCCCCGCACCATTAGGCCCGATGAACCCAAAGATCTCCCCTTCTTCTACATGAAAACTGATGTCACTGATCCCCTTGAATTTCCCATAGTTTTTAGTCAATGAATGAATCTCAATCACATTCATCAAATGATCCTCCCTTTTTCTTACTATTTGTAAAACGAAATCTTCAACAATTCGATATAGGCGTCAATTTCCGCCAGCACTTCTTCTTGATTGATTTCATCTACAGACAGCGACTTCGCTTTCTGCTGTTGTTGATTGGCCATCCCTTCGAAGGTCCAATAAATAACCTGGATCGATTTATTTACGTCGATCCCTTCTTTGAATTTGGAAGTATCTATGTTGGAGAATAAAGTGGCAAAGCTACTCTCCACCATCTTCGTTTTAAACTTTTCAATTTCGTCTTTTACTTCGGGAGCTTCTTCTGAGAAGGCGCTGGTAAGGAAATCGATCAGATCAGGATAGACAGAAAATAATTCAAATTTGATCAATGTCACTGAACGGATCGTAACGAAAATATCATGCTCATTCCAGTTCAGTCTTTCATAAATTTTTTCTGTAAACAAATCCGAGAGATGTTCATAAAGAGAAACATACAGTTCTTTTTTACTATTAAAATAATGAAACAGAATCCCCTTGGAAATTCCCGCTTCCTTTACGATGGCATTTGTCGAGGCTTTTTCATACCCATTTTCGGCGAAAACCCGGGTTGCGGCTCTAATGATTCGAGCTTCTTTCTCTGAATCGATGTTCAACGACTTAAACAATCTTTTTTGACCTCCTTTTAAAGGATACACATTTGACCAATGTGGTCAATTTCATTTTAATCTCTTTGACCAGTGTGGTCAATATTATTTTCATATAAAGTCTGACTGCGCTAGTATTCTTCTTTTAATACTAAATAATATGGTTTATTGGTTTAAAAAAAGCTCAGGAGAGTACCTGAGCTTCTTAATGAATTATATAGATTTATGAATTCCCGCTTACTCTTTAAACCCTGCCTAATACCATCCCCAAAAAAGCGAATAAGATACCAATCGTATAGCTGAGCAGTAGATAAGTAATCAGGGGCTTCCATTTCTTATCGGCATGAAGTTGAATGTTTTCCAATTTAAAAGTGGAAAAAGTCGTAAAAGATCCAAGAAAACCAGTCCCGAGAAGAAGAATACCAGTTTCAACGATGTCCGAGCCGATTACATAGCCAAGAAGAAATGACCCAACCAGATTGACGAATAAGGTAGCGTATGGAAAGTCAGTATGATCATATTTCTTGAACAAACGGCTGATCCCAAAGCGGGATATTGCCCCAAAGAACCCCCCGATCGCGACCATCATACCCTGTACGATCATCTTTAGACCCCCTTGCGCATAAACAGATTATATTGTTGCTTCCCAATCGTAAAGCCTGCCCATGACATAAATAAACCACCGAACATGCTTCCTAATATATAGATAAGTGCCAGAACCATATGTGAATGAGTAAGAAGGTTGACAGTTTCGACACTGAATGTGGAAAAGGTTGTGAAAGAGCCAATCATCCCTGTCCCAATGGCTGTGGCTGTCATTGAATGGGCCTTCTTCATCTGAAATATGTACATTGTGACATATCCCAACGCGAAGCTTCCAATCATATTGGCAAGAAATGTCCCCACAGGAAACGTATAATTCCACCATCCCCCGGCAAATATCCCAAGATAATATCGCAGCAGGGCACCCACCATACCAGCTGCACCAACTAATAAATAGATCATATTCTTCCACCTCTAACATACAAGTTCTTTCATGAAAGAGACTCCTACCGATACATGAGTATCGGTAGGAGTCTCTCAATGTTCAGTAATCATGCTAACTCCCTTGACGTTCACTGACTATTTTACCATAGGAATTTCGTCGGCCAAATCCTTTATATCAATTTTGTAATAAACATGGTGGCAATGCCAAAATAGATCAGAAGGGATAGAATGTCATTGATCGTTGTGATCAAAGGGCCGGAAGCAACGGCAGGGTCTACGTTAAATTTATATAGGATGAGGGGGATGATGGTTCCTGCCAATGTCCCGATAATTAATGTAATCAGTAAGGAGCTTCCCACCACGAGTCCTAAAACAATATTGCCCTGCCACACAAAGGCAATCAGGGCAATCATGACGGCACAAGTCACACCGATGATGATGCCTACCCATAATTCCCGGAAAACGAGCTTTATGACTTGTTTTATATCCAAATCATTTGAGACCAGTCCCCTGACGACAACGGCCAGTGATTGCGTACCCGTGTTCCCTGTCATTCCCGCAATCATCGGCATAAAAAACGCAAGTGCGACGACTTGTTCCAAGGTTGCAGAGAATCTGTCTATGATACTTCCCGAAACGAGTCCGATGAACAGTAATAAAACAAGCCATGGAAGACGTCGATAGGCTGCAACAAATGGTTTGGTCGTGAAGTCGATGGATTTCCCCGACGCAGATAACTTCTCAATATCTTCATTGGCTTCTTGAATGACCACATCAATGATGTCATCGACGGTGATGACCCCGACAAGCCTTCCGTCTTCTTCAATGACCGGAAGTGTGATGAAATCATAGCGGCTGATCAATTTTGCCACTTCTTCCTGATCCGTATGGACATCCACCTTAACCACACGGCTGTACATGATATCTTCAATTTTATCTACTAATTCACTAAGCAATAAATCCTTGTAGGAAATGACCCCTATCAATTTCTTGTCGTCGTCAATGACATAGAGATAGTTCAAATATTCAGCTAGTTCTGCGAAGTGCTTCAGTTTATCCACTGCTTCACGGACCGTATAATGTTTAGGTATCCAGACATAACGGTTGTTCATGATCCGGCCGGCTGTCTCCGGTTGGTACGTCATGAGATTCTGAACGACCTGAGACTCTGCCTGGTTCATCTCTGATAGCAATTCCTCTATCTTCTCGGGCTCTAAATCCGTCAGTAATGTGGCCAGGTTGTCATTTTCCATGAGATCGAGGACCTTTGTGGATTTCTCTATCCCCAGCTTCTCCAGAACGAGCAACTGCTCTTCCCTTTCTATCTCCTGAATGAATTCAGTAAGTTCTTCAAGAGGTAAAAATAATAGAAATTTATTCCGGTGCTTGGACGGGATATGTAGATATTGCTGAGCGATGTCGTATGGCTGAAGCTCTTCGATGATATCTAAAAAAATGCTTTTCTTTCCATCTTTCAAACTTTGGATAATGGCAAGGGTGATTTCATTTTCCGTCATGGCTAATGTCATAGAGGGTGCTCCTTATAATATGTTTCTTTTCAGATGGCACGAGGAGATACCGAGAAGGGTACTCATCACCCTACTAGTATCTCCTGAATCCTGTGTTCATGCTAATTTCTATTCATCTGTTTGTTGATCTATGGATAAGATTTCTTTCAATTCCTCTTCGGTCAAGGTTTGTACCATCTTTTCATCAGGGTCCATGATATCCCGGATCAGGTTCCTCTTTTTATCCTGCAGCTCGTTCATCTTCTCTTCAATCGTTCCTTTGGCAATCAGCTTAATCACTTTCACCGTATTTTCCTGACCCATGCGATGTGCCCTGTCCGCTGCCTGTTCCTCTACTGCGGGATTCCACCATGTATCATATAGAATCACCGTATCGGCACTCGTTAAATTCAGCCCCGTTCCACCTGCCTTTAGGGAGATGAGAAATAGATTCCGATCCCCTTCATTAAATCGACTGCACATCTTAACCCTCTCTTCTGACGGAGTGGTTCCATTCAGGTAAAAGTAGGATTGCCCTTTGATTGCCAGCTCTCTTCCGATCATTTCAAGCATTTTCGTAAATTGTGAAAAGACCAGGACCCTTCTGCCAGACAGCCTGGACTCCTCCAACAACTCCATCAGCTCTATGAATTTTGCTGATGAGCCCTGATAACCATCTACAAATAATCCGGGATGGCAGCAGATTTGTCTTAAACGGGTCAATCCGGCGAGAATTTTAATTTTATTTTTCCTCAGCGTGTTCTTATCCAAATGCTTCATCGTATCGTGCTTGAGCTTGGCAAGATAAGCTGCATACAATTCTTTCTGCTGTGGCAGGAGCTCTGAAAATTGGGTGATTTCTTCTTTTGTGGGAAGTTCAGGCAACACTTCTTCTTTCATTCTGCGAAGAACGAATGGTTTGATTCTTTTCGCTATATCTTTTCTGGTTAAACGGCTGTATTCCTTTAGTCCTTTGAATAACCCCGGAAATACAACGTGGAAAATGGACCACAATTCTTCCAGTGAATTTTCCACAGGAGTTCCGGTCAAGGCGAAGCGATTAATCGCTTCTATCTTCTTAACACTTCTTGCCGTTTGGGTGAGTGGATTTTTGAAAGCCTGTGCCTCATCAAAAAAGACTGTATGGAATTTCTGTCGTTCATACCATTTACTGTCGCTCCGCAGTAACGGATAGGAAGTGATGATGACATCCACATCCTTCATACCTTTCTGTTTCTTCTTTCTTACAGCCTGATTACCGTCCAGGATGAAAACATTGACGTCCGGCGCAAATTTCCCATATTCGCTTTTCCAGTTATACGTCAGGGAAGAGGGACATACGATCAGGGCCGGAAGCTTCTTTTTCCTGATTTCTTCAAGTTCCGATAGTATGAACGTGATGCTCTGAACCGTTTTCCCAAGCCCCATATCATCAGCGAGGATCCCACCAAAACCATAATGGGAAAGAGTCTTCATCCAGCGAAAGCCTGTCTTCTGATAGTTTCTCAACCGCTCGTCTAATAGGGATGGCACCGAAATCTCCCGGCTGTCGGGGTTCATAAGCTGCCCGTAAAATTCTTGGAAGGAATGTTCAAAAGTAAAAGAGTGCCCCCCATCAACTGTATCCAGCAGGTGTAGGCTTTGATGCAAAGGTAGCTCGAGCCCCTTCACGAGATCATCCTTCTCTGCTTGTGACGTATGCATGAAGCGCTGAATATCTTGAAATTCCTTTGAGTCCAGGGACAAGAGTGAGCCGTTTCTCATCCTGTAATACTTCCGTTTTTCTTCCAGTGCCCCGAGGATCTCCATTACCTGTCTATCCGGTATCCCATCCATTTCAAATGTGAATTCCAACCAATTCATTCGTTCCTTTTTTACTTTGACCCTGATTTTTGGGTGATGACTCCCTCTGGAAATCCTGTTTCTTACGGCGGTGGTGGCATAAATTTGAACATCCTTTTGAAGCTTCGTCACTCCATAGGTTAAAAACTCATATTCCAAATCTTCATTGTGTAAGTAATAACCACCTTCTGTTTTCCCGAAAGAAAACTCGTCCATCCATTCAAGAATGGTATTTTCTTTCTCTACATTTCGTATTAGAAGAGAGCCTGATGGCGCTTCCCGGCTTTCAAGAGGATGAATCACGATTTGATCATAATGGAATTCAAGTCCGGCTAACAACCGGTTCTTTACCCGATCGAGATAAAGCTTCGCAACAAGTGGTGCCGTTTCCAGCTTTTCTGCAATGTCCTCTGATATTTGTACTTCCCCTAATTTCTTCAATCCAACAGCCACTTTTTCAAGAAAAAAGCCGATTTGGTCCGGGGAAATCGGGATGAACCGTGCCCCTGAATGGTCTAACAGTCTCTTTAATTCAGTAAGTCTTTTACCATCCATGCTGTCAAGCTGTGTAAAAATACCATCATAAATGACGGTTTGATATTCATCCATGACCGTCATATCATCCAATCCCGAGATGTATAGCCTGTAACCACCTGCGTCGGCATGCTTAAAATGGAATTGTATTGGAAGAGGCAGTTCCCCTTGCCTAAACCCTTCATGGACTCTCGCTTTATGTTGCACTTTAACGTCTTTAGGACGTTTAAGTAAGGGAATAAGATTCTCCCATGACGCTGGAGTGATAAGCAAATTGTCACCATCGTTTTTTTCCATCACTGAACTCTTTGATACTTTTACAAGATATTGAATGACAGCTGCCGTATCAGTTTCAAAATAATGAAACTCAGGATTGAATATGAAAGACTCTGAAACATGAAAGGGTTTCCCTTCATTTATAAATTCCAAAAAGGTTCGAAGCGGCTTTATCTTATTTCCATCTATCGTACATTCGATCCCAAGCTTGTCTCCCCCATCTTGGGTAGACATGGGATGAATCAGAAATTCACATCGCACAATCTGTCTGTTTTCAAAATGACGAAGCTTAGCCGGGGAACGGAACGATTCTTCGTGAAACAATGTGAAAAATTGCTCTGTCACGCCTTCTTCATTCCTATTCATTTTTCGCTCTACATTCTCAAGTTTCAAAAGCACAGCAGCTATATGCTGACAATCCTTTTCAAATGAAGCAAGCTTCGGGCAGCTGCAACTGGCTTCGATGTCACCTTTTGAATCCTCTTGAATGGTAACGTGAAATTCTTCTTCCCCCATCACAGTCCCTCGACAATAATGTCTCGAATATTCGTCTAATTTCACCTTATTGGAGCGGTAATATGCCTCTCCCCGCTTGAATGAAACGGTACCGCAGCGTTCTTTTATGAGTTTTTGATGTATAGCCTTCAAGGATCTGATTCCTTCCATGAATATGTATAGTAATGACCGATCAATTTTTTTGCGTTGAACATTCTAATGATAACAACAATTTTCGGATTTAGAAACATCCTGAAAGGATTAGTATTTTCATAGAAACGTATAATGAAGGGTAAAGCGACATAGAATATAAGGGAAACAGAAAAAAATCCGCACTATGAGGCCAGTCATAGTCCGGAAAACGTTCATGTCTTTTTCTACTTATCAATGTGGTTCAGTAACGAAATGAAGAAGCTGCCGGCTTGAAAAATGAGCATGAAAATGAAATATTCTTCCATCTTGTCACCTCCTGTTGAGGGAAGATATTTGTCCCCACTTGATATCTATGTAAGATTGACTCAGTTCATGCGTTTTTTTGTTGTAATTGAAAATTCAGATAGGGGAAGACGAAATCCCGGATGATCATTTGATGAATATCCGGGATTTTGTCTGGAGATAAGAAATCGACCACAATATTTATGAAAGTTTCGCTTACATGATATTTTCTATTGCATACCCACACTTTTTTATGTAAATTAGTCAAGTATGTTTAATAGGAGGTATCATCATGAATCACACACAAACCACTCAACGGGTTCAGATCACGACAGCTGATCCATCTGCCCTTGGACTTTTCGGACTGGCTATGGTCACCCTTGTAGCTTCTTCTGCAAAACTCGGATGGACTGACGGCGTGTCGTTCGTCCTACCTTGGGCGATTTTCCTCGGAGGCATTGCTCAATTGATGGCAAGCTTTGGCGATGCAAAGCACAATAATACATTTGGTATGACAGCATTCGGTGCGTTCGGATTATTCTGGCTGGGGGTTGGGACTTCCTGGTTGATTTCATTCGGGGTATTCGGAGAAGCCGCGGCGGCTGCTATTGATCCAAGTCAGCTCGGCATTGCATATATAGGCTATCTGATATTCAGTATCTTCATGACAGTGGGTGCCATGGAGACTCATAAGGTCTTATTCATTATTTTTGTCCTGATCGATTTCTTATTCATCGGACTTTCCCTGTCTACACTGGGAGTCGCTCCTGAAGCTACGCACAAATTAGCAGCGATCGCTGAACTGTTCATTGCCCTTTTCAGCTTTTACGGTTCAGCTGCAAGTGTATTGAATACACACTTCGGGAAAGAAACGCTTCCTGTTGGAAAGCCATTCGGAATTTTCAAATAAGCACATAGAAGAGATAGATGAGTGACTCATCTATCTCTTCTAATTCACTATGGGTATCAGAATAACAAGTATAGTGGTCTTGTCATCTAGCTAATCCTCTCTCAAATGCCGCTAAATGATTCTGTGAAGCATTTCTCAATTGTGTAAAGACGATCCTCACATCCTGAGGCAGATTAAACGTCAAAAACCGATCATACATAGCGATATTATCAATCTCCCCTTGAACCCCTGCTGCATAGGCACTTTTTAGTGAATCCGGTGTGGTTGTATACGATTGGGATTGATCTTCAGGAAGCGGCAATCCGTAGCGTTGGAACAAAGTCTGCAATGCAGTAATATGGCGCAACTCTGCTTCTTTGACCTGTAAAAAAGTGCGGACATTGCCGAAATTCTCTAAGATCCGATCGTATCGTGCCTGGGCAAGGTATTCGTCCTGCATAGCATAATTGAGCATCTGGGGAACTGAAAGGAGAGAGGCAGCAAGTGCTCCTTTTGCCCCGCAGTCCACTTGTCTTGATGCCCCCCTGCCACCTTTATTCTGCATGGCATAATATAAAAACCATACGGCGTGATTCTGTTCATCAACAGCTGCACGACGAAAGGTCTCTTTTATAAAGGCATCCTGTACACCATCCGAAGCGCTATAATAAAAATCCACCGTATCCTGCTCATCCCGAAAGGCAAAATCCACTCCCTTTTTATACGAATTTGGACAACCTTCCTGCAATTGAGGACTGTACTCCATCCCTGTCAAATTTCTATAAATGTCAGTGAATGACTTCAAATGTCTTTTTTCATCCTTACGAATTTCAAGGATCCGTTTTCTTTCATCCTCTGTAGGGGCCATTTTCGCAAGTTTTTCATAACAAAAAATGGCACTATATTCACCATTGATGGCTTTTTGAAGATTTGACTCCAAAGATTGATTCCCTGGTGTCCGGGAATAGCCATCAAGATAAAAAGGTTTAAATTGACGGTAAAATTGATATGGGTTCATTCTAAGTAACACCTCTTTTATTCAGTCAATACATATGATATGACTGAATGAATAATGGGTGTCTGTGTAATTTAACCTTTCCTTTTACCCTGAACTGATTCGTATGCTTCCATAAGTTCTTCCACTGATATGCCATTAATCTTCATACCGGTTACATCACAGTTTGACATTTCAACATGGTTCAATTGGCAGTTTTCAAAACTACTACCATGAAAGTCACAGCGTTCAAACCTGATCGGCTCATTTTTTCCGCCGAGGTTGGTGTCATGAACGCGTACGCCACCCAGTGTGACATGACCCATTTCACTTTGAGACAAATTAAGGTCAGCAATTAACGCTTTTTGAAAATTGATATTTTGAAAACGGGATTCACTGAGATTGCAATTGTTGAACCCGGCACCCATCAAGTTGCTGTTGCTAAAAGTGGAATAACTTCCATCGATCCCATAGAAATCGGTTTCTTGCATATTGCTGTATTCCACCTGTAGTCCAGAAAGGTCCCCGTCGTTTAATGTATCACCTTGAATGGTGATCTCCCGTGACTCACCACCAACACAGGCCCCTTCTTTCATTTTTTTCTCATAGCAGAATTCATCACCCGCTTCAAAGATCTTCTTGTACCCCATTTTTTCATAGAAACGATGATTATTCAGTTGTCGACTTGAGGTCTCAAGCTCCCATGTCATCACTTCTGGATACTCAGTTTCCATACGTTTCATCACCATAGTGCCGATTCCTTTTCCCTGGTATAAGGGATCAACGAATATCCGATCGACTCTGCCGTGGCGTTTGCCGACCACTGTTAGAATCAATCCCCCCACAAGCAGCCCTTCATAAAGGATCTTGAAATAATTCAATTCCCTGATCATGTACTTAGTCATTTCGATTGAATCATACCCTGGTGGCTGGATATTATGATCCACGATACCATCCTGACCCCGTAGCCACTTTTCTTTTTCCGTGTCGAAAACGTTCTTTTTTAGTCCGGTAAGGATTAATGCATCTTCAATATTTGCCTTTTCTATTTTAACAGTACCCATTGTGATCCCCCTTTTATCTATTGAAATAGCTTTCTATCAATTTCATAATAGCGAAAGCACCTGAGCTCTCGTTTGAAAGAATGATTGTCTTTATATTCTCTTTCGGATAATAGGCAGAATGAAAGCTCACCCCTGGGTCATAACCCATTACGTGATGCTTATTGGGTAGATTCAACCACATCCCATACCCATAGTTCACCCCTTCTTTGACCCTAATATGGGGTTCTGAAATGAGCCTTGTACTCGCTTCATTAAGGAGCTTATTTGATAAAAGAGCTTCCCAGAACGAAAGCATATCAGGACCCGTGACATATGCCCCGCCGTCCGCCCCACCCTGTATGGGAATGGAATACATATTGGTTCTCCATGAGCTGCCTGGCTCATCGATGTACCCGTAAGCCGTATTCACAGGTAATCGATCCAGACGAAAATACCCAGATGCATTCATATTCGCCGGTTCAAAGATATACTTATTGATGTACTCTTGCACCGTCATTCCTGAAAGCTTCTCGATCATCAACCCCAGAATGATGTATCCGGCATTGTTATATTGAAACCTTTCACCCGGAGAAAATTTCATATGGTCATTTTGAAAGAGGGGAAGAAAATCTTCCCCTTTTCTCATTAAGTACATTGGGGTTTGCTTCCATAAATCTTCAAAATCATCCATCACTTCCTCATCAAAATAATCAGGAATTCCCGAGGTATGGGTAAGTAAATGATGAATGTTCACACGGCCATCAAAATGTGGGAATGTGCCCTCAAAATAATCTTTTATGGGTGTGTGAAATGAAACTTCTCCCTTTTCTATAAGTTGACAGATGGCTACAGCAGTAAATAATTTACATCCAGATGCAATTCCAAATCGTGTATTTGGGGTGTTTTTTCTTCCTTCACTTCGATCTGCAAATCCAAATGACAATTCTAAGAGGCTCTCACCGTCTCTCTTTACCAAAACCGTTCCAGAAAAATGCTCCGTTTCTGCATGTTCTTTGATCATGTTATGTAGTTCATTCATCGTAAACACCCATTTCTATTATTTGTCTATGGAAAATTATAGCATAAATGATTAGCCATGAAGAGTCCCCTATGACTCTCCATGACCACGTTTCGGGCTTTAATCTAATTTTTCATCTTATACTTCATTTTGCACTCTTACCCGTACGAACTTTCTCTTCCCTACCTGCAAAACCATCCCATCTTTAATCTCCACGTTCGACTGCACATCCAGAACCTTTTCTGAATTGATCCTGATGCCTCCATTTAGGATCATCCGGCGTGCCTCACTTTTAGAGCTTTGCATGTTTAAGGCTACAAGGAGATCGACTACCGAAATGTTCTTCCCTCCCGTCCATTCCTCCTCAGGAATGTCTTCAGGAAGTGCCCCCTTTTGAAAGACCTCCTTAAATTGGTTCTCTGCCAGTTCCGCTGCATCTATTCCGTGATACATCCTGACAATCGTTTTTCCTAGAAGGATTTTGGCATCCCTCGGATGAAGGGCACCACTCTTTATTTCAAGGGATAATCTCTCCTTTTCTTCTAAAGATAAATCGGTGATCAAATTGAAGTATTTTGTTATCAGTTCATCAGGTATCGACATCGTCTTTCCAAACATTTGATTGGGTTCTTCATCAATCCCGATGTAATTATGTTTCGATTTTGACATTTTATCAACGCCGTCCAGTCCTTCAAGTAATGGCAATAATATGACCACTTGTTTTTCCTGGTTGTAATGCTCCTGAAGATGTCTCCCCATCAGGACATTGAACTGCTGATCCGTACCCCCAAGCTCCACATCGCTTTCAAGGGCGACGGAATCATATCCCTGCATCAAAGGGTAGAACAGTTCGTGAAGTGAAATCGGTTTCTTTTCTGATAACCGTTTGGAGAAATCGTTTCGCTCAATCAATCGCGCGACTGTGATCTTTGAAGATAAGTGAATCACATCCTCAAGGTTCAAGGATGATAGCCAGCTTGAATTGTAGTGAAGCTCTGCTTTTTCCTTGTCCAGGACCTTTCCGAATTGTTCAAAATATGTCTGTGCATTTCTTTTCACTTCTTCATCCGTCAGTTGCTTCCTTGCAACAGATTTCCCTGTGGGATCACCGATTTTACCCGTGAAATCCCCGATGATCAGCTGAACGATATGACCGTTTTCCTGAAACTGTCTTAACTTATTCAGTACCACTGTATGGCCGATGTGAACGTCCGGAGCAGTTGGATCCAGCCCCAGTTTGATTTTCAAAGGGTGGCCAGTGGAGATTGATTTCACCAGTTTGTGTTTCAACTCTGCTTCTGGAATGATTTCATGCACTCCATTTTTATATTGCAGGAGCTGCCTTTCGACTTCTTTCTGCTGAGCTTTTGAAAGAGATTCCCATTTCTGATCCATGATTGTTCCTCCTTGGTTGATGATGGAAATAAGCAGATTTTTGGATTCACCGTTATAACGGAAATTCCGCCGATAAACCAACTGATCCACTGCCTTCCATATTCAAAATGTTTTACGTCATAAACGAAAAACCACGCCCCTAAAAAAGGGACGTGGTTTACGCGGTACCACCCTCATTGAAGATCTCTCTTCCACTCGATTCGGATAACGGACCGGCCGTTCTCTGCTACTTTTGTGTTCACAAAGAATGTTCAAGGAGGTAATTCGTGCTTATCTGTGTGCTGATTTCCACCAAGCATCAGCTCTCTAAGACAGGGAGATAAGTCACTACTGATTCCTATCATGACATGTAGGATTTAGAATTTTCATTTATTTTACAGAAAAAAAGAGGTCATTACAATAGAATTCTTCTGTTTATTTCACAATTCCCATTACAAACCCATCGTACCCCTTCGAGCCGACTGTTTGAACGACTGTTGAATCGATCCTGTCTTCTTGAGACAACATTTCGGCAAATGACCTGACACCCTGAACGCTTTCATCATCACTGTTTTCGTCAATCACCCTTCCTCCACGAACCACATTATCCGTAATGACGACCGCCCCAGGCTGGGCCAGTTGAATTGCCCACTTTAAATAATTGGCATTGTTTTGTTTGTCGGCGTCTATGAATATGAAATCAAATGTACCTTTGAGAGACGGCAGGGTATCAAGTGCCGCACCCACTCTGATTTCCACCTTTTTTTCCACCCCTGCATTGCGAATGTTTCGTGCGGCAACCTTTGCATGTGTTTCACTGTACTCAAGGGTGACCAGACGTCCATCTTCCGGCAGGGCCCTGGCAAGCCAAATCGTACTGTACCCACCAAGGGTCCCTATTTCCAGAATGCTCTTTGCTCCTTTAAGCTGGGCGAGTAAGGAAAGGAACTTCCCCTGATTCGGAGATACATCGATCGCAGGAAGTCCTGCTTCGCTATTTTCTTTCAGGACAGACTCCATAATGGAATCCGTTTTATGTAGTTTACTAGCATAATATTGATCGACTTGTGCCCAAGTATTGGTTGACAAGATCCTCTTCACTCCTTATGGAAAATACTCTCGTTATCATAGCATATTTTTCCATTATTGGATATTTAAAATGTTCAAAAAATACTAAAATTCACTGGCAGCTAAGTTTAATAATTGAAACAAACAGAAAAGGGAATAGTAAGAAAAAGTGTCTTGGAGGGTTCTTTCTTGGAAACAAATGAACAGGGTTTGACTATTTTTGCACTGGGTGGACTGAACGAAATCGGAAAAAACATGTATGTCATTAAATATGGTGATGATATCGTCATCATTGACTGCGGGGGGAAATTCCCCGATGAAAGTCTCTTAGGAATCGATTTAATCATTCCGGATATATCCTATCTTGAGAAAAACAAAGACAAAATCCGGGGTCTCATTGTCACGCATGGGCATGAGGATCATATTGGCGGGATTCCCTATCTTCTCAAAAAAATCAGCATCCCTATTTATGCTACTCATTTTACATTGGGGTTAATCCAATTAAAGTTAGAAGAGCATAAGCTCGTCCGGGATACGAAACTTTTAACGATTGATTCTGAGAGTTCAATCAATTTGGGATCAATCGATGTATCTTTCTTCAAGGTCAGTCACAGCATACCCGATTGTCTGGGAATTGTCTTTCATACGCCAGAAGGGAAGGTCGTGCATACGGGAGACTTTAAATTTGATCTAACTCCTGTCAATCACCAATATGCAGATATTCATAAGATGGCACGGATTGGTGATGAAGGTGTCCTGGTACTGCTTTCTGAAAGCACGAATGCAGAGCGGAGCGGGTTTACGCCTTCTGAACACATGGTAGGTAACCATATGGATGAAGCATTCTTTAAAGCGCGTGGAAAGATCTTTGTTTCCACTTTTGCTTCCAATGTGAATCGTGTACAGCAAGTGGTTGACTCTTCCGTCAAGACGAATCGGAAGCTGGCGTTATTGGGTCGCAGCATGATCAATGTAATATCTGTCGCAATGGATCGGGGGTATTTGACGGTCCCTGAGGGCATGCTGATTGATGCAGGTGAAATCGATGCGTTACCTCCAGAGAAAGTAACCATTTTATGTACAGGGAGTCAGGGGGAAGCCATGGCTGCCCTCGGCCGATTATCGACTGGTAACTTCCGGGGAGTATCCATTTATCCAGATGATACGGTCATCCTTGCAGCTTCACCCATACCCGGTAACGAAAAAGACGTATCCCGCATCATTGATAACCTCTTTCAACTGGGTGCCCACGTCATTTATGGGAGTGGAAGTTCTACAGGAATGCATGTTTCCGGTCATGGGTATCAGGAAGACTTAAAACTCATGCTGACACTGATGAAACCAACTTACTTTATCCCGATACACGGGGAATATCGAATGCTTCACCATCACCGTTTACTTGCCGAATCGGTGGGTGTGGAGAATGGCAATTCATTTATCATCAAAAACGGGGAAGCCGTTGATATTAAGAATTCCATCGCTCGTCAAACCCGATCTCATCCAGCCGGTGATACTTATGTGGACGGTTTGAGTGTTGGAGATATTGGCTCAATTGTCCTGCGGGATCGCAAACAGCTTTCAGAGGATGGAATGCTGATTATCGTCGTAACCCTCAATAAATCTGATCATACCATTATTTCCGGTCCAGATACGATTTCAAGAGGATTTGTATTTGTTCGTGATTCAGAAGAACTCCTTAAAGATATTAACCTTTTAGTAAAAAAAGTAGTAGGTGAATTGACTGAAGCGAATATCCGGGATTGGAAAGAAATGAAACAAGCAATCAAAAAAGACGTTGGTCAATTTTTATTCAAGCAGTTAAGAAGAAAGCCTGTTCTTTTGCCGATTATTATTGAGATTTAGTTATTTTATAATAATTAAAGCACCCGGCTCATGACGGGTGCTTCTCAAAAAATTATTTTTCTACTTTATTTCCCTCATATATCTTCACATCTAACGGAGCCGCTAAATACTCAGGTGCTCTTCCAACGAATGAGGTGAAATGTTCGCTCGAATTATGACTCTCGACAGCAGACGGATCTTTCCATACCTCTACCATTGTATAAACACTTTCTCTTTCCGTATCCTTCATTAAATCATAAGAAATGTTGCCTTCCTCTGCCCTGGATGAAGCGACCAGTGGGCGGATCTCTTCTAAAAATGCCTGTTCTTTCATTGGGTTGATCTGAAATTCTGCATGTATAATAATCATGTCTTTTCTCCTCGTTAATTTATTTCCATTCCGCAATGGATTCGATTGGTAATCTGACTGATTTGTATCCCGCATCGGCAGCTTTCCCGATTGAAATCAACATGACCGGATAATAACGTTCTTTGTCCATACCATATGCTTCGGCAATTTGATCTTTTTCATATCCACCTATCGGATTGGTATCATATCCGTGGGCACGTGCAGCAAGCATCAATTGCATGGATACTAATCCTGCATCGATAAGATTCATTTCCCTGAACTGATCTCGAGGCATCGTTTCAAGTAAACCTTTAATTGCCGGAAGCTGTCTGTCTCTTACTTCTGCAGGCATTAGTCCTTCTTCGACAGCTTTGTTGTAAATTTCATCCGCATAGTCAAGGCTGTTCATATCAACGAATACAGCGATGACTGCAGAAGATGTTTTCACCTGGGTTTGATTGAATTTGGCAAGTGGTGCAAGCGTTTCTTTGCCTTCTGTGCTGTCGATTACAACAAAACGCCAGGGCTGCAGGTTAACAGAAGACGGTGCAAGTGTTGCCTCCGTAAGAATTTCTGTCATTTCTTCTTTGCTGATTTTCACGGAAGGGTCATAGTTTCGGATGGAACGACGACCTGTGATAATTTCATTGAAATCATTGATTTTTGTTGTATTCATGATGCATTCTCCTTCATGTGTTTTTATTTAGTATTCGATGTCTTGGACATTATCCTGAATTCGATTCAGCATTCCCGATAAAATCGAACGTTCTTCTTCAGTGAATGTCTTGAAGACTTTAGAGATGAAAACCTCTTTCTCTTCCCTGTAAGCCTCAATCTTCATTCTTCCTTCTTCTGTCAGTCGAACATAGGTAAAACGGTTGTCCGCAGGATTCTTACGACGGGAAACCATTCCTTTTCCTTCAAGCTGTTTCAGGTGCCTGGTCACGGCGGCACTGTCAATATTCACTTCACGCTGAAGTGCGGTCTGACTGATTTCTTCCACTTCAAACAGTTTGTGTAATAGGTCCAGGCGAGATTGACTGATACCTGTACAGCGCTCAAATTTCGGACTCATTTGCTTATATATATCATTGAGTTGAACAATGATCTTCTCTTCTTCACGGCACGAGTTGGACAAAGCATCCTCCTCCTTTTAAATAATTGACAGGTCAATTGTTGACCCGTCAATTAATATAATATATTTAATTCTAATAGTCAATCATTTTGATTCCGAAATAAAAAGCCGGCTAAAAGGATTTCGCCTTAGCCAGCTTAATTCGTTCCTGTAGTGATTTCCTTATGTGCTAGTGCCAATTCCTTCAACTTTCTAATGATTTCTCCTTCAAAATCCCCTTTAAGAGGGATTTGGTCATCGGTAAATCTCGATAGTTCCTCATGGTACCCTATCATGACAGCATGTCTTGCTTTTTGGAACATACTGATGTCATTGGCATCATTACCAAATGCAATAAAGTCTTCTTCCCCCACTCCAAATCGCGAAAGTGCGCTCCATTTATGAATGTTGGAAGGGCTGATATCCACTACATTTTCATTCGTATGTATGTTTACGACAATATCCAATTCTTTCAATTCATCAATTAATTCCTGAAAATCAGTTGAAGTTAACAATAATATCTTCACTATTGAATTCAGTGAAGCGACTGGATGCATCTGGCCAAGATTGTCAGGATCAAGGAAATCAAGGATTGGGTGGTCGGCTGGACCTGTATATGCGTAATCCCACTCGCTATCGATCAAATAGGTTGCCTCATATTGATCCACGAGGTCATAAATCCTCTTAAGGTCTTTTTCATGAAAAGAAGTTGCATGAATCACTTTTCCTTTATGATAAAGAAGAGAGCCGTTCCCACCAATTTAAGGGAAGGAATGCAATCGTGCATCCAGTACAGGGAGCATATCCCGAATCGGTCTGGCAGATGCAAATAATACTTCGTGGCCATTCGATTTCAGCTCCAGTAAACATTGGACAATTCTTGTTGAAATCGGCTTCCCTTTAAAGCAAATCGTTCCATCTAAATCAAATACAAATTTCAAATATGAACACCCTCTCAAAAATATGTATGATTTCACGAGCAAAGGTACATACGAGTATCCTATTAACACAAAAAAAAAGACTTACGCCTTTGGTAAGTCCAGTGCCTGATACGCAGCCTGAAATTTCCCGCCATCCGCCACTTCAGAATGGTACAGGGCTTTGAGGGCAAATGTTCTCTCTAAATTCATTTCTTCCATCAATACTTTCAATCTTCCTTGTAATTCTTTATTATCCCTGACTAACAATTTCATTTGTGATTTCATATATCTCATACGGCTGTTATTCCCCTTTTCCAGAAGTTCATTCCATCAAGTATATCACTGATGTCCATAGTACTAAAGGGATTTCTGTTTGAACACCAAATTGAACCTTCATATTCTTACCGATTCCCTGATTCCAGAAACAGCCCAGTCACAATGACCCCTACCCCATTCAATGCAAAGAAAGCACCATAAATCATCATGAGCAATCCTGTTCCAAATCCATATGGATCGAATGGACTTACCGATAAACCGGTCAAGAAAAAAACCACAGGTGTGAGCAATATACAGATGATTCCTGACCAAATTCTCTTCTTTTTATTTTTACCTGAAATCTTTATGACCAAAATGTTGGTCATGGCTAAGATGGTCATAATGATCACAATTAAGAGAAACAAAACACCCCAGTCAGACAACGTAATCCCCCCTCATCATTGTTAATGATATGCCAAATAAAATGAAATCCCCCAGCTTAATGCAAGAAACAGCAAACTTGCAATCAAATAAGGACTTTTATTAGAAGTACTTGCAGATTCATAGTCATACTTAAATTGGTTATTCGTAATGAACTTAGCGGCCGTTGATGCCTGGTTGATTCCAGCCCTTTTTGAAATATTGGTAAACCATCCCAGGGCAAAAAAGCAAAGACTTGAAATGAACGCCGTATCCATCAGCCTAAACCCAGTTAATGTACTGATCATCACCGTAGCGGAAGTCATCAGTGTAAAGAGAATTACGATGACCGTAAGGGATAATAATTTTGGAGGGATCCACTTCTCTAGATGTTTACTGAATTGGTCAATGAAAAATGCCACCCCGGTTCCAACGATGAGGATGATGATCGTTAACAAAAGATTATAATAGTGATACATTCAGCTACCTCCCTTCATCATCCGAAAATATCCTAACCCAAAAAAACCTTTCTGCCTGTTCTTATTTTCTAATACGAAAACACAGACAAAAAGGTTTCAAATTATTCTAAATTAACCATTTTTTGCAAGTCTATTTACTGAAGTATTTTCCTAAGTATACACCGCTTGCTGCTGCCTGTGACAGGGAATGAGTTTCTCCAGAACAATCACCAACCAGAAAAAGATTTGATATATCCGTTTCAAAGTTCTCCTCCGTCGGTAATTTAGGTTCATGAAATTTCGCATCCAACCCGTACAGAAGCGTATCAGGGTGGATCGGTTCACCAATAAGGGTTTCCAGACAACCTAAAAACTCAATAAGCGCCTTCCCATACAATTCCGGAACCTCTTCTCGCACATTTCCGCATTCTGCATTGAGGGACGGACCTATCAAATTCCCCTCCAACGATTCAGTAGGTCTATGAAGTTTAAAGTCCTTCAATCTCTGAACGACAATCCTCCCCCGACCCTGATTGATTCCACCTATGATGTCTTCTGCATTCTTCATTGCCTCATCATGGGATTGGAAATAACGCGGAACGAATAAGCTGAAGTTCAGGTTCGCACTCGGTGTATCCTCTTCACGGGCATTTTGTCCGTCCGGCATCACTAATCCATGCTGGTGCTTTCGGATAATCCTTCCTTGTGGATTCATACAATAGGTTGTGGCACTGAAAGAATCTCTTTCGATCTGCAGCTTCGTTTCAAACGTATCTTGTAGAATCGATTGAAGCTGGTCACCTTTCATTTCTACGCGAATCCCCATATCCAGGCGCGTCTTGCCCGGAAATAGTCCAAGGGATGCGGCTTGTTCCTTGAGCCATTTGCTTCCACTCATTCCTGTGCCGATCACCAATTTTTCTGAGGTGAATTGACCGCTTGTCGATTCTAAATGAAAGGCCCCGCCCCTTTTTGATATGGTCTCGACACGGGTTTCAAAACTGAAGGTTACACGGGTTTTCAGCACTTCATACATATTCTCGAAAATCTCGCTCGAAAGAAGTGTTCCTAAATGACGGACCTCCGTGGAAAGAACCTTCAATCCTGACTCAATGCCCCTACTTGAAAGCTTCTCATTTTTCGTACTATATGAGTGAATGGTATCACCGCCAAATTCGCAGAGAATATTGTCTACTTCCCTCATCAACTCAAGTGTGTTTTGCTGTCCAATTTTCCTGCCAAGTTCCCCGCCAAAATCATTTGTATAATTAAATTTGCCCTCTGATTTCCCAAGACCTGCAAACCCTATGTATTTACTGCACATACCATCACATGTACAGATTCCTCCCTCATCTAAACCGCATGTACGTTCACGCAGTTCCTTGCCAAGATCAATCATGTGGATGGAAACATGTTCATCGTGGTTCATCAAGGTATAAGCAAGAAAAATACTGCTTACTCCTGCTCCGATGATGGTGATGTCGTGGTGATTTGATTGCATCCCCTTTTCCCCTTTCTAAGTTGTGATTGCTCCCAGTTATTTCATAGCGAATAAAATCTTCATTTCTATATCAATACTATGCTACTTCCATCCTACCATATTGAAGTTATGAGGTCCGTCCCTCTACTAATCTTTCAAGCTATGATGCAGATAGGGGATGGAGGCGAGTGTCGAGATCGCGCCGGCAAGCACGATGGTGAGGTTGGTTCCCATTGCTTCTGCCAGTATCCCTGCCAGGAATGCGGCGACGGGCATGAGTACCCACGTCATGAGACGGCTAGTGGCCTGCACCCTCCCCAATAAGTGATCGGGGGCCCGCGTTTGTCGGATCGTAATGATGCAGGGACTCATCACCGAAGCACAAAATGTCCCTACTGCGTTCATGATCACGAGCCAGAAATACGATTCCATCAACCCGAAAGATAGAATCGAAAGTCCGCCAACCACAGAGGCCGTAAATAATATGCTTCTATAAGAAAACCATTTCCTAAAGAAGTTAGACGTCACCGCACCTATAATGGCACCCACTCCGCCAGCTGATAACAACCAGCCTATCATAACCGTATTCATATTCACGGAATCTTTCAAGTGAAACACTATTAATGTGAGGAACAATGTTGTTCCGAATACGGAAGATACCATGGCAAGGTTTGTGTACAAAATCGCTTTGGTCTTTAGAACGAATTCAAATCCCTCTCTGATCTCCCCCCATATGGAAGCTCTTGATGAATCTCTCCCATTCCTCTTCATCCTGAGACTCGCAATGGCAAGAAATGAGACGAGAAAGCTGACGCTGTTCACCAACAGGGCATATCCTGGATTTAAAAAAGAAATGATCAACCCACCTATACCCGGTGCTTAAAAAACGGCTAAATTAAACACCCCGGAATTCAGTGAATTCACGGCTTGAAGGTCTTCTCTTCTCACCAGACCTGGAACTGAAGCAAATTGAGAAGTATTATAGATTTGACTTAGTGATCCAATACCAAACACCACGGGATATACCATCCACATCTCCAGAGCACCCTTAATAAATAGAATCCCAATGATCCCGACAAGTATGCACCGTCCTAAATCGCATAAAAGCAGCAGACGCTTCCGGTTGAATTGATCGGACAAAACACCCGCGAAAGGCTGCAACAGAATCGGTAATCTTTCAAGTGCCGCTACAATCCCCATGCTCACAGGTGAACCCGTTATAGATAAAACCATAAGTGGAATGGCAATTAAATAGATCTGATCTCCGAAAAATGAAATCAGATTTCCACCCATAAACCTGAAAACAGGATAATTATTCTTTAAAGGCGGGAAATCTGCCAATTGACTCAGCTTGACCGCACGCTCTCCCATTCTGGACACCCCTTTATTCCTCTGATAAATAGTGATTCAATTCATTCGATAAAGATTGAACAGCATTCTCTTTCAGGCGATACTTCCCATCCCGTATTTCGACGAGCCTAGCGGACCTGAGAATTTTCAAATGGTGGTGGACGGTGGATTTCCCCATGTCCAGTTCATTGGTGATTTCCTGGAGAGTCCTTTCTGAATCCTTCAAGAATTTTACCATTCGTAAGCGGGCTTCATCCCCTAGCGCCTTATGCTTCTGGACGAGAAAATAGCTTGGCATATTCTTATCTTCCGGATAGATACTTTCGTTGGCTACAGGATAATAAAACACCTTTACTCCTTCAACATCCCCTTCAACGTTCCAAGGACGGTAAATCGACTGTGGAATAAGCAGTACTGTGTGGACAGCCGGCTCGGGCAAATAGTTGATACCCCCGGTGGCCCATTCCACCAAAGCCTCAGGATTAAGCTTTTTACTCATCTCTACCTTAGACTGTCTATCCCTTGTCAATATTCCAGATAGTGTCTCTTGTTCAGGTAAAATCACTTCTTTATACCATCTCGTCATTACATTCATTAGGTGCTTCTTAAGGTTCTGGACATTTGTAGTGCAGATGAATTCAATATAGCCTGGATAATATGGGTTATCATCCGTCTGTTCCTTTAATTTGTTCCGTGATGCCACATCCCCCTTTGATGCTAGCTTTCGAAGTTGTTGATATTTTGGCCCTATGTAAGGAATGCAGTGGTATTTTACTTCTTCGTCCTCCAAATCATCCATATACGAGCTGAACTCTTGTAAAGTTCCAAATTCTCTTTGATGCAATAACAGGAGAAGGGATTTCCAGGTATTATTCTTTTCTACAAACTTCAAATCCCTGATCAGGGGTCGGGATATAGACTTTTTTAACTTGTCCCATGATGCTTTGGGTTTTTCCAACGTATCAATGAGCCTGGTGTTGGTGACGGCCGCAATCCCTAAAGCACACTCCCATAGCAGGGATGATTCGATTCTCACCTCGTATGTTTCTCTCTTTCGACTGGTCATATGAAGCACGTCCATATTCAAGCACCTCTTTTCCAAAAATTTCTTTCTATGTATATTCTATAATTACTGAATGATAAATTCAATAATTATAGAACGAAAATTATAGAAACATCTAAACAGTCATTCATAACAAAAAAAGCACATAAATCCCACTCAGGAATTCATGTGCTCCATTTATAAATATTACGATTTTACTTTATCCTTCTTGATTTGCTTACTTCTCAACTGACCACAGGCTGCGTCGATATCTGTACCCTGCTCCACACGTACACCACAGTTGATGCCATGTTCCAGTAAGGTACCATAGAATTCAACGATCGCTTCTTTCGTACTACGTTGATATTGATTGTGTTCGTCAACGGGATTGTAAGGAATCAGGTTGACGTATGAAAGGTGACGCTTATTCTTCAACAGTTTCGCCAACTGAACGGCTTCTTCCTTATGATCATTTACATCACTCAACAAGATATATTCAAACGTGATGCGTCGATTTGTTTTTTCTAAATAGTAATCAATCGCCGGCATTAACTTCTCAAGCGGATACGCACGGTTGATCTTCATGATCCTTGTACGCAATTCGTTGTTTGGTGCGTGAAGAGATACGGCCAGGTTGATTTGAATATTCTCATCGGCAAATTTGTAAATCTTATCAGCCAGCCCGCTTGTGGAAACGGTAATATGGCGCGCTCCGATGGAAAGGCCCTTCTGATCATTCACGACACGGAAGAAGTCCATCATATTATCGTAGTTATCGAACGGTTCACCAATCCCCATCACGACGATGTGACTGACACGTTCCCCGTTCCCCGCTTCATCGAGATGATGTTGAACATTCATAATCTGTTCGACAATCTCGCCGCTTGATAAATCACGGTTCTTCTTCAAGAGTCCACTTGCACAGAATGTACAACCGATGTTACAGCCTACCTGTGTCGTGACACACACACTCAGGCCATAGTTGAAACGCATCAGAACCGTCTCGATCAGATTCCCATCATCAAGTTTGAACAAGAATTTGATTGTACCGTCCTTCGATTCCTGTTTAACCTCCTGTGTGAGCGTATGAAGATAGAAGTGATCGTCCAGTAGCTGTACACAGTCAGCGTTCAAATTCTTCATATCCGCAAAGTTTGTCACTCTCTTTTTATATAACCAATCCCACACTTGAGCCGCACGGAATTTCTTTTGTCCGTTTTCAATAAGCCAGGTTGTCAGTTGATCTAATGTTAATCCATATATGGATTTCTTTTCCATTTAAAACCCTCATTTCGAAACTCTACAATTTTCTACTTATCTATACTACTTAAAGTATGGGAATGTTTCAAGGGATTTATAAGTGTTGAGAAGAATTGGAATTCCGTAATATAGTATAAAGGTAAAAAAATACGCCGGGGACTTTGCCCGGCGTATGCTGTCTCAATGATTGATCCTTTGGATGAAATCATCCAATTTCTCTTTATCTTTCAGCTTTTCATTACATTCATCACTGTCCTGACAAATATAATTTCCCTTCTTTACAAAGGTTCCATGAGCAGACGTTTTGGATTCCGAAAGGTAAAACCCTATGCTTCCAAACGTGTTGCATATCGTACAAAGCCCTTTCTTACTACTGTTTTTAAACGTCCCTTTGAAGCCTCTTAACTTCCCGTCAGATTCTGCAACAATATATTTCCGTTCCTGACCATAATCATTCCAGCCTAGATAGGAAATATCTGTTAACTCTATTTCATCCAATGCAGGTGTTTTTAACTTTTTTACCTTAGGGAATAATTTTTTCACTGCAGAATCACTTAATGCAGGAAATGGGATCACGAATGACTTTAGTCCAATCAAAAAGTCCTCTGCTTGCTCTGTATCCCGGATAGTAATAATCGATTGGAGTTCCTTTTGCTGCAGTGGGGATAGATTTTCAAATAAATTCATCACCTTATCGTGCACGAGTCCCCTCAAAGCTTGGAGAACACCAAGATCATTTACCGTTGAATACCCGTTAATCAGCGCCTGTGTTTGATACTTGATGAAATTGTATTGATCATTTCGAATAAATGGATCCATCGTTATCGCTCCTAAATCTAAAACATTTTGCACTCTTTTCAGCCATGCAGATACGCATGTGCTCTCTCATATACTATATACCCTTTTATGCTTTCCTCATATGGAGAGTTTCATTTAGAATCAATATATACACTGAAAAAAGCACTGATACAACTCAGTGCTTTTTGTAAACGATTTTCTTGATCGTTTCACTTGAAAGGTGATATTCACCGGCTAATTCATGAATCGACTTTCCATTTGAGAAAGCCGCTTTGATTTCATCATTTCGTTCATCAATGATCCTTCTGCTTCCGGAACGGCTCCCCCACTTTCGGTATTCCGCTTTCGGTTTTGGTATATAGAGGGTTTCCCCCTGTACATACTTTTGGATCTCTTTCACTAATGATTGAGGTAACACGCTTTCCGCTTTTACATATTTCATTTCAGTCAGCTCCTTATCTTCTATCTGAATTCAGTCAATAAGGTGCAAAGCCGACTTACTAGAAATGAACTTTCAGGGCGATCAAATTAGATACCATCCCATGCAAAGTGTCGCCTTTCTAATAATAGGCTTTGCATGAGACGCTTGGGACTCTGGCAAGATCGATTTCATTACCATGTCACCACCTCCTTCAACTATTTTCTTCTATTATAAAATAAATCCCCTTTATATTCATAAGTTTTATTCTTATATAAACGAATCAACACCATAAATATGGTATAATCTTCTAAATATTATTAAGGAGATGTTCCCATGTTTTCATTTACAGTAGATAAAGAGATTTCAATCGAGCTATTTCAACAACACCATAAGGAGGAATTATACGAGCTGATTGATTCGAACCGGGATCATCTTCGTCAGTGGCTTCTGTGGGTAGATAAACGCCGATCACCAGAGGATTTAGAGCCGGTCATCCCTATCTGGATCCGGAATTACGCTGATAACAACGGATTCGATGCTGGGATACGTTATCATGGGAGATTAGTCGGTATGATCGGGTTGCATTATATCGATTGGAAAACCCGAAGTACGAGCATTGGATATCTCCTTACTGAAGAAGCACAAGGAAATGGAATCATCACACGTGCCGTTTCTTCCCTTATAAAATACTTATTTAACGAAATGGATCTTAACAGGGTGGAAATCCAATGTGCCGTCAACAATGAGAAAAGCATAGGGATTCCCATACGTTTAGGATTTACAAAAGAAGGTATCACACGGGATGGACAGTGGTTATATAATCATTATGAAGACCTTGTGACCTACAGTATGTTGAAAAAAGATTGGCCGGTTACATGAAATGAACGGAATAAAACAACCAGTTATTTTGAAGAAAACTGGTTGTTTTATGTTCAGTCCGCTTTAATCACTTTATATACCTCATTACCTCTTATCCGCTCCTATTAATGGTTTTTTAAATCAGCCCATTTAACAGATGCATCCTCACAGTGAAGCAACCCATTCAAAATCGGTTTAATCTCATGTCTCAAACCATGTACCTTCCAAGGCACTTACGTAACGCTGGGCTGACTCCTGCACTCTTTCATGCGCATTTTCCTTAACAATCCGGTGGAAGGCATTATACAAACGGGCAAACTTCATTTCATTCACTTTTGAAGCGATCTCTTTTACTTTTGCAGCCGGAAGGGGAATAAGGTTTGGGTAACTGTACATAAAGCTGACCCACTCCCGGTCTGCCACTACCTGGATAATGTCCCCTGTAAGAAGAATGCCTTTACCATTGAAACCTGATTCCCACTCCAGGACGGCACCCCCTTTGAAGTGCCCACCAAGTCGATGGATGGTAAGCCCGCTATGTAAATGAATTGATTCACCTGACCAATAAACGATGTGATCACTTTTCCTCATCACCCATTTCCGGTCATCCTCGTGAATATAGATGGGCACGCCGAAAACTTCCGCCCATTCTACTTGAGTAGAATAATAATGGGGATGGGATAATGCGATGGCGTCCAATCCTCCCAATCTATTGATCTCACTTATTGTTTCTTCATCAAGATATGAAATGCAGTCCCATAGTAGGTTGAATCCTTCGTGTTGAACGAGATAAGCGGTCTGTCCGATCGCGAAATCCGGGGAAGTTTTCACACTGTATAGACCAGTTTCTTCCAGAATGATCTTATTCCTGAAAGATTCAGCCCTCATGTTTTCCAATGTGGTCCAGGATTGACCGGTGGTGCTGACATATTGCCTCTCTTCCTCACAAATCATACAATGCTCTGGGATTTCTGACGTTTTTTCATACTGAACTCCACATGTTTCACAAATGTACCGAAGCAAAAGAAAACCTCCTTTTAGAAAAATTGGAAATTATTACATTATCATTCTATAGACCGGGCCATGCATTGGCAAGTGGATTCCATCATGCCATTCTAGCTTCAGGATACTTTCCCATACACGCATGTATCGGTTAATCGTTCTCCATCGACTGACAGGTCTTCATTTCGAAGGATCCCCTCCAATTCATAGCCGAGTCTTTCAGGAATCGCCCTGCTTTTGTCATTCGTCGATTCACATCTTATCTCGACTCTTTTTCCATTCAATCCATTCAGAGCGAATTCGGTTAATTTCCCGACCGCTTCGACCATATATCCATTTCCACTCATTCGGGTGTCAATCCAATACCCGATTTCGAATTTCGGAACACTCCAATCGATATTGTGAAAACCTGTTGAACCGACGAATTCATTGGTATCTTTCAAAAAGATCAAATACCTTAGGCTTTCCCTGGTAATGAACTTGGCGTACGCTTCACGGGTGTTCGTCTCCGTTTCTTCAACAGAGGGGTTACTTCTGGCGAAACCCAGCCACGGCTGTAACTCAGATAAGGAAGCCTTGATCGCTGCATTGACTGCATGACCGTCACCCGGCTGAGGCATCCTTAGTTCCAGCCTTTCTGTTTCGATCACTGCAGGGACATCAATTAATACGGTATTCATTTCAAACCACTCCTTTGAATAATATAAAAAACCCTCCTCCTAAAAGAACTGAATCTTAAGGACGAGAGTCACCACCTCAGTTATCTGCATTGTACGATTCCAATCTTAACGAATTTTCAGTAATGGGATTTCTGAATATAGCAGATTTATGCAATCCCCTGATTGTTTCGTTTTAATTGGAAATATTTTAAATTATTGAAATTATAAGGGAAAATCCACTTCTTTGTCAATATACCTGGTATACTATTATTCTCCTATACTAAATATGAATAATACTCTATACTAAAGGAAAAAGATTCAACTGGAGGATGAATATGACTCACCATACAATCACCACTTCCATAGGGGATCAATTGATTGAAAGAAAATGGGAAATCGCTAACTCGATTTTCTCTGAACTTGCAACATCGTACCCCGACCTATATGTCGAAGAAAGAAGAAATGACAGTCTGCCATATTTTGTTCAACTGATTGAACTCATTGGCAATGGATTACTGAAAGGAAAAAGCTTTGAGACTCATTCAAGGGATTGGGGAAAAGAGGTTGGAAGACTTGCTTGCGGTCAAGGAATCCCTCTCAATATGTCAATAAGTAAAGTTTCTCTGTATAAAAAAGTGGTATTAGAAGATGTAGTCCTTCATCATGATGACACTCTGACGAAAGAAATCCTTTTGCAGATTACACACGATATCGACGAATCCTTCACCACCATGATTTCCGCTTTTTGTGAAGCGTATAGTGAATATGCAGATGAGCAGTTGAAGATCTCGGAAGAAAAATATCTGTCCTTATCTACACCGGTCGTCCCCATATTCTCGGACCTGGCTGTACTGCCTTTAATAGGTCAAGTCGATGAAGTTCGTGGAGAAATGATGGCAGAGCATGTACTGCTCGAGTGCAAAAAGCTTTCCATACAACAATTGATCATTGACCTTTCCGGTGTGTATGAAGTGAATCCATTATTTCAACAAGGGGTCATGAAACTGATTGACAGCCTTAAATTACTTGGAATTGAACCGATTTTATCAGGAATGCGCCCCGAGATGAGTATCGAATTCGTTCAAATGGGAATTAATATTTCAACAATAAAAGTCTATCAAACACTTAATAAAGCAGTAGAAGCACATTAATGGCTTCTATAAACATGAAAAAGGACATCATAAGCTGAAGTCCTTTTTTTGTATGTATATGAGATTCCTAACATAAATTTAGATTAGGCGCTCAGGCTGTTTTCCTTGATATCATAATAAGAAATGATGGTCTTCGTTCTTCATTTTTCAAACTCGGCATTAGATCAATCCCTTCCTTAGTCGGCAGGGGCTCCACCATTTTTTCCAACATGAAACCATGACCAGTAAGCCCATTAACCAAGGTAGGTATTGTCCTGTGATACTTAATCACTCCGTCTACATACCAATGCTGTTCCCGTTTCCCTTCTTCCCGGTAATGATCAAGTGCCCAGTGCAGCCGCTCCCCATCTGCATTTTCCCACCAATTTTTCATGTCCTTCCGTGCGGTTACGACTGGGTGCTCAGTTGAGTAGATCAACAATCCCCCCGGCTTTAAAATGGAATGGAGCTTACGGATCAAAGATTCATAGTCTTCGATATAATGGATCGCCAATGAACTTACAATCAAGTCAAAAGGTTCTGATTGAAAGGATAGGTCTTCAATCGGACTGCAGACGTATGTAATATTTTCGTCTTTATTTTCTAATAAAGCCCTGGAAATCATCTTTTCAGAAATATCCACCCCTACGACAGCTGATGCACCCATTTCAATACAATATTTCGACAACCCGCCGGTTCCGCATCCAAGATCCATTACCCGTTTTCCCTTGAGATCTGGTAGCGCCTCTTTCATTGCAGGCTGTTCAAGGAAATCATTATAGGTCAGTTTCGAATCGCGCAAATTCATATATCCTTCAAAAAATGTAGGATTGTCATAAATATTTTGCTTCATGGTTCCCCTTCTTTCTCTTATTGTTCATCGGCTTTCAAATAGATCGACCAGGCTCAAAAACCCGTTTCATCAGATTCCTATCAAAAAAATGGGCGGGCTTAGTACCCAGTACTTCCATTTTGCCACTCTGAATTTTCAGACCGGTCTCTTCACTCAGGGCTATGATAGGCTTACGGTATGCCTGAATAAATTGATGTATCAACGGTTCATTTTCTTCCTCGTAATGACACCATATCGAAAAGTCATTTAGAAAAGACAATCCATCTCTCGTCTTGAGCTGGACATCATTATCATCCATATGGATGCACGTGGCTATATTACTGCCCATGACAATCGCACCGGCACTGCCGCCGTAAATCATGCCGCCTTCTTCTTTGAAAGCGGACAAGTGAATGTGGAAATCTGATTGAAGAATGTTATGCATTAAACTGAACGTGTTCCCACCCCCTATATACACAGCAGAGTATCTCTTAAGGTCATCCAGGGTCTTACCGCCAAGATCCACCCACATCGTAATGTCTTGAACCCCCCAAGGTGCAAACACACTCTTAATCCACTTATAACACGCATCATACGAAATATCATCCGGATTCATAGCCATCGGCAGATATAATAATGACTTTCCCCCGGTCAACTCACCTGCAAACTCCCTATCAATCGCCAACGTCTGATCACTATCCCCACCGCCAGAAAGATACAAAGCACCCAATATAACCACCCCTTCCTACTGGAGGGACGGACCTCCAAATTTCTCCCACCTGATTCCCCTTATTATAGCAATCATCAGGGGCCGTTCAATCATCTATCCTAAAATTGGAGGTCCGTCCCCCTTAATCCTTGAACAAGTATTCAAAAATCATCGGGACTCTTTCTCTCCATGCTATTTCGTTGTGCTCCGCACCATCAATTATTTCAAAGCGGCAGTCCTGAACTTTTTCTTTAAGTATACGATAGACATCCAGGCTTGAATCGATGTATGTCAAGTCATCAATGGTTTCTGTATTTTCTTTTGTTCCGATATCCATGTAAAAACGCTCCACCTGGGACAGATCACTTTCTTTGATCAATTCCTCGATTTCCAATTGATTGAACCAATAAGCAGATGAAATGGATGCTACTTTTCTAAAAATATGAGGATAAATGCACGCAGCATAGGTCGATATCAGTCCACCCATTGAACTTCCAGCCATGCTTGTTTCTTCCGGATTCGTCCGGTACGTACGATCGATCAGGGGCTTTAATTCATTTACGATAAATTCGATATACTCCTTGCCCTCTCCCCCTATCGATGTGCGATCTGCTGAAAACACATCAGTCATTTCCGTACTTTCCCACGGCCCATATTCGTCCAACCTCTTTAATCCAGCATTGCAGTCAATCCCTACTACAATAAGATCCATCTTTACCTTATCTAGATACTCTCCGATTCTCCATGCCATTCCATATCCAGCATCTTCATCCCGGTAAAGATTTTGCCCATCATGCATGTAAAGTACTTTGTACCTTTTCGTTTCCGTTTCATGATAATTCTCCGGTAAATAAACACGCACTGTTCTCTTACGATTTAAAGGTGTTATGTTTACTTCAAAATGTTCATACATACGTTTAACTCCTCTAATGCTTTTTATGTAAAGTGTACCATGAATAGTAGAGTATAGGCCTGTGTATTTTGGAATGGAAAAAGAGAAAGGGAATGAAGTAATCAGATGATTCATACTCTATCCATTAAAAAGGTGCATCTTCTCTAAAGAAGTGCACCCTATTAACATTCCTTATTCACTTTCACTTCGATTATATGAGCTTTCAGGGAGCGTATCCCAGAATGACGTATCCACTTCTTCAATGGAGTCATCAGCAATCGCCTTTGCCGTCGCCTCTAAACTAATGACGGCCTGCTTTATAAGATATCCATTGCTCTTCTGCCCGAGGACATAATCATCTCTATAGTGATCAGCCATACCCCTCATCTCAAAAAGGAGGGTCGCAATCCCGTATTCAGCCGCAAGTCCATTTCGGCTAATCGTTTGAGCGGAACCGCCAATGTATTTAGAGAGGGTCCCGAATCCGCGGCTTTCAACCGTGTTATATAAGACTGCACCAAGCTGCTTTGATTTTTCTACGATTTCCGGATCTACTTCTTCATTAGTCGGATATAAAATAGAACCAGAGACAAGCTCGTCTGTATCTCCGAGAGTGGTTTCTGCACCTTGATGATGAAGGTCAATCATGTAATCAGGCATATATTCTTGGAGGACGTTTTCATGAAGAGCCCTCGTTTCAGGCTGATTTCGATCGACATGATCACGATTCAAATCCTCCCCATTCGCATTGTAGCGTGTGTGAGTGCCCGCCACATAATCATCCAACGAAAAATCCACATCTCCTTCTGCCCCATCTACATTTAAGCGGGGAACAACCAGAATGTTCACGTTTTCTAACAATTCGTTCACTTCTTTTGAGTTCGATGTCAGCTGCTTGATAAACTGAAGAGCTCCTTCAGTCGTCAATGTTTCATTTCCGTGCTGCTGAGTTAAATAAAGGACTGTTGGATTATCCTCACTGTTCCCGAATTTTGCCAGGTAAAGATCTCTGCCTTTGACAGACTGACCGAAGACTTCCAGTGATAGAGCATCTGATTTCTGATCCAGATGTTGCAACATGCTCGCCATTTCTTCGTAACTATGAAGACGCTCGTTTTTAATCGTCTCGTTTCCTTTATAATCTGGACCTTCCGCAAGAACCGATACTCCCGGGGCAGTGTAGGATATTCCTGACGCTACCAATACACTTGAAAGAGCACCAATCATTAGTTTCTTCTTCATTATGTATTCCTCCTCATATATTTCGTCTCCCTCATATAATTAGAGATTAAAAGATCGAAACCCTTTTCCTTTTATTAAAATGAAACATTGGGACCGAGTTCCGGAATGGTGTATAGATAATCAGTCCTATCATTTTCAAAAAATGTTTACTTTTGTCAAACTATTTAAGCGAGACGAATGGTTCAGTATCTCTTTGCCTTTATTCCACAAAAAAAGAGAAGCCCACTATCATCAGCTTCTCTAAACTCTTATTCTCCCTTTTTACTGCGCAAACACCTTACCTGTTGAATCGACATATATCGTATTGATGATGGTTCGATTAAACTTATTTTTGTTCTTTTTCCCATCTAAATCAATGGTTATATTATAAACCCCTTCTCCGAGCTTCGGCAGTTTTAACGAGCCATTTTTTGCTTTCACATTATGCTCTTTCAACTTTCCATTTTTATAGTATTCCAGTGTCATATCGTGAATCAGATCAACCTTTTTGTCCTTATTATTTAAAATGATTTCATCCTGGACTATATTCACTTCTACGCTATCATTCAATACACTGTCAAAGGAAACGACCATAAGGTATTTTTCAGGTGATGAGGGGTGTGATTCCAAGGTCCACTCACCAGTAGCGGGCTTTTGAATCGTAATGGTGTGATGATAAGCCCCATTGAAATATTCACTGTCATCTTTTTTCACATTAAAGGATGTAGACATTTTCCCTGAGGGATCTTTCAAAGCCAAGCGAGAGGCAGGACGATTACTTATCCAATCAAAGGTGACCGATTCAGCTCCCTCTTCAATCAAGACTTTTTCTTGTATATTTCCGTTCGTTTCTCCGCCTCTGACGAACGAGGCCGCGTCAGTAAGGAAGGACGAAGATTGCTCACTGCTTTGGACCTTTGCACCTGATGAATTAACGGTGCTTTCATTTAAATAATCCCTGAATAAGTTGAAAGTGGAGGATCCTTCTTTGATGGTGAAATGATTCCAGTCCCCCACCCTCAACTCAGTGGCATACGGTAGTCTGGAACTATTGACCGTAACGGCTCCGTCATTGCTTCCATACCCCCAAAGATATAATCCTCCCCAGTAAAGGGAACTTCCAAAGCCGCCCCACTTCGTCCCCCCGAATGTATAGATTGGATTTTTATTTACATTTACATGCTGATCGGTATCAGAGCGGAAGTATGCCATATACCCTGTTTGCAGTGAGTAAGTGGCATCATTCTTACTACCAAGGATACCAGCAAGCCAACCCGCCCAGCTGCTATAAGCCAAGTCCGCCAATTGGGAGCCGTGATGAGGTGTCGAAAGGGTGATCACTCTTGAAACATAAGGAAAGGCACCATAGTGAACGAGAGCCGATTGGGTATCGATTCCTCCTTTACTATGGGCGACCACCACCACTTTCTCTCCGTAGTAATTGTAAATCTCTCGTATTTTTTGCGCCAGGAGCGCGCCGTTGTCCCACATATTCTTTGTAGGATACAGGTCGATAAAGGCGGTTTCATAACCATTTTGGTAGGCGGTTTCGTACATATTATTTTCGTTCCACCATGTATTGGAAGAGCTGTTTAAGCCATGAACAAAAAGAATCGGTTGCTTAGAAGGAGCCACATACGAAGGAGTCGTACCTACATACCACTGTCCCGGGACCCCTGAAGGATCATCATTTCCGAACGATCCCGCCTGACTCCATGATGGCAGGAATAAAAACAATGCCAAAATCGTCATACTAATCTTTTTGAACATATCCTCTCTCCTTTACCATTGAACTAAACCTGTAAAGTATATCGGCCTGAATCAGAAGATATGCCCGGATTGAGTAATATGTGAAGAAAGGTCTAATAAGACCTGTGAGATTAGTAAAAATGACTCAGATTGAGAATTTTACTATTAAATGGTCATTCATGCCAATTTTATTAAACTTGTGTAAATCTATGTGTTCTTTCTTTTATTATCGTAAAACCTATGCTATAGTATGAGCAATCGATTTCGATTATCGATATCGCATATCGATATCAAACGGAGGTGTTAAAAGTGGAAGATAAAGTTTTACGGAAACTATTCCTCGGTTTCATTCAAATTCACATTCTTCATCATGCCAAAGAAGAGCCCATTTATGGGACATGGATGCTGGAGGAACTGAGAGAACATGGATATAGCATCAGCTCGGGTACTTTGTATCCGATCCTGCATTCGATGGAAACCGACGGCCTATTGATAAAAGAAGATAAAAACGTAGACGGGAAAATCAGGAAGTATTATTCCATTACTGATAAAGGAAGTGCAGTTTTGATTGAGGCCCGTAACAAAGCGTTCGAGCTCTTTAAAGAAATTAAAGATTGATAAGAAGGTGAATAACAATGAAAACAACAATGAATCTTAAAACACTAATGGAAATCCTTGTAATTTCAACCAGACTTGGATTCACCTCGTTTGGAGGACCGGTTGCCCATCTTGGGTATTTTCATGAAGAATATGTTCGCAGAAGGAAATGGATGGATGAAAAAAGCTATGCCGATCTCGTGGCCCTTTGTCAGTTCCTGCCTGGACCGGCAAGCAGTCAGGTTGGGATGGGTATAGGCATTATGCGTGCCGGGGTCCTTGGAGGTATTGTTTCTTTTCTCGGATTCACTCTGCCTTCAGTCGTGGCATTAGTTCTCTTTGCACTCGTCCTTCAGGGTATGGGGGTGACGGATGCCGGGTGGATACATGGATTGAAAATCGTTGCAGTTGCAGTTGTAGGTCATGCGATCTTAGGGATGGCACAAAAGTTGACGCCGGATTTAAAGAGAAAAGCCATTGCCCTATTCGCTCTGGTTATCATTTTGATGTGGCAGACCGCCATCTCCCAAGTTGCAGTGATCCTTCTGTCTGCCCTTATCGGCTTCCTACTCTATAAACATCATGCTTCTGATCAGGAAGCAAGAGTGAAGATTCCGATTTCCCGCAGGTTAGCGGTGATTTGCTTATTGATATTCTTTGGATTATTGATTCTTCTTCCGATTATCCGGGAAGCAACCACATTGGAATGGGTGGCCCTCTTTGATAGTTTCTACAGATCTGGGTCCCTGGTCTTTGGTGGGGGGCATGTTCTATTACCGCTGTTGGAACGTGAATTTGTTCCGACAGGTTGGCTGACCGAAGAACAGTTTCTAGCGGGGTATGGTGCAGCCCAGGCTGTTCCGGGTCCCCTTTTCACCTTTGCTGCTTATATTGGGGCTGTTATAAACGGATGGAAAGGTGGATTGCTTGCGACGGTGGCCATTTTCCTTCCTGCATTTCTGCTGATTACAGGGGCCTTGCCTTTCTGGGATTCCCTCAGGCAGAATCCAAAGATAAAAGGCGCATTGATGGGAGTGAATGCAGCAGTCGTCGGGATTCTGATAGCAGCATTCTATCACCCGATCTGGACTTCTTCGATCCTCTCACCTGTCGATTTTGCCTTCGCGGCGATTCTGTTCAGTATGCTTGTATTCTGGAAGCTGCCGCCTTGGATGGTAGTAATTGCAGGGGCACTTGGTGGACTTGTAATCAGGATGATGTAGTAGAATACAGAAATGAGCCAGGCAATCATCGCCTGGCTCATTTACTATCTTCTGTCTTTCAAATGTAAGAGAAAGCTTATCTTCTTATAAACCGGTACGCCAGATAAGCAATATACAATGGAGTTGCAATGTAAATTAAATAAGGAAATTCTTCATATGTCCCTTTGAAGATTACATACAATAATGCCCCGATAAAGATCGTCACAATCGTTCCATATTTAGGTAACGGAACTTCTTTCAGACTCGGTATTCTGATCCTGCTCACCATCAGAAAGCACATCGCTGTAAAAATGACCGTTGTCACGATATTCGGAATCCAGTCACCGAACAATGTCAGAATGGCCAATATCCCACCAGCAGCCGTAATAGGGACACCGACAAAATAATGAAGAGACGATTTCGGCGGACTCGTGTTGAAGCGCGCAAGACGGTATGCACCGAATAAAGGGAATACCCCCGCCACAATGAACCCTAATAATCCGAATTGAAAAAAGTATGTATAATACACAAGAAATGATGGTGCGACCCCGAATGTCACGATGTCCGCCAATGAATCCAATTCCTTCCCAAGAACACTGTCTGCATTGAGCATTCTCGCAAGTCTACCGTCCATACTGTCAAGCATCATGCCAATAATGATTAATACTGCTGCATTTTTAAATTGCCCGTTTGCTGCAAATCCGATGGATAAGAATCCGCAATATAAATTCCCCAAGGTCACCATATTGGGGATCTTTTTCGTTAGTTTCATTTTTAGTCCTCGCTCTGCCAAATATTCTATTAGTATTAGAATACCATTTTATTCATCTTCATAAGGCTGTGAAATAAAAAAAGTTCAATAATTCCTATAAAAAAGTCCATTTTCAATTTACAAACCTCAAAATTAGACATACTATAAACAAGGATGATAATAACACAATTGAACGGAATTACATTCTAATAATATTGGTGATGATCAAATGATTAGAAAAAAACTAAGAGAATTAAAGTGCCTGACTTTAAAACTATTGCGGCTTAAAGATAATGCCCATAGCATCGCATTAGGATTCACGGTTGGCTTATTAATTAATTTCGTGCCTTCCTTTGGCATCGGACCCGTCATTTCTACAGCCAGTGCAAAGATATTCAAAGGAAACCCGTTCGCCGGTTTAGTTGGCGGGGTCTCTTTAATCTGGGCTTTCCCTTTCTTCTTTTACTTGAATCTTGTCGTAGGACATCTCTTCTTTCCGCTTGATTCCACAGGTGATGCAGTAGGGGTCGGAATGCAAATAGGAAAAGCTTTCTTTACAGGAATGATGATCAACATCCCCTTATGCGGGATCCTGACCTATGCCATCATGAATTCAGCAGTTAAAAAATACCGAGGGACATTACTGACATTTGTTCAAAGAAAGTGGAACGTATAACCCTTCCTCTTTTTGCTGATTTACGGATCAACTCCACTCTATTACTTTCAATTTTTTGAAACTCTTTCATGGATTCATACGTATATATTTTATAATGATTTCTACTTATGATTACCACATTTTATACTATTTCATCTCGCACTTTGTTATAATTTAACTATTACAAGTCGAGCATAAAATGAGAAAGAGGAGGATTGAAATGATTGGAACCATAGCTGTAATCATGATTTTTTCCATACCCATTCTTGGTATCATTACAGACCATTTCCAAAAACAATCCAAGCTGAAACAAAAAATGATAGAAGATGAACTCGAACTTGAAAAACTCAAACATGAAAATTTTGTCATAGAAACCCAAAAAATGAGGCTTGAATTAGAAAAAATGAACCTCGAAGATCCCAAGGGAAAAACGCATACGATTTGAAGGTATGTAGCGAAAGAGCCGGTCACACAGTGGCTGGCTCTTTTCCATGATCATGTTAAATATTCCTCTGCAAGGGATGGATTAAGATACCTTGCCATTCCCGTCTTCAAAGTTTTCATACCGTGTTTTCTATAGAAAGCTTCATTGCCCGTAGTCGAGATCAATAACACACAAGATACATCTGACAGTTGCTCCAATAAATCCTTCATTATAAGAGATGCAATCCCCTTGCGTTGATAATCAAGGTGAACGACTACATCATAAATCGTTGCATTGAAGACACCATCCGTCAGGGCTCTTCCCACTCCAACGATACGCCCTTCTAAAATTGCCAAAGATACGATATCACTTCTGAGAAATATTTTGGATATCACCTCATTTGTATGCTTAAGCCACCCTACTGAATGGTAAACATCTTTCATTTCATTCAGCCTCTCCGGTTCAAAACGGTTCAGGATCCTAACTTCCACCTTCAACACCTCTTTTGTTTTCTGTTATTACTCGATTGTTTCCTTTTCAAGACCTGAAAAGAATTCCTTCGCTATCTCATTTCTTCTTTCAATTTTTGAATAACATCACTCACTTGAAGTACTCCCACGTTACCTTCCTTCCTTTTTCTGAGTGACACCGATTGTTGCTGGATTTCTTTATCCCCTACGATCATCATATAGGGAATTTTCTGCATCTCGGCATCCCTGATTTTCAGTCCCATTTTCTGAACGCGATCGTCCAGTTCCACCCTGAATCCTTCACTTTCAAGCTTTGCCTTCACTTCTTGGGCATATGGGATATGAGCTTCAGATATAGGAAGGATTTTCACTTGATGGGGAGCCAACCAAAGTGGGAAATCTCCTCCGAAATGCTCAATGATAATGGCCATGAACCGTTCAATCGATCCATAAATGGCCCGATGGATCATGATCGGTCTCTCTACCCGATTATCTTCACCAATATATTCACACTGGAATTTTTCCGGCATTTGAAAATCAAGTTGAACCGTTCCACACTGCCAGCTTCTACCCAGACAATCGAGAATGTGAAAGTCGATCTTCGGTCCGTAGAAGGCGCCATCTCCATGATTGATATGATAATCGACGCCTCTTTCTTCTAATACTCCTTCAAGGTCCCCTTCCGCTTGATTCCACAAGTCAACTGATCCCATAAAATCTTCCGGGCGAGTTGAGAGTTCAACTTTGTATTCGAAACCGAATTTCCCATAGAAACGGTCAATGAGATCGAGAACTTTATGGAGCTCTGCACGAATCTGATCTTCCCTTACAAATAGATGAGCATCATCCTGAGTGAAGGAACGGACTCTCAATAATCCGCTTAACGACCCTGAAAGCTCATGACGATGGACCAACCCAAGCTCCCCATACCGGAGAGGTAGTTCCCGGTAACTTCTCCGTTTACTTTTATAAATCAGGACGGCTCCAGGACAGCTCATTGGCTTAATGGCATATTTCTGATCATCCACCTCTGAGAAATACATATTCTCATGATAATGATCCCAGTGACCTGACTTCTCCCATAATTCCTGTTTCATCATGATTGGTGTTCTGATTTCCTGATAGCCTGCCTTCAGGTGCTCCTTTTTCCAAAATTCCTCCAGCTCATTCCGCAAGAGCATCCCCTTTGGTAAAAAAAACGGCATCCCTGGTGCTTCTTCCATGGAGATAAACAATTCCAGCTCTTGACCCAATTTCCTGTGATTCCTTTTTTCAACCTCTGATTGAATAGACATGTCTTTTCCTCCTTAAGATTTTGTATATAAAAAACCGCACCCATCCCTAACCAAGGGACGAATGCGGTCGTGGTACCACCCTAATTCCGAAGGACAAAAAGTTCTATAGTCCTTCGCTCAAGTAAGATAACGGTTTTCCCGATTATGGATACTCTCGTTTCCCCATAATAGCTCCAAGGTGGTAAATCATGTCCCTTTCTTCAGGGCTTGCAGCCTGATGACCCTGTTCTCTGGTAAGAAAGTGGAAATGATTCGTGTCCTCTTCATAGCGCACAGCTTATTTTAAATAAAAAACCGCACTCATCCCTAACCAAGGGACGAGTGCGGTCGTGGTTCCACCCTAATTTCGAAGTGTATAATAAAACGCTTCACTTAAGTAAGATAACGGTTTTCCCGATTATGGATACTGACCTTCTCCATAATAGCTCCGAGGTGGTAATTCATTCCATTCTCTTCAGGGCTCTCAGCCGGTGACCCTGTTCTCTGATCAAGAAAATAGTGAATGAATCATGTCCTCTTCTTTGCTTTCGTATAGTATATTCTCATATTGATAAAAGTGTTATTGAAATTATATGGGAGTATTTTCTACCTGTCAAGTACACATTATACAAAAATCAGTAAAATAATGCCCACAAGAATAAGGCGGTAAATGGCAAATGGAATTAACTTGACTTTATTGATCACTTTCAAGAAAAAGCGGATCGATAAATAAGCAAACAGGAATGCGCTGATGAATCCGACAAGTAAAAAAGGCATAAACTCAGCATTGAAGTACATCCAGTTTTTCATCAGGGAAAGTGCGCTTGCACCCAGCATGATCGGTACCGCCATTATAAAGGTAAAATCAGATGCTGCACGGTAGCTTAATCCAAGCAATACGCCACCTGATATGGTAGAACCAGACCTAGAAAAGCCCGGCCACAATGACAGACATTGTATCAGACCAATCATCAACGCTTTCTTGTGGGTGATCCCATCAACGGTCTCCACAACCTGTACCTTTGGCCGGAACAGGTCGGCTGCAATCATAAGGAACGCACCTATGGCTAGCCCTGCAAGGACCGTATTTAGTGAAAAGAGATGTTCATCGATGTAGTCTTCGAATAGTAAACCAAGGATTACTGCCGGGAGCAAACCGACCAGTATATGCGAGAGTTTTAATTTTGATGATCTTGCTTCTTTACGGGAGTTCATTCCCAATAAGTCCTTGAATCTGTCCCGAAACACGATGACTACCGCAAGAATCGATCCAAGTTGAATCACTACTTTAAACGTATTGGCAGGATACTTTCCCAATACTTCTTTCGATTTGATCCATAGATCGTCCACTACGATCATATGGCCGGTAGAGGATACTGGAGCAAACTCCGTCAATCCTTCTACCATACCGAGAATAAATGCTTTAATCAGTATTACAAGTTCCATGATTATGTTCTCCTCTAGTGAAGATGATATTTTTTGCTGACTCGTCGGAAGGTTCATCATCGGATGTCCGGTATCTAAAAATAACGAGTCATTTCTCTATTGCAATCTAGATAATAGTACTACAAGTACAAGTAGACGACAATATGGATTTGTACATAACCTAAAACAGAAAGCATACTAAGTATAGGGACAAGCTTTATGGGACTTCACAAATAAAAAAACACAGAACAGGAATAATGCCGATTCTGTGCATCTTACATGCAGCTTTCATATCATTGGGGTCAATGGATGTCCTTTTTCTTAAACTGTCCCCCTCTTACCTCTGCGATATCCGCTATCGCCAGAAATGCGGAGGGATCATGCTCAGCCACGATGTCCTTCAACTTTGCCTCCTCAAGTCGTGTGATGACACAGAATATGACCTTCTTGTCATCTCCCGAAAATGCACCTTCCCCCTTTAAATATGTGACGCCCCTTCCTAACCGATGAAGGAGTGCGTCTCCAATTTCATCGTAATTCTCACTGATGATCCAAACGGATTTAGATTCATCCAGTCCTTTTATCGTAATATCAATGAGTTTAAATGCAACATAATATGCCAACAGTGAGTACATGGCCCTATCCCAGCTGAAGACAAAGCCTGCACTGGCTAAAATGAATAGATTCACAAACATGATGATTTCCCCTACAGAGAACGGAAGCCTTTTACTTGATAAAATGGCGAGGATTTCAGTGCCGTCAAGAGAACCCCCGTATCGGATGACCATGCCGACCCCTATGCCGAGAACGATGCCGCCAAATAAGGATGCCAACAGAATATCTTGTGTAAAGGCTGCGACAGGATGTAGGAAGGTTGTAGAAATCGAAAGAATGATAATGCCATAGAGCGTAGAAAATGCGAAGGTTTTACCGATTTGTTTATATCCAATGAAGAAAAAGGGGATGTTCAAGATAAAGATAAAAAGTCCCAGTTTAATGCCTGTTATGTGTGAGAGCATAATGGAAACGCCGACAATCCCCCCATCAATGACCTGGTTCGGGACAAGGAAAATCTCAAGACCGACAGCCATGATCATAGCTCCTATCGTTATCAGGAACGCTCTCTTCAACACTTCCTTCAATGGGATTTTCTTATGCATGATTTTCACCTGCTGCTGCCGTTGTTGCAAGACCTGTCCTTCAATCATCATCATTCCTCCTCATGTGATACTCTAACAGAACGGCCGAACTACCCTATGCACTTGGCAACCCAAAACTATGTATCATACCCTTTTCATCCACTTCACGAAAACAAAGCCTGTATAACCTATATATTCTATCCTCCCTGCTAAAATACCTGCTTATAGAGAGGGACGGACCTTGGAATAAGTCACATTTTCGAAGTCAAACTTGCTTGTAACATGCTTCAACACTACATTTCTTTAAAATGAATACTTAAAAATCCAAGAGATTTAGAGGTCCGTCCCTGAAATTTGACTAATATGGAGAAATAAAGTATTTTTAATATTTGTATGTTCATGTGTTAACGGACAGGGAGCCTTTGGTGTTCCTTTAGTCAAATAGTTTTGGGGGCTTTTCTTTGATTACTTTAATCAAAACTTTATTGGTCAATATTACGATATTATTTTCTTTTACTTATAATGCAAATGTCCTATTTCCATTTAAAGAAAAACAGGATTCTATTTTCAAACATAAAATCACGTATGGGTTAGTTGGATCGTTTGGGGCACTTTTGTGCATGTTGTACCCCATTGAAACGCTTGGGGCCACCCATTTTGATTTACGAATGATTGCGATCCTGATTTCAACGATATATGCAGGATTATTATCAGGGTCTATCGTGCTCGGGTGTGTCATCATCGTCCGTTATTTAATCGGAGGTCCCTACGTTGCAGTGGGTATCGCCGTTTCAGTATTGGCACTTGTGATGGGAATGATCTTTCGTAAGATGTTATTGAAGACACAGTACAAATTTTTAGGAAGCACACTTATCTTTCTAATCCACTCCATTTTCTACATTACGATTATTAACGTCTATATTCCAATTCTGCATTTGACTTTTTATATTATTTATTTTTCTGTTTTTTATTTTACCTTTCTCTCACTCGTGTTCATTATCGAGCACCTGATCCGAACGAATAAACAGATTGAAGAAATGGTATATCTTGATAAACTGAATATGGTTGGACAGATGGCGGCTTCAATCGCTCATGAGATCCGAAATCCCCTAGCAACAGTAAGAGGTTTCATACAGCATCTAAGCGAGGATTCACAGGATAAGAGGTTAAAGAGGTACTCTCCCCTCATCCTTAATGAATTGGATCGAACGAACAAAATCATCACTGACTACCTGAGCGTAGCAAAACCGAGCGGATTTCAACTATCAAGGTTAAACATAGAAGATGTCATCGGGGATTGTGTAGATCTGTTAAGACCTTTTGCAGCTTACTCCAACACTTCCATCGTTTTTTATCGGAACGGCTCCCATCATATTAAAGGTGATGAGGACCATTTGAAGCAAGCCATCATGAACGTTATTAAAAATGGAATCGAATCCATCGAGAATCAAGGTGAAATTTCAATCACGCTAAAAGAAGATCCCTTCTCTCGCTCTATTCATATCAGCATCTCAGATAACGGAAAAGGAATGACGCAGGATGAGTTAAAGAAAATCGGCTTACCCTTTTACACAACGAAAACCAAAGGAACGGGATTGGGAAGTATGGTGACAAATAAACTTATTCGTGAAATGGGCGGGATGATTGAATATGAAAGTGAAGTGAACAAAGGAACCGTTGTAAAAATCAAACTGCCGCTTCTTCCTTAATTATGAATCTTTGAAATGAGCTTGAGACACTAAGCTCTTTTCTTATGGTGTTTTTCACCCTTCCCCCGCAAACTGTGATAAACTGATTTTATCAGTATTTTCCAACATTTTTCGAAAGAAGGAATCGAACAATGAACAAAAGATGGACGTTTCTTTTTGTCATGGCGGTAATCGTTGCACTAAGTATTGTTACGATCCTCAACAGACCGACGGAAAAAGACTTTGAAAAGTGGCTACAGGATGAGTATATGATCGATTGCAACGAAGATTGTTCCATCATCGAAATGAATAGTATTAATGGAGATATAACAGAGAGGATTAAGTTTGATGATATAAGAGGCACCTATTCACCCGGACTGTTCACCTTACGTATAAGCAGACAGTATAAGAGCCTCGACGATCCCTTGCATATCATACATTTCAACGTGATTGGTTTCAATGGTAGATTCTATCCCCTTCATTCTGACGGTGAATGATAAAGAAGCACAAGTTTTGTTTACATAATTAAATTACAGTCATTTCAGAACCTTATTTTCATATCAAAAACCCCCGGCGCCCACTTCAGCCGGGGGTTTGCTCCTATTCCACGAATCTCAATAAGTCACCATACAGAATGTCATCTGACATCCTCAACTCTTTTCTAACCGTATCCTTAAATGGATCGCACAAGGTGTCACTGACAGACTCTTCACTCTTTTTATTGTAGCAGACATTATCCTGGAAAATGTATTTTTCTGTAATGAAATCCCCATCCCGGAAAATAACGGGATGATTTTCATTTCGTGTGAATAGGCTATGACCAAATGAGAGAGCATTCTTTGTGTCTATGCCCATCAAATGAAGGACCGTTGCCCGGATATCGATCTCCCCTCCAATGGTGTCGATCGTCCTTGGCTCTTCTCCCGGAACATGGATGATCAGGGGAACCTGCTGAAGCTTGGCATGGTTGACGGGGGTATCCTTCTGCCCCAGTAGCTCAAATACACCCGGTTCGTATTTCTCGGAAATCCCATAATGGTCCCCATAAAGGACCACAACCGTATTCTTATACATCCCATTTGTCTTAAGCTTTTCAAATAATGTTTTTATCGCTTCATCTTCGTAGCGGACCGTTGTGACATAGCGGTTTACAACATCTTCACCCGTAGAAGCTGTATCGATGAATTGATCATCTTCTTCCAACAAAAAAGGGAAGTGATTCGTCAGCGTTATGAGACGTGTATAAAAGGGCTGTGGGACCTTCTCAAGATGTGCCATTGTCTGCTCGAAAAAAGGAATGTCCTTTATCCCATAATTAATTGAATTATCCTCTGTTACCGTATAGTCCCTCTTTGAAAAATAGCGATCGTACCCCAGTGTCTCATACATCATTTCTCGGTTCCAAAATGTCCGCTCATTGCCATGAAAAACAGCTGCATAGTAATCTTTCTTCCTTTTCAGCATGTGTGGAAGGCTAGCGTAGGTGTTATCCGGTTTTCTCACAAAAGCTGATCCGCTTGATAATGGGTATAGCCCGGTATCAATCATGAACTCGGCATCCGACGTTTTTCCTTGAGCCGTCTGGTCGTATATATTACTGAAGTAAAAACTGTCCTTGATCAGGGAATTCAGAAATGGTGTGATTTCTTCTCCATCCACTTTAGTGTTGATAACGAAGTTCTGTGTGGACTCCATGCTGACTAAGATCAGGTTTTTCCCCTCAGCGACCCCGAATAAGTCAGAAGGATCCTGCTTCATTGATTGAGTATACTGTAAGGACGCTTTGGTATCTGATTTTTTCGCAAGCATATGAGAAAATGGATTCGTTGCGGCGATACCGATGTCGTACATATGATAATTATAAGGGCCAACGGATTTAACCATTTGTTCCCTGTCATAGGACTCGGCAAATAAATAGGGGGATTTCAATAATCCCATTCCAATGGTCAGCACCAATAATGAAAGACTCATTGCAACATAGGTCAACTTCCATCTGCGGGACAAGGTGGCAGAAGCCACGCTGCCCTTCTTCAACATCCATCCTGCAATGATGATATCAGCCAATAAGAGGAGATCCCACGGACTCATCAATTCAAATGTACTGGGTCCGATGCCCCCTACATTCTTAAATTGAAAAAGAATGGGAACCGTTACGAAATCAGAATAAAATCGAAAGTAAAGAAGATCCCCGTAAAGGAGACCGGTCGCAATCCCCATAAAAAGGACGACCAGGATCTTCTTGATCCTCTTAAAGAAAAAAAAGCTGAATCCGATCAATATCATTATGGAACCAACCGGATTCAATAATATGAGCCATATGTCCAGAAAAGTATCTACGTGGAGATTGAACCCTATTAATGAGACCAAAACGGTTTTGATCCATAATGAAAGCAGGGCAAACCCGACCAGTTTATTTTTCTTAAAACGCGAAAAGAAATCTTTCAACCTATTCATTTCACTACCTTTGTTCCAATCATTTTGTTATAAACTCTGATGAGTATTGTCATGGCATTCAAAACCTCTCGTTCGTTGTGTTCACCCATGAGTGCCACCTGCACCCAATTCCTTTTGATCAAATATTCACTTTCATAACTTAATAAGATACCCCTACTTTTGCAGGCCTCTCCGAATTGTCTACTACACTGTTCCCTATTTAGTGCAATGGTAATCACACCGGGGGAATAATCTTCACCCCCCAGGATTTGAAACCCTCCATCGATCAACGCCCGCCTTACAAGTTTAGAGGTGTTTAAGGTGGTAACATAGTCAATCAACCGGAGCGCTTCTTTCAAAGCGCCCAGTAGATTTGATGAGTGAGTATAAGGAACACTTCCATTCAATGCATACAAGCCCACATCCAGATATCTTGGCACTGAAGCACTTGGTTCGATTATTTCACGATGAAAAATCAGGGCGAGTCCTGGATACGAGCCCAGTCCTTTTCCACTTACCGAGGTGGCGAGAAACACTTTATTAATATCGACCGGAACCGTTCCGACTGAACTGCAGGCATCGATACAAAGTTCCACTTGGTATTTTTGACAGAGTGAAAGAATTTCTTCTATCTTATATAAATAACCTGTTGATGTCTCACAATGAACCGTCCACAGCCACTTTATATCGGGATCACATTGAAGGACGGTTTCGATTTCTTCCATCGTAATGTGTTCATTCCACTCCTTTTCGAGTGTATGATAGGATAAATCGAACCGTTTACCATGATCCATCAATCTGCTGCCAAATTCTCCATTTGAAAGTATCAGACCTTTTCCCGGTATCCTTTTCAACTGAGCTGCCACCATATCATTCGCTAACGTTCCCGTTCCCACTGCCACCTGTACATGATTCGCGCCCGTCATATCACGTAAACTCTTTCTTATTACTTCCATTTCATGTAAAAAGGGGATGCTTCTATGAGAAGTTGCGTCCCTTTTGAATGCGGCCTCCACTCTTGCATGACGGGGAACTGGACCTGGCAGAAAAGACCGGGTGGCTATTGTACCCGTCTTACGGATCATTAAGCGCTGAAACGCTTTTGTTGAATTCTCGAAGCTCTCACGTGTCAGATACATAGGTTGAAATCTTGCTTCCTCTTTTCCCACAAGTTCAGCAAACGGTAGAAATCCAATCCGCTTATAAAGTTTAAGCTGACGTACCGTGCCGGAAATAAGCGCCATAGTATATCCCTGCTCCAAACAATAGGACACGAGGCGGTCACATAATTGATAAAAGACCCTTGTACTCCTATACGCTTCCTTTACTGAAAGAAGTCTGACTTCACAAGGGACGGCCTGATCAGGTAGATACTCATCCAGATTGCTCAGCTTTTGATCTAACGAAAAAGGCCTTTTAGACCTAACGGCAATCATCCCGACGACTTCATTATCCGCTTTTGCGATCACATATGTATTCTGATCATGAAATTTATCCACCAGCATACAAGTATCATTTTGATCATGCTGAGGAATTTCTTCGACGAACGTTTGATAATTCAACTCGTATATTTGCTGAAATTCGTCCGCTTCGCATGCAATTTTATATTGTAAAGTATCATTATTCATTCTCGTACCTCCTATGTTTCGACTGAATGGTGAAATGATCGGTTATGGAACAATAGGACAGTTATAAATAAAGCCCCAAGGCCTGCAGATATGGTGAATGAACCTTCAATCACATAAGCTGTCAGCGGGATGGTACCCATTGAAAGAAAACCTGAGAATGTGTATCTCCTAATGATGATATATGATCCCCCCATCATCATAGCGAAAACACCAATACTTAACGGACAGAGAAATAATGCTGAAGCCAAATAGGCTACAACCCCCTTCCCTCCGTGAAATCCGAGTTGAAAGGGAAACAGGTGTCCAAGCATGCTCAATATCGAACTTAAGATCAAATATCCCTCTCCATCCGTCAGTATCGATGTGAAGGATAGTGCCAATAAGACTTTACCTGCGTCTATAAGGAGAGTCAGTAAAAACCCTTTCTTCCCTGCCACTCTTCCCGCATTCGTTGCGCCTGCATTGCCGCTTCCGATCTTACGAATATCCTTTCCAGTGAACCATTTCACTATATAATAAGCTCCTGTGATGCTGCCCAAACCGTAAGAAACCAAAACGATTACACTTAAGATAAATAGTTGATTCATCGAACCTGCTCCCTGCTTTATATGTTAATAGACGGATGAAGACAAAGAAAAGTTTCATATATTTACCTTTCACTTTTCCGATTCTTGTTAGAAAGATAAAAAGGAGCATAGAGAAGTAAAAATAATAATAGACTTACCACTTCGAGTGAAAGAAGATACCAGGGATACTCCCCAAAATAATCGATCGGGCTTGCGTTATACGGTTTATGCATGAGAAACATGTAATTTGCTCCGACCGCTTTATTTACTGCATACGCTATGACTGCGATACCATTCAATGCTGCAAACGCCCTGATCAGGGAGCCGAATGACAATCTGTACCCTTCTATCCACACCATGTACAAACATGATAGAACAATCGACAAATGGGCCAGAAAGAATTGAAAGTACCGGAAATGGGGAAAGCCAAAAAATAATTCAGGTGTGACAATGGCAATAAATGCCCCTGACATACTGGAAAAGAAACTAATTTCAAAAATTCTATAATTGTTGCTTATAAGCATGATGGTACAAAGATACAAAGACAATGAGCATAATTGAAAAGGTAAATTTATCGTTACGTCCCACTGATCATTCAAACCATACCAAAACTGAAAAGAAACTTCGCTCATTACGAGTAAAATAATCAGCACCCATTTTACCCAATTCTTCGCCCCACCCTTTAGACGATTCCTAAAAATATATAGCCCCGCCATGCATCCTACAGAAAGAATGATCGCCGCTAAATGAGAACCAGAAAACAACTCAAACGGATAATCCTCATACCTAAAATTCAAAACTTCACGAATCAAACCCTCAAATCCCCCCAACATTCACCCATCTATACTATATTCTCCCAACACGCCTCCATCTCCTTTAAAGGGACGGACCTTGATTTCACCTCTTACATTCATGACTTTCAGCCTTTTATACACCATTCTTTAGGGACGGACCTTTCATCCCTATTCCTCTACTTTCGCTCATATAAATTCCTTCGTATCTTTCTAATCCTAAATCAGGCATAAAAAATCTCCCATTTCGATTATGAAATGAGAGATGCACGTTATTGAACCTTCTGCAGTGGAAGGACCTGTTTATTATGAATGAAATCAAGTGCCAGCCGATTGAATTCAGTCGGCCTTTCTACATTGCAAACGTGTCCGCAGCCGTCAAGGAATACCTTCCTTGCTGAAGGATCTCCTTTTGTATCTTCATCAAGCGAACGGACAAACAGATGATCTTCTTTTCCTGTAATGTACAGTTTCGGAATATGTGAGGCCCTTTCCTGCACAGAGGCATAGGTCGATTTCACAAATGGGGTCAGCTGATACCACCCCAGAAAATCTTTCCGTTTCATTTTCCTTGCTTCCCGAATAAATAACTTCCTCGAAATCCTATGATTCCTTTTGGGCATCATGACGTATGCGAATAATTTATATAACCACATGAATGGAATCATGCCTTTGATCGCATGACCCGCCTGCAGCAAAGTGTTTGACAATAATGTAAAGCGAGTGATGCAACCACCAAGAACCGCTGTTTCCACCCGATCTGGAACTTGTTGCATCAGTTCATGAATAACCACTGAACCAAGAGATATCCCGATAAAGTGGGCTTGATCAATCCCAATTTCATCCAAAACTTTTACGATCTCACGAACAATTAAATTGATTGTAAATGGCTCATTATATGTATCAACTCCTGGTGAATCCCCATGACCAGGCAAGTGAATCGTCACTACGTTATAATGATTTTTAAAGGTTTCCATTTGTTTGCAGAAGATACTTGAGGTTCCTCCAATTCCATGGAGGAGAACCACATACTCTTTGCCGACTCCCTGATGTACGATGTATTCTAGCATTCATTTCTCCTTATAAACAGCACAACCTACCAAAAGCCTGGAATGTATCAGGAGATCAATCAAGCACCGCTTTCCTTCTATTATTATCTTCTATAATAGTGAAACCGTATTTTTTGATCCAATCACATGGTACTCTCAACGCTTTTGAAGCCTTACCTTAATGTATCTTATATTCTATCCTATCCATACGTTCTTTGTCATATAGAAACAAAAGAAATTCCGAACATTTTGTGATGATAGATAGAATACTTTTCTTTAATTACTTAAGTCTTTTCGGTCTTTCTGCTGTGGAGGCTGCTCCATCCATCCGCGCTCAACTAAAAGCTTGAGACCAGCCGCCCCATATTTCATGATTTCTGACACAAATAGCATGTAATGAACGGCTAAGTCCTTTCTCGTCGACATTGTGATGGCATGACACATGGTAGAAAGGCCGACTGAATTAGAGGATGAAATGAAAAACAACATCAGTTTTTCCGAAAATGGTGCTATAGTCGAGTCTGTCACTTCCATTGAGACGGGATAAGTGGGAAAGGCATCATCTTTCACCAGTACGTTATTGAACGTTGTAATTTGATTTTCACTTAGTTTCTTCCCTTTTTTAAGATACTCTTTTACTTCCTTGTCCCTGGATGTCTGGATGAACCCCTTCAATAATATGATGCCAATACAATTCCGCTCAATCACAAAGAATAATTCGCTTAGTTCCAATGCATTAAGAGGTCTTGTTTCCCCAAGCCAGGTTTCCAATAGCGAGGGCTGATGATCAATATATTCAATGGACTTGGGATAATTTATTTTTGGCGGACGATCATAAATCCCCTTTTCCAGCATCAATTGAAGTGATCGTTTATACAGGGAGAGAGATTTCGTCAAGCACTTCTCGAAAAAGTCATACACATCGGAACGGGCAACAGAACTTACGATGGTTGTAAAGTGGCTGCTTGTGACCTGTCCTCCCCGATAAACAAAGCTGAGAGCAAATATATCCGTGTATAGTGGAGGTGCAGACGTATCCACATCCTTCTCCGTGAAACCTGAGGGAATGGGAAACCCCTCTGAAACAAATAGCTTCTCGATTTCTCTCATTGTTTCAACGTTTGTTTTCAAACTGTCTTCAATGAGGGATATAATACTTTCATCTTTTATGTACGTAAGAAAATGAGTATAAAAACAATTCAATGCCGAGGATTTAATGTACGTCGTCCACAAAGCGGAGATTTCTGATGTAGTCAATCTGATATCCTGTTTCTCCATCTGACGGCTCCTTTTCTTTTTCTTATAGTGTTTTCCTAATGTTGTAAATTATTCTACGATCTTTGGACATGCGTCTTTCTCCTCAGCTGTCATATTCCATTCATACAATCTTCACATACCCTTTTCATTCCTCTCCATTTCCATTCACATTCATTTTATATCCTTTAGATGAGCTTAAATCAGAAGGGAGAATGTAGAATGAATACACTAGTTAGAAATATATGTTTATCAGCAGCAATTATAGGGATCGGAGCCGGTACGGTTCAGACTGCCTCTGCGCAATCTGGCCACCCACCAATGAATGACAACAAATTTCTGAACATAGCCCACAGAGGGGGATCAGGTTACGCCCCCGAACACACGCTGCCGTCCTATCAATTGGGTGACGAAATGGGCGGCGATTACATTGAACTTGATCTCCAAATGACGAAGGATGGCAGGTTGATTGCCATGCACGACGAAACACTTGATCGAACAACGAATGGTAGTGGACTTGTTAAGGATTATACGTTGAACCAAATCAAAGAATTGGATGCGGGTTCCTGGTTCAATAAGATGTATCCGGATAAGGCCAAGTCAGAATATAACGGCCTTAAAGTACAGACTCTTGAAGAAGTCTTGCAACATTTCGGTAAAAACAAGCATTATTACATTGAAACAAAGTCACCTGAAGTATATCCCGGCATGGAGGAAAAATTACTTAAGATATTGGAAGACTATAATCTGACTAGACAGAACGGCCCTTCCAGCAAAGTGATCATTCAATCTTTTAGTGAAGCAAGCCTTCAAAAAGTTCATGAAATGAATGCAAACATCCCTCTTGTTCAGTTAATTGATTATAAAAATGATGCAACCATCACGGACGAGGAGCTTGACCATTATGAAGAATACGCGGTTGGTCTTGGAATGAGTTATAAAAAAACAGATGAAGCATATGTAGAAAAAGTACGTGAACATGATCTTCTTATCCACCCTTATACTGTCCTTGAAAAAGAAGATATGAAAAGGTTGATTGAATGGGGAGTGACAGGAATGTTTACTAACTATCCTGATCGATTAGAAGAAGTGTTGAAAGAAATGAAGAAGAAATAGTGAATCTTCAAAGAAGAGAGCTGACATGGTAGGCAGCTCTCTATTTCTATCTTTGTTTATATTCATATTTAACAAATAACGGAAGAAAAAGTGAAATAACAAACGCCATGAGAACGATAAGGCCGAATGTCAACGGTTTCGAAAGCCCTTGGGAAGGTGCAATTAATAGACCGAATACTACAGCAGGTACAATTATCAGAAAGGAAACAATGAATTTTGAGACAAAATTGATTGAATGCCTCTTCCCGCATTGACTGCACTCAATTGGTTTATATGAAGCCCAAATTGAAAATAATAACTCTTTCCATTGAAATTGTTTTTTACATACATGACATTTCTGCAAAACATTGCCCCCTATATTAAACAACTACTTTTTCTCTAGTTTACCATTTTCAGCTTACGAGTTATAGATGATATTTGAGGTCCGTCCCTAGAAAAGATGTGGATACAAGCAGGAATTTTCACATTTTATTCGAATATTGTACTATAACACTAATTGGTAAGGAGTAACTGCGTTGATACAATCTTTCAAATTAAATGTTCAAACCTTTGGTCAAAAAATGCCCGTTTATATTTTTCAAGTGGATGATGCTCTTGTAGACACTGGACCATATAGTATGAAAAACGAAGTTCGTACAATTTTCAAAGAGCTTCCTATTAAACGGATCATCCACACCCATCATCATGAAGATCATACCGGCAATAGTGCTTGGATTGAACGATTTTATTCCCTTCCTCAATGGATTCATCCCCTGGGAATCGACAAGTGCAATCATAGTACCAAACTGCCCTTCTACCGGGCCATGTTTTGGCATAACCGCCCTTCGTTTCATCCTATGCCTCTTCAAGAGCCTACATTTGAGACCGAACATCATTCGTTTCAAATCGTCCATACTCCCGGCCATGCTGAAGATCATATTGTCCTGATCGATGAAGAAAAAGGGATTTGCTTCTCCGGCGATTTATATTTATTTCATTCTCCCACGTCTAATTTCTCATTCGAATCGGTACCAGAACTGATTCGTTCCCTAAATAAAGTCCTGATGTATTCCTTTGAAGAGGTGTATTGTTCTCATCAAGGGTACCTGAAGCACGGCAGAAAGCTGCTTGAGAAGAAATGGGATTACCTTCTCCGCCTCCAGGAATCTGTCACGAAAGCTCATCAGGAGGGGAAATCAGCCAAGGAAATACGGAAAAACCTCCTGCCCAAAAACAAACCGTTTCAATACATCTCTTTCTTTGAAAATTCTCCTACACATACCGTCAAATCAATCATCAAAGAAATATCCTAGATGAAAGGTCCGTCCCTCACAGAGGGACGGACCTTTCATCTAAACATTTTCGATATGTGGAAGGCTTCGCCTGATATCCAACTTGTTGATGATATCTAAGATTCTTGTGGCGATGAATTGACACGCTATGGCGAATAGAATGATTTTCATATCCACTACGATTCCTGTTAGCAGTAATACAGTACCATTCATTACGAATAACGTCTTCCCAGGTGAGTATCCTTTCAGCTTTGAAATGATCAAGGCTAAAATGTCCATGCCCCCGGAGGATGCACCCATCCTGAATAAGACTCCAACGCCGATTCCAAAAAGAATGCTTCCAATGAGAAGATCCACAAATACAAATGAAACAGTACCCGTCATCAATGGAGCTGCCGCATCCACCAACAAGGATGTGACTGTTACGCAATACATGGTCCAGAAGGCATTTCCTCTCCCCAGCCATTTCACGGCGGCACCCAATAAACATGCGTTCATTACCCACAAGGTAACGGCAAACGGGATATGCAGTAAATAGTTTAATAGCACACTCACACTTGCTGCACCACCGGAAGGGATGAAATGGGGAAACAAAAATACTGCCATAGCCAAACCTTGTATGGTAGATGCCAATCCTAAAATTACTGCTTTTCTCAACACACCCATATGTACATTGCTCCCAATTCTGTAAGAACTCTATTTCATAGTCTAGTAGCTCTTCTCGGAATCTGCAACACCTAATTACTCATGGAAGCATTGAAATCATTCACATATGAGATACTATCTGCTGTGCATCATTATACCTGCCCCTTCTTGTTTGACACCTTCCGTTCATGCTCAATCAACCATTTTTTCCGGTTAAGGCCTCCCGCATATCCTGCTAAGTCACCATTTGCCCTGATCACTCTGTGACAAGGTATGATGATGGCGAGCTGGTTACAACCATTTGCCCTGGCCACTGCACGTACGGCAGTGGGATGATCAATATTTTGGGCGACCTCGGTATATGATCTTGTTTCTCCTATTGGAATTTTTTTTAGCTCCTTCCATACATTCATTTGGAATGGAGATCCACTCATATGAAAAGGAGTGGTAAACACTGACAGGTTCCCATTAAAATAAGCGTCCAGTTCCTTTTCTATGGAGCGAAGTGGTTCTGAGGTGCCCGGGATGATGGCTGACTTTGTTTTATGCCTCAATCTTTCCACTTCCCGTTCCAAGCCTCGTCTGTCAACAAATTCTAATAATAATAGTGCCTTTTCATCAGAAATCCCGATCATTGGCCCGAGTTTGGTATCGATCCACGCTGTTTTTAATACAGTATGATGTTCGGAGCAAGCCGGGGCAGATCCCATTATTTTTGAAAAAGCATCTCTGAATCCACTTGCTGATTCATAACCGGTTACATGTTGGGCGTCAATGACTTTGGAACCAGATCTGATTTCCTTCATGGCCAGCCCCATCCTGCGGGCTCTCGCATATTCTACAAATGTCATGCCAAATCTCTTCTTGAATTGGCGCCGGGCGGTGGATGCATCAACCGATAAATGCTGGAAATCCTTATCCTTCCAACGCTTTTCCGGATTTTCCTCTACAGCCTCCACTAACATTTTCACCACCTCCGATACACTATTCGGGTGAGATAATGGTTTACACCTCTTACAAGGACGATAAGATGAAAGCAATGCTTGCTCTGCTGTCTCAAAGAATTCACAGTTCTCAAATTTCGGTTTTCTGGCTGGACAAGAAGGGCGGCAAAACACTCCTGTGGTTTTCACTCCGACGAAAAATACACCTTCATAATCCGGTCTCTTGTCTACCAATGCCTTATAATACTCTGTTTGCAATTTAAGCGAAATCACCCTCGAGTCCCCCCTACATCCATTTCATAATTCTATTATACATCCCTCAAAAAGCGATGCAGCCGAAAATCAGGCATCCATTTTTTTAGAGGGACGGACCTCTGAATTTTCCACTTAAAAAGCAGGGATTCCCCCTCTCAATAGATAATCTATTACTGTAACCAATTATTTAATATAAGGAGTTTTTCATATGAACCTTTCCCCCGGGCAATGGAAAAAGGCAAAAGATTTTATCCGACAGAATGCCAGGCCGCTTGAACAAAAGTTATTCAACTATCACTTTGAAGAAGGAAGTAAGGACGAAGCCATGCATGAGTTATCTTGCTATCAAAACGACGACGGAGGATTCGGCCGGTCAATCGAACCTGACTTTCGCCTGGACAGTTCCTCTCCACTTGCTACCACCATTGGGTTACAAAAGGCAAAGGAATTAAGACTTTCCGCCAGTCATCCTATCGTTCAAAAGGCTATGAATTATTTACAGAACGAATACGATGAAGAAAAGGAAGGTTGGAATGCTGTCCCTGAAGAGGTCAATTCAGTGCCTCACGCTCCATGGTGGCATTTCGATACAGAAAAAGGTCATTGCGGCGTCCAGACGACTTGGGCAAATCCAAATGCAGAAATCGTAGGATATTTCCATCGATTTCAACCCGATCATCCCCGCCTTCAAGAATGGACGGAGAAGGCGATCAGTGAACTTACTGAATTAATTGAGCCAATCGACATGCATGATTTCCTCTGTTACGAAAGGTTATTAAATGAAGTGAGTGGGAAAACGAAATCCACTCTATTCAGCATCCTCTCGACTAATGTGCGTAAAACGGTTTGTACGGATCCTGAGAGGTGGAATGAGTATGTGGCAAAACCTCTTCAGGTAGCAAGTGAACCTTCATCACTGTTTTATGAGATATTGGAGGATGTCATACAGATACAATTGAGGAAGGAGTTAGAATCGCAACATCATGACGGGTTCTGGCAGCCCACTTGGTCATGGTTTGGGCACTACGAAGAAACATGGCCTGTTGCGGAAACGGAATGGCGGGGAATTTTGACCATGGAAATGTTAAAAGTCTTCAAAGCGCATCATATGATTGTGACCATTTGACCTAATGTAGTCCACAAGAAAACCTCCGGAAGACAGCTGTCTTCCGGAGGTTTTCTAGAATCACTTAAAATTCTTTTTGAACCATTTCTTCGCTTCATCCACCTCTTCACGACGAAGCTCATGCCCTCCATCTGTCCAGAACTCAGTAACGGGAGAATGTGCCTTTTTCAGGTTTTCCACCAGTTCCTTAGTTTCATTCATGGGAATGAGGGGATCCCGCTTACCGGCACCAATAAAGACCGGGACACTAGATAAATCCGGCAGTTCGATTCCGCGTCTTGGTACCATGGCATGAAACAGGATACCAGCTTTCAATGATTCTTTAGTATGGTATATCATGCTTGCCGCTATGTTTGCTCCATTGGAATAGCCCAAGGCTACCACATTTCCACGGTCAAATTCATAGTCACTGGCGCTTTCATCAATGAACTTTTTCAATTCATTCGTACGGAATACTAAATCCTCTTCATCAAAGACCCCTTCCCGTAGACGGGCAAAAAAACGGGCCATTCCATTCTCATCCACGTTCCCTTTCACACTTAAAACAGAGGCTTCCGGCGCAATCATTTCGGCAAGAGGAAGTAAATCGCGTTCATCCCCACCAGTCCCATGCAGCAATAAAAGTGTAGGGAGTTCATTGTTTCCTTGCTTAAAGATATGTTTCAAGAAATTGTCCTCCTTATTCTTTCGTCTCCAATGGTTTCAGCTTCGCTTCAATAGATTGTCTTTGGTCTTCGAAATACGGTGGAAGTGATAAATTTTGTCCTAAAGTATCGAAGTCTTCATCCGTTTCAAACCCAGGACCATCTGTTGCAAGTTCAAATAGAATTCCATTTGGTTCACGGAAATAAAGGGAACGGAAATAGTAGCGCTCCACAAACCCTGAATTCGGCAGGCGGTTTTCTGTAATCCACTCCACCCATTTTTGCAACTCAGTTTCGTCTTCAACCCGGAATGCTACGTGGTGAACACTTCCTCTCCCAGGTCTTTCAACGGGAAGATCATTTCTTTCTTCCAGATATACTTCTCCACCGTTTCCGCCTTCCCCTGTTTCAAATACCCGGATATCTGCCTGGCCTTCAATGTCCGAAGGAAAGCTTCCAGTTTCTTTAAAGCCAAGAACATCTTTCAACACAGCCGCAGTGCTCTCCCCACGAGCGACGGTTAATGTGATAGGCCCTAAACCGACCACCCCATGTTCAACTGGAACCGGACTCTTATCCCAGGGCTTCCCGCCGGGTACTCCTTCATTCTTTTCATCAGATATTAGCATGAGGCGCTGACCTTCGAAATCACGGAAACTTAAAGTAGATCGGCCGGTATGATGAGATATACCATCATGATCGACACCATGCTCTTCAAAACGCTGTTTCCAATAGAACAAAGAGTCATCTGTGTTCACCCTTAGTGCCGTCAAAGAAATACTGTTCGTTCCTTTATATGTGTTTCCTGCATGTGGAATCTCAAAGAATGTAAGGTCCGTCCCTGGATTCCCTCTTTCATCTGCATAAAATAGGTGATAAACAGAGGTGTCATCTTGATTGATGGATTTTTTTACTAATCTTAATCCCAAGGTTTTCGTATAAAATTCATAATTTTTCTTTGCATTTGCTGTAATGGCAGAAACGTGATGCTGCCCTTTTAATGGTTTTAAATTCATATTATTTTCACTCCTTAAGAGATAGTATTACCTTATAGTTGTATCATACACGATAATTATCTTTAATTCAAGATATTTTATTTCAGAGTTTTTATTGCTCCTTATAATAATGAAAGGCAACGCACTGAATAAAAAGGTTCAACGTCAAATGTTGGGGTGAAGTGAATGTTGCTTCACCCTTATCCAATATGTGAACCCAATCTTTTATACTTATGTGTTAATAGTATTTTAGCTCGAAAACGCGTAAAGCTTCGAAATCCAAATGCGTTTCGCTTCATCACTTTTGTTAAGTTATTGATTCCCTCCAAAAAGCCATTGGAATAG